>JAURBX010000025.1 GCA_030828745.1 Flavobacteriaceae bacterium | reverse complement strand
TTTAAAAATAGATTCTCATTTTGTAAAAGTATATCAAAAAGCAAGTGAGGTTTGGGAGGCTACCCAAGGATATTTTGACCCTACAGTTGGCGCTTTAGTCAATGCTTATGGTTTTGGCCCTGGAAAACCTTTGAAGCAAATTTCAGCGCAACAACGGGATAGTATTTCGAGTTTTACGGGTTGGGATAAAACAAGTTTAACCGACCAAGGCACAATCAAGAAAGAACATCCAAAGCTATACTTTGATTTCAACGCCTTAGCCAAAGGCTATGTGGTTGATGTCATTGCTGATTTTTTAAGGATGAAAAAGGTTTCTTCCTTTTTAGTCGAAATAGGAGGTGAAATTGTGGCTCAAGGGAAAAGTCCCAAGTCGAATGCATTGTGGAAAGTAGCCATCGACGATCCTCAACAAAAAGAAGAGCGTAACTTAATTCATGTTATTTCTTTGGATAACGAAGCTTTGGCAACTTCAGGGAATTATCGGAAGTATTCAGTACATCAAGAAACAGGGGAGCGTTGGGTGCATTCTATCAATCCAAAAACAGGTAAAGCCAATCCGTCATCTGTTCTCAGTGCCTCCGTATTAGCCCCCGACTGTATGACCGCCGATGCGTATGCAACGGCTTTAATGGTAATGCCTTTTGAGCAATCTAAAGCACTTATTTCAAACCGCCCCGAATTAGAAGCTTATTGGATTCTAGCCGATTCTTTAGGAGGAGTAAAAGAGGTTTTTTCTAAAGGTTTTCAGAAGAAGTAAATTCAAATCGTTCTGACTTTTCGGATTTGTTTTTCTGAGTCTTTTAAAAAAAGGGGGGAGGGTTAAGCACTCTATAGGTTGAATTCCTGGTATAAAAACAGTAAATTTCAGTAATATTAAGTCCCATTTGTTATTCCTTATGAAAAAAGCTTACACTTTTTCAAGTCAAATTCTTTTGTGCTTTATCATTCGATCCACGGAACGAACCAGCAATATGTACTATTCCACATTTAAATTTGGAAATTATTATACAATTAGAAAATGGATCCAGAGGCCCTCATGGATAATCATTTTTGTTTTTTCAATTTTTTTAAGTTTCCCGTCAAAGCTATGCAGTCAAGAGCGTACTAAAAATAATGAGATTGAAAAATATATTAAAGACTTTACTCAACTTGTAAATAAAACCCATAAGGAAAGAACGATACTCCTTACTCCTTTTTATGGAGAAGGCATTAGCTCTTTAGATTCAGTTCAACTCTTTACTGCATTTAATGAAATTGATGCTTTTGGCTTTTAATGAAGATGATCAGGAGCTTGCACTTGAAGTAGAGCTAATGCGGTTGCATTACTATGTTTATAGAAAACATTTTCAAGAAGAGTTCATCGTAAAAAAAATTAAAGAGGTCGAAAAAATTATCCTTCTCCAATTGAACTCCCTTATTTGTTTAAGTAACAAATTGCAACAGAGTTTGATTGCCATGTTCAAACGGTTCGCATGGCATTGATTTGGTATAACAATTCACAACTTACAGAAAAAATTCGAAGTCGTGCAAAAGAACTCCTTTTGGAAGAAGCTAAAAAAAAATCTATTCATACATGAATATATCCCCAAGCGGGAAATTTATGTAAAGGCATAGAAGAAGAAAGCTTGTTTTAATGTTTTAAAATATTCAGTTGAACCTACATACCATCAAATAGCAATAATAATTCAATCAATTTTTAATTCTTATTAAGCCAATTATTTCGAAAAAGGGAATTAAGAAGTAGCCTTTGGCATTTACAAAAAACTTGCCTAAATCCTTTCTAACAAGGGCGGCTTTTTGCTATTTTCCCCAACATGGAGACTATTATTTATTCCCCTTATAAAAGGGGTTAGGGGGTGTTTTTCAGCTGTTGTATTCTGCCTAAAACTACTTGCTAACTAAAGTCCATTTATATTCTCAAAATCTCCTTTTAATAGAAGGGTTTTTTTGTCGATCAAAGACGCAGGTTTTTTTTAAGGCTTAACCGCCACGGGAATCCTTTCATTTTTGGGTAGGGCAAAACGGACAAAGTCCGTTTGGGATAACCCAGAGATGCTTTGTACAGCAGTGACATCAAAGCCTGTTTTTTCTAGTCGGCTGTAGTAGTCTATTCCATAGATACGCACATGGTCATATTGTCCAAAAATTCGAGTGCGTTCTTTTTTATCGGTAATGGAATCGTCTTCAAAAGTAGTTTCACGACTTTCAACCAAAGGGACTTGTGCAATCAAGGTGCCTCCTTTTTTTAAAACACGATAGAGTTCTTCCATTGCTTTTTGATCGTTTGGGATATGCTCCAAAACATGATTACAGAAAATTAAATCGTACTCCTCATTTTTAAAGGGAAGCGCACAAATATCTGCTTTCACATCGGCAAGAGGAGAGTGGAGGTCGGTGGTCGTGTAGGCCCAATTGTCAAGGGTTTTGAACTTGGTGTAAAAAACTTGTTCTGGGGCAACGTGCAACACCCTGAGAGAACGTGTTAAAAAATCCGTCTCTCGGGATAAATACAACCACAAAAGGCGATGCCTTTCCAAAGATAGTGTTCCTGGACACAAGGCATTTTCTCTTAAATTTTGATATCCATAAGGCAAAAACTTTCGATAGGAACTTCCATCGATGGGATCGGTAAATTGGTTTCCTTTAAAATACCATTTAATCAAAGGACGAAACCAAATACTCAACCTGATTAAAAGGGGTCTGGGAAGCAAGTTGAGTAACCATTTCATTCCAAAAGGGGTTCTTTTCTATAGGGTAACTCTTCATCACTTTTTATGCCTAGAGCCTCATAAATGTATTGAAAAGTAGAAAGTAATTCTGGTTTTCCATCTATCAAAGCCACGTTATGCTCAAAATGAGCGCTGGCTTTTCCGTCAGCAGTGAGTATTGTCCAACCGTCTTTGAGTTGTTTGATGCGGTGAGTCCCACCGTTGATCATGGGTTCTATGGCCAAAACCATCCCTTCTTGGAATTTTTTACCTTTTCCACGTTTTCCATAATTTGGAACTTCTGGACCTTCGTGCATGACGCGTCCTAAGCCATGACCTACTAATTCACGGACCACACCATAGCCTTCTTTTTCACAAAAATGCTGAATGGCATAACCCATATCTCCCAAACGATTTCCCGCACGAAAAGTATCAATACCCTCATAAAGTGAAGCTTTTGTCACCTTGAGTAATTTTTCAACTTCAGGATCAATTTCACCTACAGCAAAGGTGTAGGCATGGTCTCCATAAAATCCATTTTTTAATGCGCCGCAATCAATCGAAATGATATCTCCTTCTTGCAAGGATTTTTCATTAGGGATTCCATGAACTACTTGAGCATTCGGACTCATGCACAAAGTGTTAGGAAAATCATATAAACCTAAAAATCCGGGTTCTGCCTGATGGTCACGAATAAAGCTTTCGGCGAGTTGATCTAGTTTCAGGCTGGTTATTCCAGGTTTAATTTCGGCGGCCAACATACCCAATGTTTTAGAAACAATAAGGGCACTCTCTCGCATCAATTCAATTTCCTCTTTTGTTTTTAGTACAATTGCTGCCATATTAAAAATCTGCGTAGGAATTTTCGTAGGGCTCTCTTTTTAAAATTTTAGAAAAATCGTCAACTAAGTTTACTACTGGGAATTCAACAAATCGATTGATTTCTTTACCGTTTTCGATGAATATCAAGGTCGGAATATTGAGGATGTCATATTCTTTTTCATAACTCAGAGGACTGTCTTTGGCCTCTGAAATAGAATACATTTCAATTTTGTCATTGGACACTCCTAGAAGGTCAAGGAGCTTAAACATTCCTCCAAGTTCTCTTTGGGTGTCTCCGCACCAAGTTCCTAAAAACAATTTAAACTCAAGATTTTTAGCCAAAGGGGCATACTCAGCCGACCAGCCTTCAGGAATTTTTATATTGTTATATTCAGGCTGAAACCAAGCTTGAAATTCGGGGGTGTCTAAATTAGCACGATTCATATAGCCAAGAATAACAGTCTCTCCTTCTTCACCGATTAGGCTTTCAACTTTTAAAGGTTTTTGCGGTGTTTTCTTCTCTTGTATTTGCCCTTTACAGCCTACAAGTAAAAGGATAAAAATAATGGTTGGGACTAGTTTTTTCATGAGCGTAGAATTAAAGATTTTTGGGTCATCGTTTTGGGTTGAGAAATTTCCAAAAGATCTAAAACTGTTGGGGCAATATCTCCCAAAATTCCATTCGTAATTTTTTTCTTTTCGGGGTCCACTAATATTACAGGAACAGGATTTGTTGTATGTGCCGTGTTGGGACTCCCATCGGGATTGATCATCGTTTCGCAATTTCCGTGATCGGCAATTACGATACTAACATATTCTTTTTCTAATGCCGTTTCAATCACAGCTTTTGCGCATTGATCAACGGATTCACAGGCTTTAATTGCAGCTTGTAAATCACCCGTATGTCCAACCATATCTGGGTTTGCAAAATTTAAGCAAATAAAATCAGGTGCATCTTTTTTTATTTTTTCAACAATGGCATCTTTGATTTCAAAGGCACTCATTTCGGGTTGAAGGTCATAGGTCGCTACTTTTGGGGAGGGACATAGAATACGATCCTCTCCTTCAAAAGGGGCTTCTCGACCTCCATTAAAAAAGAAGGTAACGTGGGGATATTTTTCTGTTTCCGCAATACGAACTTGGGTTTTTCCTGCCTTGGATAAAACTTCGCCCAGAGTATTTTCTAAGTTATCTTTGTCAAAAACAACTTGAACATGCTGAAACGATTCATCATAATTGGTCAGGGTAACATAATGCAAATCGAGCGGTGCCATTTCGAATTCAGGAAAGGCTTTTTGAGAAAGGACTTGTGTTAACTCTCTTCCTCGATCGGTTCTAAAATTAAAAAACAAAATAACATCTCCATTTTCAATTTTAGTAATAGCTTCTCCTTTTCCATTATCTTTAAAAAGCGGTGCAATAAACTCATCCGTTACCCCTTTAGAATAGCTCTTTGAAAGCTCCTTTGGAAAGTTTGTGGTAGGGCTTCCAATTCCATTTACGAGCAAATCATAGGCTTTTTTTACTCGTTCCCAGCGTTGATCTCGATCCATGGCGTAATAGCGGCCAATAATTGAGGCCAAGTGACCGCCAGTTTCAGCTAGTTTTTTTTCGATCTGCTCTACAAAATGTTTACCCGATTGAGGATCAACATCTCTACCGTCTGTAAAAGCGTGAAGATAAACGTCATTCAACTTATATTCTCCAATAAGATCCAAGAGGCCCTCAATATGATTGATGTGCGAATGGACTCCTCCATCTGACAATAATCCCAAAAGATGCACTTTTTTTCCTTCCTTTTTGGCGTATTCAAGGCTATCTGTTAATACCTTTTCATTTCTCAATTCATCTTTTTCAACCGCCAAATTGATTTTGGCTAAATCTTGATAAACAATTCGACCTGCTCCCAGATTCATGTGTCCCACTTCACTATTTCCCATTTGACCTTCGGGAAGACCTACGTGTTGTCCATCTGTTCTAAGCGTACTGTATGCATAGTTTTTATACAAGGAATCAATGTAGGGAGTTTTTGCCTGATCAACAGCAGAAATAGTAGGGTCTGGTGAGTTTCCCCAGCCATCGAGAATCATTAAAAGTGTTTTTTGGGCCATCTAAAAAGTTTTTGCAAAGATACAAATTAGTCTCCACCTCTCTGAATCTTAAAGGCTTAAAAAAAAGCTGTTTCTTTGTAAATAAAATATTTGAAGAAAGGCATTGTTTATCGGTCAACAGGAAGTTGGTATACTGTAGCCTCTGAAGGCGTTTTTTATGAATGTCGAATCAAAGGAAAACTTCGTTTAAAAGGAATCAAGAGTACCAATCCCGTAGCGGTTGGAGATCGAGTTCATTTTGAAGTAGATTCTCATGCCAGTTCCTTAGAAGGAAATATCACTCATATTGAAGAACGACAAAATTATATTGTCAGAAAATCAGTGAACCTTTCCAAACAAACTCACATTATAGCGTCCAATATTGATCAGGTTTTTTTACTGATTACTTTAAACAATCCCCCAACGTTTCCGGCGTTTATCGATCGTTTTTTAGTGACCGCTGAAGCCTATCAAATCCCTGCAATTTTATTGTTTAATAAAATTGACGCCTACTCAGCTATAGATTTGGAGGCACTTCAATTATTGCAGCTAACCTATAAAAATATTGGTTATGCTACATATACGATTTCCGCCACTGAAGGAGAAGGTGTTCCAAAAATCAAAGAATTAATGCAAGATAAAGTGAGTATGTTTTCAGGGCATAGTGGCGTTGGTAAATCCACCTTGGTCAATGCCATTTCCCCGGGTTTAGATTTGAAAACAGCTGCTATTTCAAAGCAACACCAACAGGGAATGCATACAACAACCTTTGCAGAAATGTTTGCTTTGTCCAATGGAATCAAAATTATCGATACTCCAGGAATTAAAGGATTTGGTGTTGTTGATATGCTCCCTGAAGAGATCGGAAATTATTTTCCCGAGTTTTATCAGCGAAAAGGAAATTGTAAATTCCATAATTGTATTCATATAAACGAACCTAAATGTGCAATTATTGAGGCGGTTGAAAATGGAGAAATTGCTTATTCACGCTACACTTCCTACACGCAAATGATGGAAGAAGATTCCCCTTACAGAAATTAAAAATGAGAGTTATTATCCAGAGAGTCCTTCGGGCTCAAGTCCGAATCAATCAAAATGAGAATAGGGAAATCCAAGAGGGTTTGCTCGTTTTGTTAGGTATTGAAATGGAAGATGACTCGACAGATGTTTTGTGGCTTGTAAACAAAGTGTTGAATTTGCGAATTTTCAATGATTCAGATGGAATAATGAATTTATCTTTGATGGATAAGAAAGCCGCACTGATGGTTGTTAGTCAGTTTACCTTGATGGCTTCCACAAAAAAGGGAAATAGACCTTCTTATATTCGCGCAGCAAAGCACGAACATGCCATTCCACTTTATGAGCTTTTTTTGGAAACAGCTAAAAAACAATTAGGCAAAAAGGTAACTTCAGGAACTTTCGGTGCCGACATGGAAGTAAGCCTTGTTAATGACGGTCCTGTTACGATTCAAATGGATTCAAAAAACAAAGAGTAGATCTAGAGTATGTTGACTTCAGTTTCAAGGGTAATTTTAAATTGCTTTAGAGCGGCTTTTTGAATTTTTTGAGCCAGGGCTAAAATTTCATTTCCTGTGGCACGATTATAATTGACCAGTACAAGTGCCTGTTTCGTATGAACACCTGCATCTCCGTCTCTAACTCCTTTGAATCCCATTTTTTCAATCAACCATGCGGCAGGGACTTTTACAGCACCACTAGGAGTTGGGTAATGGGGTAACTCTGGATATTTTTGCAATAAGGTATCAAAGTGTTTTTTTTCAAGAATTGGATTTTTAAAAAAGCTACCACTATTTCCAATTTCTTTAGGATCTGGAAGTTTGGATTGTCGAATTGAAATGACCGTCTCTGCAACATGCTGAATGGTATGTGTTTTTCCTTCTAAATTTTTTTGAATGTCACCATAACTGAGTTGTAAACTGTGAGGGGGTTTTTGAAGTTTTAAACAGACACTTGTAATAATGTATTTTCCTTTGTATTTGTTTTTAAACACAGAGTCGCGATATCCAAAGTGCATGGTTTCTTTTGTAAAGGTTTTAAAGTCTTGAGTATCTAAGTCAAAAACTTCACAACAATGAAAAACAGATTTTAATTCTACCCCATAAGCTCCAATATTTTGAATGGGTGCTGCTCCAACACTCCCCGGAATTAAAGCTAAATTTTCAACGCCACCATAATTCTGCTTTAAACACCAGAGGACGAATTCGTGCCAGTTTTCTCCTGCTTGAACTTCAACATATACCGATTGTTCATCTTCACGCAAAACGGAAATTCCTTTAGTTCCAATAACTAACGTTAGTCCTTCGTAATCATGAGTGAGAAGCATATTACTCCCGCCTCCATGGATTCTTATGGGTCTGTTTTGATATTGGCTGTAAAGTTCTTTTAATTGTGAGGTCTCAGTGAGCAAAAAAAAGTTTTGGGTAAAAACTTCAATTCCAAAGGAGTTGTATTTTTTTAAAGAAACGTTTTCTTCAAGCTTGAGCATGTTTCAAGATACTAATTTCTGATAGGCTGCTAAAGCCTTTTTCAAAATACTTACCGATCGAATTAATTTTTCGCTATCTAAAATAAAAGCAATTCGAACTTCATTTAATCCGATCCCAGGGGTTGAATAAAAACCTCTTGCTGGAGCTAACATAACTGTTTGCTTTTCATCATGAAAGTCAGTGAGTAGATATTTAGAGAAATCTTCTGCATCTGCTACGGGTAGTTTTACGATACAGTAAAACGCCCCCATGGGGTGAGAGACTTCAACATTAGGAATTTTTTCAAGTTGTTCAATTAAAACATTTCTCCGTTTTCCATACTCTGCAATAACCTCTTCAAGGTAACGGTCTGGTGCATCCAAAGCAGCTTCACTTGCCATCAAGGCATAGGTAGGAGGGGAGAGCCTTAAATGCGCAAATTTTAATACATTTTGGATTAAGTCTTTATTTTTTGAAACGATGCATCCTACCCGGGCACCACAGAGACTATATCGTTTGGATACAGAATCAATCATTACTGTATGCTTAGCTCCTTTAGGATGTTGTAATACAGAGTAATGTTTATTACCTGCATGAATAAATTCGCGATATACTTCATCAACAATTAAGAAAATATCATGTTCAATAGCTAGTTGGACAAGTGTCGAGATTTCTTTTTCACTATAAACGTATCCCGTTGGATTGCTGGGATTACATAGTAAAATTGCTTTTGTTTTAGGTGTTATTTTTTTACTGATATTTTCTAATGAGGGTAATTGAAATTGAGAAGTAAATTCTGAAACAACAGGAATTACGTTTACACTAGCAGCACTTGCAAAACCATTATAATTGGCATAGAAAGGCTCTGGAATAATAATTTCATCTTCTGCGTCACAAATGACGTTGAGGGCAAAAGTTAGGGCTTCACTCGCGCCCGTAGTGACAAGTACATCGTCAGGAGCAACTTCAATTCCATGTTTTTGATAGTAAACACATAATTTTTTTCGATACGTCAATGTTCCTTGCGAGGGACCATAAGGGAGGAGGCTTAAATCTGAATTTTGAACCGCTTCAATGGCCTCTTTTGGAGCAGCAATATCGGGTTGTCCAATGTTGAGATGGAAAACCTCAATACCCTCCGCTTTTGCTTTGTCAGAATGAATAACTAATTTCCGGATGGGTGAAGTGGGAAGTTCTATCCCCTTCTTTGATAAATGTGGCATGCTAAAATAAAAAGCAAAAATGCTAAAAAAATAATTCTTAAACACAAGTGTGAATGCCTTAAATGTTATTTATATCCTATTTTGGGCATTTTATGTCGTGTGATTTAAGTAATCTGCTTAAAAGTTATTTCTGATTTACACTTAACTGGAAATTTATTCCTTTGGAAGAACAGTCCCTTTTATTTTGAGTGCTACAATGGAGTTCTGTTCTAAATTGGTGGTAACGGTTATTGTTTTTCTAAAAGGTCCTGTTCGTTTGGTGTCATATTTGACAATGATTTCACTAGACTCGCCAGGTGCTATGGGACCCTCTGGTTTTTTTGGAATGGTACAGCCACAACTGGATTGAACATTTTGGATTATTAAGTCTTTATTTCCGGAATTGGTAAAGTTAAACACACGTTCACCATCACTTCCGTTGGCTATGGTGCCATAGTCTATAGTGGTAGTTTCAAAATTAATTTGTGCTCCAGTTTCTTGTGCAAAAGCAGGGATTACAGCACATAGGAAAAATAGGTTAATGAGGTGTTTTGTTTTCATAATTTGGTTTAAAAGTTTTTAAATTTAAAAATTTTCTTTCAATTTAGGATGGAATTTTTATTATACCATAAGTGTTCCTACTTTTGTAAATCAAAAATTAGACCAAAATTTTTATGGAAATTCCCTCCAAGTTTGATTCTCGGCTGGTAGAAACTAAATGGTACCGCTTCTGGCAAGAAAACGGCTATTTTAAATCCGTCCCTGATGAGCGTGAACCCTATACCATTGTCATTCCTCCACCCAATGTAACAGGAGTCCTTCATATGGGACATATGCTCAATAATTCTTTGCAAGATATTATCATTCGAAGAGCACGTATGAGGGGGTATAATGCATGTTGGGTTCCGGGAACAGACCACGCTTCAATTGCAACGGAGGCCAAAGTAGTTGCCAAACTCAAATTAGAAGGAATTGATAAAAGTAGCCTTACTAGAGAAGCCTTTTTAGATCACGCTTGGGATTGGACCCATGAATACGGAGGTGTTATTCTAGAGCAACTAAAAAAACTGGGTTGTAGTTGTGATTGGGATCGAACGAAATTTACACTTGATCCTGAAATGTCAGAATCTGTACTCCGTGTTTTTATAGATTTATATAACAAAGGCAAGGTTTATCGCGGTTTTCGCATGGTGAACTGGGATCCGGAAGCACAAACGACCTTGTCAGACGAGGAAGTAATTTATGAGGAAAAGTCTGGAAATTTACATCATATAGCGTATCAGGTTGAGGGATCTGATGAGCAGGTAATTATTGCCACTACACGTCCAGAAACCCTATTAGGTGATTCAGCGGTTTGTGTTCACCCTGAGGATGAACGTTATTTTCATTTAAAAGGAAAAGAAGTTTGGGTGCCCCTTACCGGTAGAAAAGTGCCCCTTATTCAAGATGAATATGTGGCTATGGATTTTGGAACAGGCTGTCTTAAAGTCACTCCTGCACATGATATAAATGATAAAGCACTGGGTGAAAAACATGGACTTGAGGTTATCGATATATTTAATGCCGATGCTACACTCAATGCACAAGGTCTAGAATTTGAAGGCTTGGATCGTTTTGTTGCACGTAAGAAAATTGTAAAGGCTCTTGATTCTTTAGGAGTTTTGGTTAAAACAGAATCTCATATTCATAAAGTAGGAACCTCCGAACGAACCAAGGCGGTCATAGAGCCCCGTTTGTCGGATCAATGGTTTTTAAAAATGGAAGAATTAGCTCAACCTGCCATTGAGGCTGTTTTGCATTCGGATGAAATTGCATTATTGCCTGAAAAATTCAAAAACACCTACCGACATTGGATGGAAAATATTCGGGACTGGAATATTTCAAGACAGTTATGGTGGGGTCAACGAATTCCGGCATATTATTACGGAACTGGAGTTGAGGATTTTGTTGTTGCACTTACTCTTGAGGAGGCGCTTGAAGCCGCTCAAAACAAATCGGGAAATGCTTCGCTTAAATTGGAGGAACTCCGTCAAGACGAGGATGTTTTAGATACTTGGTTCTCCTCATGGTTGTGGCCCATTTCTGTTTTTGATGGAATTCGAAATCCAGAAAATGAAGAAATTGAGTACTATTATCCCACCCAAGATTTAGTAACAGGACCAGATATCTTATTTTTCTGGGTTGCAAGGATGATTATTTCAGGTTATGAATATAGAGGGGAAAAACCTTTTTCAAATGTTTATTTAACGGGTCTTGTACGTGACGAAAAAGGGCGCAAGATGTCCAAGCAGTTGGGGAATTCTCCTGATGCTTTAAAGCTTATAGAAAACTATGGTGCCGATGCGGTTCGCGTAGGATTAATGTTGAGCTCTGCTGCAGGGAATGACTTGCTTTTTGATGAAAGTCTTTGTCAACAGGGAAAAAACTTCGCCAATAAAATTTGGAATGCTTACCGTTTGATCGAAGGCTGGGAAATTGACACCGAGATTCAACCTTCCACTGCTGCAACTGAAGCTTTAGATTGGTATGAAAATCATTTTAATAAGACCATTCTTTGGGTGGATGAGAATTTTGAAAAATACCGTATATCAGATGCATTAATGACGATCTACAAGCTAATCTGGGATGATTTTTGTTCCTGGTTACTTGAGTTGGTGAAGCCAGAATATGGAAAACCCATAGATGCTGCTACGCATGGAAGAATTATTGTTTTATTTGAAAACAATTTACGTTTATTGCATCCTTTTATGCCCTTTTTAACTGAGGAATTATGGCATTTTATAAGTGCTAGAGCAACCAATGAAGCACTTACGGTGTCTTCATGGCCTAGGTCAGAACCATATGATTCAGAATTGATTACTAATTTTGAAATTACCAAAGAAGTTATCGCAGGGATTAGAAAGTTCAGAAAGGATAAAAATATTTCATTTAAAGAAAAGGTAACAGTTTATGTTACAAATTCTAGTGCTCCTTTGCCTCATGAATCCTGTATTATTAAGCTGGGAATGCTTGATGAAATCATTTGTTCGGAAGCTCCGGAGGATTTAAGTGGAGGGAGTTTTCGGGTTTCTAAACTTGAGTTTTTTATTCCTACCCTAGCACCAGAGGATACTGAGGCCGAAAAAGAAAAACTTCATGCAGAGTTGAAATACACTAAAGGTTTTTTAGACTCAGTAGAAAAAAAGTTAGCCAACGAACGTTTTGTCGCCAATGCTCCAGAGCAAGTGATTGCTATTGAGCGTAAAAAGGCAGCAGATGCTGAGGATAAAATAAAGATGCTACAAAAAAGCCTCAGTTTGCTTTAAGCTTTGTGTGCAATAGCTTGAATACCTCCTTTAACAACATCGTTTAAAGCAATATCTAAGTTTGTTCCTAAGGGTAAAAACAAGTCAATTCGGGAGCCAAACTTTATGAATCCAGCGTCAGTACCCTGCTCCACTTCCATCCCTTCTTTGGCATAATTTACAATTCGTCTTGCAACTGCACCTGCGATTTGACGATACAATACTTCTCCAAATACGTCATTTTTCAACACAATGGTAGTTCTTTCGTTTAATTCAGAAGATTTTGGATGCCATGCCACTAAATATTTTCCAGGGTGGTATTTACTGAATTGGACTTTACCACTCATAGTATATCGAGTTACGTGAACATTCAAAGGAGACATGAAAATCGAAACTTGTAAACGTTTGTCCTTAAAGTATTCTTTTTCAAAAACTTCTTCAATGATAACGACTTTACCGTCAACTGGTGCAATGAGTTGATTTTCATTTTTTGGAGTTACTCTTTTTGGATTTCTGAAAAATTGAAGGACCAAAACAAGGAGTACCAAAGCAATAAGCTGGATCCCAATTTTCAGTGGCGGGAGGTTTATGTTATACTCTGCTAAAACAGCAATTGCAGCGGTTATGACAAAGGTTGTCATGATGATTTGATATCCTTCTTTATGAAACATAATGAACTATAATTAAAAATAAGTTGACAAAGGGAGCTGTGTAAAGTACACTGTCCATTCGGTCATAAAAACCACCATGTCCAGGAATCAATGAACCACTGTCTTTCACTTTCGCCTCCCGTTTAAATTTTGATTGAATAAGATCTCCAAGGGTTGAAGCAATAATAATGATTAGAGCTAAAAGCGGGAAGACCCAAATTTTAAATTCTTTGTGGAAATTAAGCAAAACAAGGCTTAACAAAAAACAAGCCAGTGCTCCACCCCAAAATCCTTCCCATGTTTTTTTGGGAGAAACCTCTGGGAATAAAGAATTTTTCCCCCATTTTTTTCCAAACAAATAGGCAAAACTATTATTGGTCCAAATTAAAAAGTACATGGATAAGGTAATTCCATTCATCCAGCTGCTATCCAACGCCGTGGAAGCAATAATGAAATATCCAGAACTTATAAGATAAAAAAGAGTAAGCCCGCTTTTTTGAAAAGGGGCAAAGACAAATGATTTTTTTTTGACCAGTAGAAAGGCAAGTAAAATATTTGTAAAGATACCTAGGGCCAAGAGACTATAATGTAGAGTATTGTTTAGCTTTCCAGTATAAAATTGATAAGCTAATAATCCAAAAAAGAGGAGGGGAACAGGGCTTTTATAATGTAATAATCTTTGAAATTCAAAAAGTGCTAAAGCAGAAAATATAAAAAGTACAATGATTAAAGCTAAATTTGAGAATAGAGCAGAAGAAACAATTATTGCTACATAGAGAAGGCCAGAAAACCCTCTTACCATAATTTCACGCATACTTTTTTATTAATCTTCTAGAAGCAAATATATGTTTTTTGCACTTGTTTCAGATTCAGAAAACACTTTTTCCTCACTAGTGTCCGATTTTGATTTGAGCGTTGTAATATTTGTTGGGATTGTTTTTTTGTATTTATTATTGAGTGAGGTCATCCCTTGACTTACATCTTTAACGATCTGCTGAGTTTTTGCGATGATGATAATGTTGTTGGGTAGGTCAGGAAGATTGTAGTGTTTAATTTGATGTTCGCTAAGCAATATTTTACCTGTATTACTGATAATGTATTCACAGTTCATTACTGCAGCCTCATAGGCTTTTAAATTCCCTGAGGATTGTGTGATCAAGGTCAATTCGTATTGTTGGGCGAGTTTCTCATTGAGACTTAATACTTGATCTTTTTTCCAAAGATTTTCTTTAAAAATTTCAATGAGATTGAGTGAAACAAATCTACTGGATTCACAAAAGAGGAAGCGTCCTCCTTTTTTGGTAAAAGCTTCGGCAAACTGAATGTCTATTTCGATTTCTTCCGATGGGAGATAGGGACTTTTCTCAGAATTATTCTCAGTTTTTTTACCAAAAAATTTATCCCATATCCCCATAAGTTTTGGTTCTATTTACTTTTAAGTAGCTTGGCTTCTTCTATTTTTTCGCTATTTGTTTTAAAAGGTCTTTTTCCTAAGATATTTTCTAGATCATCTTTAAAAATAACTTCTTTTTCTAAAAGGCGTTCGGCCAATTCTGTTAATTTATCTTTAGAGAGTTTCAAAATTTCAATTGCTCGGTCATATTGTTTTTCAATAATTCCAGAAATTTCGTGATCAATTTTCTGAGCCGTTTCTTCTGAATAGGGCTTGGTTAAATTATAGTCAGATTGCCCTGTTGAGTCATAGTAGGTTAGATTTCCAATGGCATCATTAAGGCCATATACTGAAACCATCGCTCTTGCTTGACGAGTAACTTTCTCCAAATCGCTTAACGCTCCTGTTGAGATTTGGTCAAACATTACTTTTTCAGCGGCACGTCCACCTAAAGCAGCACACATTTCATCAAGCATTTGTTCTGTTCTCACAATTTGACGTTCTTCTGGAAGGTACCATGCCGCTCCCAATGACTGACCTCTGGGTACAATAGTAACTTTCACAAGAGGTGCCGCATGTTCTAGCAACCAACTCACCAAAGCATGACCCGCCTCATGGTAAGCAATGGTTTTCTTTTCTTCAGGAGTAATGATTTTATTTTTCTTTTCAAGACCTCCAACAATTCGATCAACGGCATCTAAAAAATCCTGTTTTCCTACTGTCTTTTTATTGCCTCGGGCAGCAATTAATGCCGCTTCATTACAAACATTTGCGATGTCTGCACCTGAAAAACCAGGAGTTTGTTTTGCGAGAAAATCCACATCCAATGACTTTATGGCTTTGATGGGCTTTAGATGTACTTTAAATATTTCTTTACGCTCATTTAGATCGGGTAAATCAACATAGATTTGGCGATCAAAACGTCCCGCTCTCATTAATGCCTTATCCAATACATCGGCACGGTTTGTTGCGGCGATGACGATAACATTGGTGTCGGTTCCAAAACCATCCATTTCTGTCAGGAGTTGGTTGAGAGTATTTTCTCTTTCGTCATTAGAGCCAGTCATATTACTTTTTCCTCTGGCTCTTCCTATGGCATCAATTTCATCAATAAATATAATTGCAGGAGATTTGTCTTTGGCTTGTTTAAATAAGTCACGAACGCGAGAAGCTCCCACTCCTACAAACATTTCAACAAAATCAGATCCTGAGAGTGAAAAGAACGGCACTTTTGCTTCTCCAGCAACCGCTTTAGCAAGTAATGTTTTCCCCGTACCGGGTAAACCGACCAAGAGCGCTCCTTTCGGGATTTTACCTCCAAGTATAGTGTATTTACTTGGGTTTTTTAGAAAATCAACAATTTCTTGAATCTCTTCTTTAGCACCTTCAAGTCCTGCAACATCTTTGAATGTTGTTTTTACATCTGTGTTTTTGTCAAATAATTTAGCTTTGGATTTACCAATATTAAAAATTTGACCCCCCGCGCCACCGCCTGCACCTCCGGACATTCTTCGCATCAAGAAAATCCATACACCTATGATGATGATAATAGGTAAAAATCCAATAAGTGTATCAGCCCATCGGTTTTCAACAGTGATAAATTCGAGTCGAAAAGGAACGCCATTAGCTCGCGCTTTTTCCAGTTTTTCCTCAAAAAGTTCAAGACTTCCCACTTCAAATTGATAATGCGGTCCTCTTGTATTGTCTTGTCCTAAAATATTTTTTTCAGAAACACCTTGATGGTCACTTTTGCTAAGTGCCTCAGGAGTTAGGGTGACTCGGACACTACTTTTGTTTCGAATTACTGTAACTTGACTTACATCACCCGCATTGAGATATTTTTCAAAACTTGAGATATTCGTTTTGCTTATACTTTGCCAGGAATCACTTCCTCCAAAAAGACTCATGCCTAACAGAACAAAAATAATTGCGCCATAAAGCCAGTAGATGTTAAACTTAGGTGTGGTTGGTTTTTTTTCTTCTTTCATAGTTTTTAATAATTTGAATCAATTTGGGTCGTTTTTGCATCTCCCCAAAGTTCTTCAATATTGTAATATTCGCGAATTTGTTTTTGGAAGACATGTACAACAACATCTACATAGTCTATTAAAACCCATTCAGCTACATCAGAACCTTCTGTATGAAAAGGTTTTTCTTTCAGTGATTTACTCACATTTTTTTGAACCGAACCCACGATTGCGGAAACTTGTGTATTTGAATTTCCACTGCATACAACAAAAAAATCACAAGGCGTATTATCAATTTCTGTTAAATCTAAGATTTGAATATCTTCTCCTTTGACATTTTCAATTCCATTGACGATTTCATCTAAAAGAATTGATTTACTTTCAATTTTATTTGTCATTAAATAGTGCTCTTTTTCACAAATTTATTACTTTTTGGCTCGGTTACATCTACTTCTATGAGCTATTTTAACATAATCAAACTTAATGCCACCCCATCGACGAATGATTTTTTAAAAGAAAGACACCAAAAGGGTTTGTGTCTTGACGGTGATTTGGTTTGGGCACAAGACCAAACTTCGGGAAGAGGACAACGAAATCGGACTTGGTTTTCAAGTCCTGAGGATAGTTTGACATTCAGTATCTACAAGACCTACGAGCAGTTTTATTCAGCTAATGCTTTTTCAATAAGTGTTGCAGTGGCCTTAGGAATTGTTACGGGTTTACAATCGCAAGGCATTCCTAATGTATCTATAAAATGGCCAAACGACATTTTGTCAGACAACAAAAAAATTGCAGGAATTTTAATTGAAAATATTTTTATGCAAGGAAATCTGAAAGCTACTATTATTGGAATTGGCTTGAATGTAAACCAAAATAAATTTAATGACTTACCCAATGCAGCTTCTTTAGCTTCTGTTACCAAGAGACAGTGGGATATTAATCAAGTTTTTAATGAATTAAAAATACCTTTAGAGAAAATGCTGTTTTCTTTGGATTCAATTTCTTTGAAGGAGTTATTTTTGAATTACTCTAATTTACTTTGGAAAAAAGATGAGAGGGCAGTTTTTGAAAAAGAGGGACAAATGTTTAATGCCATCACCAAAGGGGTAACCAAATTGGGTTGTTTACTCCTTGAAGATGAAGCAGGAAAAAGATTAGAGTTAAATTCCAGCCAACTAAGGATGCATTATGAGAATTAATGTTGTGTAGGTGACCAATTTGCAGGGTCTTTTCTCCAAGTTTTTAAATTCTCAGACTGCACTTTAGAAATTTTATTTGCTTTTAAAGCAACAGGCAACAGCTGCTCATAATCACATAAGGTTTGTAGTTCGATCTTGGCTTGACTAAATGCTTTTTCTGCTTTTTCAAAACCGTAGGTAAAGAGCGCATACATCCCCAAAATGGTTGCGTCAGCATTTTGTAATGCCTTCACGGCATTTAGACTACTCATTCCAGTACTAATTAAATCTTCGATTACAACAACTTTTTTGCCTGGTTCCAAAGCCCCTTCAATTTGATTTTGTCTACCATGTTTTTTAGCTTCAGGGCGAACATAGACAAAGGGAAGGTTTAACTCTTGTGCCACCAACATGCCAATTCCAATGGCACCTGTTGCAACCCCTGCAATAACGATGTCAGAACCAAATTGTGTTTGGACTTCATTCGAGATACTCTTGCTTAAAAAAGTTCGAATATTTGGATATGAAAGGGCTACACGATTATCGCAATAGATTGGAGATTTCCATCCACTTGCCCACGTAAATGGATTTTCTGGATTCAATTTAATTGCATTTATTTGTAACAGGTATTCAGCTGTTTGCTGAGCTATATTTTGATTAAAGATCATAAGCAAATGTATAAAGTTTTTTACAATCAGAAACCACTTTTCTTTACAACAGACTTAAAATGTAATGCTGATGCAACCCCCTTGATTCACATCAAATATGCCACTGCTGAATCCATTATTAAAGTACTCAAAGGCAAGCGGGTTAAAGGAGTGTATTTGTATCATCGAAAGGAAGAGAAAATTCAAAAGCATTTTTTAAAACATTTTCCCTGTGTCGAAGCTGCTGGAGGATTGGTGAAACACGCCAATGGGAGTTATTTATTCATTTATCGAAATGACAAATGGGATCTACCCAAAGGAAAGATTGAGAAAAATGAAGTAATTATTGATGCAGCCGTACGTGAGGTTATTGAGGAAACTGGAGTTGCCGATTTAGTAGTTATTAGACCTATGCCATCCACCTACCATGTATATAATGCCAATGGAAAGTATAAATTAAAAAAAACATATTGG
>JAURBX010000169.1 GCA_030828745.1 Flavobacteriaceae bacterium | reverse complement strand
GTTCTTGCTAAATCCAGTCCATAAGTGGGTCTGCCCCATTGGTCGTCAACGACCTTTAGTGCTGATTTTTCTTGAGCTAAGTGGGCTATGGTTTTTACAAAGTTGTTTGCAAAAGGGCTAAACAACCAAGAGGTTCTTACTGTCACATTTGAACAACGGCTTGTTGAAAGGAGCGTTTCACCCTCCAATTTTGATTTCCCATAGATCCCTAAGGGGTTTGTTGCTGCCGCTTCGGTATAGGGTTCAGTAGATTGTCCATCAAAAACATAATCGGTAGAGAAATGAATGATTGAAAGGTTTTTATGCTCAGCAAAGTCAATTAGATTTTGAATCCCGTCTACGTTAATTTTAAAGGCATTTCCTTCCTCTTTTTCTGCTTGATCAACCGCAGCATAAGCTGCACAATTGATGATCCCGTCAAAAGGCTTGTGCTTAAACCCATTTGAAATGGTATCCAATCGAGTAATGTCTACTTCATTTTTCTTAGCAAAATATAAATCTACTTCAAAGAATTCTTTGGCCACCGCCTGAAAACACTGTCCTAGTTGACCCGAAGCTCCTGTGACTAAATAACTAGGCATAAAGGTCTTCATTATACTCAAAAAGCGTTGCCTCCGCCAGAGTGGGATGGTTTTTATCTTTCTCGGATTGAATCCATTCTAATTCAGGGATTTGCCAATCAATTCCAAGTGCGGGGTCATTTGGAGCTATACTTCCTTCACTTTCAACCTTGTAAAATTGATCTACTTTATACATAAAAATAGAGGTCTCGCTCAAGGTAATAAATCCATGGGCGAACCCTCTAGGAATATAAAGTTGTACTTGATTATCAGCACTTAATTCACAGCTAAAATGGTGTCCAAAAGTGGGAGATCCTTTTCTTATGTCCACAACTACATCTAATACTTTACCTTGAATCACACGAACTAGTTTGGTTTGACTAAAGGGAAGTAATTGATAATGTAAGCCTCTTAAAACTCCTTTTTTGGAAACGGTCTGATTGTCTTGACAAAAAGCTATTTTTCTGCCCAGTAGGTTTTCTACTTCTCTTTCGTTAAAACTTTCCATGAAAGCGCCGCGATCATCTAGGTGAACTTTGGGCTTTAAAATAAAAACCTCCTTGAAAGGAGTGGTTTCGATATTCATGATAGATCGTTTAATTGAAGTTTAAAATTATGCTTTATCGCTGTATTTTTTCATTAAATAGCCTCCGTATTCGGTTTGCTTCATCTTTTCTGCGCCCTCCAAAAGTTGTTCTTTAGAGATAAATCCTTTTTCAAAAGCGATTTCTTCTAAACAGCCTACTTTCAGTCCTTGCCGTTTTTCGATGGTATGGATAAACTGTCCCGCCTCCAATAAAGATTCATGGGTTCCCGTATCCAACCAAGCAAAACCGCTGCCCAATACCTCTACTTGCAAATTTCCTTGCTCCAAATACGTTTGGTTAACAGCCGTTATTTCTAGTTCTCCCCGCGCAGAAGGCTTGACTTGTTTTGCAATTTCAATGACGGAGTTAGGATAAAAATACAAGCCTATCACCGCTTCATTGCTTTTTGGGACTTGTGGTTTTTCCTCTATGGAAATGGCGTTGCCTTGATCATCATATTCAATAACACCGTAGCGATGGGGATCATTAACGGTATATCCAAAAATGGTGGCCTTCGATCCAAGACTTGTTCTTTGTTTAACCGCTTCTAACTTTTGCGAAAAATCTACTCCATAGAAAATATTATCTCCTAACACCAAACATACCGCTTCCTCTCCTATAAATTCTTCTCCCAAAAGAAAGGCCTCAGCCAATCCATTGGGCTTTTGCTGTGCTTTATATTGTAAGCTGATGCCCCATTGGCTTCCGTCTCCCAATAGCCGTTCATACTGTCCTAAATCTTCTAGAGTACTTATAATCAAAACCTCCCTTATGCCTGCTTTCATAAGCACAGACAAGGGATAATAGACCATGGGTTTGTCATAAACAGGCAATAGCTGCTTGGAAACACCCAAAGTGACTGGAAAAAGTCGGGAACCGGTCCCTCCGGCTAGGAGAATGGCTTTCATTTTAGTTGCATTAAAATTTAAAATAAAGATAAGTAGATTTATATTCAGGCATAGCTAATTAAATAAATCGTTTTTTAATAAAATAGTGGCAAGTTGTTTCCTTCTTTTTTTAGATGAAAACACTTCTTTAAAAAGCTGCATTGAATTTTTTGAAAAATTTTTATAGTTTAAAGATGATACCTGGTCGAGATTATAAAAAACATCCATTAATTTTTCTTTATCCCCAGCTTCAACATGAAAACCACAATTATTTTGGGTTAATAAATCTTTTGCCTCACCTGAGATGACAGAAATTATTGGTTTACCTGTAGCAAGATACGTTTGTAATTTAGCAGGTACTGTTTTAGAAAAGAGAGGCGTATCTTTTAGCGAAAGGTACAAATAGTGTGTTTTTTCAAAAAAAGGGATTAAATCAATTGAGCTT
>JAURBX010000122.1 GCA_030828745.1 Flavobacteriaceae bacterium | reverse complement strand
ATTCTCGTCATTAAGATGTTTTGCTATTGGAGTTGGATCCCTAAAATCAAAAGGGGTGTTGTTAACCGTTTCTATACTTCCTGTTGGAATTAAACCCGCGATAATAGGGGTGTAATGTGAGGCGTTTATCTGTAAAATGTGGTCATTGATCTTTCCTTTACCTGCTCCATTTAAATTAAAAAAGGAGTGGTGGGTTAGATTAATGGGTGTTGCCTTATCTGTAGTAGCAGTGTAGTTGATTTCTAATTCATTGTGGTCTGTTAATTTGTAAACGACCGTAACATATAGATTACCTGGATAGCCTTCTTCTCCATCTTTTGAAAGGTATTTTAATTCCAATGCTGAATCTGAAATTTGTCTGGCATCCCAGACGACATTATGAAAGCCTTTTTTTCCACCATGCAAGTGATTGTCTTGATTGTTGGTTGCTAAATTATAGGTGCTATCGTTCAAGCTAAATTTGCCGCTTGCAATTCGATTCCCATAGCGCCCAATCAGGGCTCCAAAATAGATCTCATTTGATTGTAAATAACCCTCTAACGTATCATAGCCCAAAACAATATCTTCAAAGTTTCCAAACTTATCAGGTACCCATAAGCTAACTACACGACCCCCATAATTTGTAATTTGTGTAACAAGATTGTTTTTATTCTTTAACGTAAATAAATGAATCTGTTTGCCATCAATAGTGCTTTCAAAATTTTGTTCATGGATTAGTTTTAATTCTTTTGACATGAAACATTCAATGTTGCAAGAAGCAATAAAAGATAAATCACTCTCATGGGGTTAATTTTTTAGAGTGATCTTGTTGTTAACATATCCGTAAATGATTTCGCTACATGTACCAACGTACTAAAGTAGTAAAAAAAACCAAATGGAAAATTCGCTGGCGTGGAGTTTGACTTGAGTGAGCCCCGCCGATCAGTTGAAATAAGGATTTTCAGTAGCTCCAGCCTGAACTTGTTGAAGGTTGGGCTTGCACCAGCAATCAATTTTATACGGTGTTAGCAGCTTATTAATCCTTATTATTGTATTAAAGGGATTATCCAGATATTATTTTCTTCATCCATCTTGCCTCCTAATTCCTCTAAGACAACTTTGTTTG
This sequence comes from Flavobacteriaceae bacterium, assembly GCA_030828745.1. Classification (GTDB taxonomy): domain Bacteria; phylum Bacteroidota; class Bacteroidia; order Flavobacteriales; family Flavobacteriaceae; genus MS024-2A. Next base: position 4,432 of record JAURBX010000122.1, on the reverse strand, counting down.
TTACCATAAGACCTTTTTTTGACATTTCTTCAAATGTGTTTATACCATTTTCCGGGAAGTTTTGTCTTGTTCTGTGAATATTAAATCGATTTGAAAATGTCTGCCCAAATGCACTTTCTATTCCGTCTTTTCCAATCATAAAACCAATCAGACCTCCCCAAGTTGCAGTTGGATTATCCGAATCCCAACCTGCAAGTGTCCCAATTTTTATGGTTTCTTTTAAATCTCCCTCCCCGTAAAAAAGACTTACTAAACTTGCAGCAAAATTTATTCCTGCAGCAAAACAGCCATTACAATATAAATTTCTTGATGTCATGTTATAGTCGTCTTTTTGGTTAACCTGATATCTGTAGTAAAGTGAATCTCTTGTCTGTTCCCAAGGAATACCAGACTCATATAAGAGTCTATTATAATCATACATTTTTGCTGGATAGGAATCATTTGGCAGTATTTTTCTTGATTTACTTGACATCCAAAGAATTCTTTCCTTTACACTACTATTAGAATTTGTAGCATACACAAGCGAATACATAGACACGTAAAATTTTGAAATATCCTCTGCTTCATGTCTAGCAGTAGTTTGTATAGGTAATTCAGCCATTTTTAATGCTATATCGGGTCTTGTCGGCGCAAACAGTCCAAATATTTCTGTGGTTAATTGGGCATCAATCATATCATAATGTTCATTGAGTTTTGGGTTCCCAGTTTCGGGTGGAAGAACACCAGCTTTCATTAAATCGAATGCTTTTTGATTAGAAACCCATAGATAGTTTTCCTCTTTAGACTTTATGTGTTTTAACCAGCCATTTTGTATTTGTTCTGCGGTAAGCATACTAACTTTGTTAGTGTATAGAAGATGTTGATACATAAACTCTATGTCTGTATCATCATCAGCACCCCAAATTTCATTACTTTTTTTAAATACAAAATCTATGGTAGGTGATATATCGCTGGGAACACCTTCTCCCCAAATACTTGGTTGGTCGGGTTTTCCCCAATCATCTCTGGTGTAAAAAGCACCCGTTTTTATTTCTCCCAGATTACCAATTTTATCCATTTCTGTTACCAAACCAGTCCAGTTAGCAATACATTGACCTAGCCAAAATCCGTATAATTGATTTTGGTATTTATCTTTTGAAATACTAATAGTTTGTATTTTATTTTCAATAGGATTAGTTTTCTTTTCTGAACACGAAAAAATCAATAATGTTAAAAAGAGTGCAATGAGTTTTTTCATAATAATTTACATGCGTATAACTCCATTGTAGCTATATCGCTTAAGTATGTAATATATTATTTTTTCAATAAAAAATCCAAAGCACTCGAAATGTTTTTGTTGAAAATAAGTAGTAACTAAAATGAAATCTAAAATTTGTAGTAAAATAGTTGTTGGAAGAAAAGGAAAACTGTTTTGTTTGATTCGGCGCAAAAATTATTGTCACATAAACCTTCGAAAAACTACGGAGATTAGAGTGCAAGAAATAGAGACTATTTTGCATAGAAACAGAAGTATTCTGTTAGAGATTATGTGAAAAAAAGAAGAAGGAAAGGAATAACTTATTGCACCTACTCAAATCTTATGGAAAACATAGTTAAAAATAGTGGGAATAAAATATTAAAATGAGCTTGTAGGATTTTTACTTTGAGGTACAGATATGGATAATCCTTCTAATGTTATAAAAGGGAAAGCCCTCTTTGGGAGGGCTTTAAAAAATAAGGATTGGGAAGAGGCTATAAATGAATTACTTCATCATAGGCATCGGCTACGGCTTCCATCATGGCCTCACTCATGGTGGGGTGGGGATGAACCGCTTTCAGCACTTCATGACCTGTAGTTTCGAGTTTACGTCCTAGAACTGCTTCTGCAATCATATCGGTAACGCCTGCACCAATCATATGGCAACCTAACCATTCGCCATATTTGGCATCAAAAATCACTTTTACAAAGCCCTCAGAGGTTCCGCTGGCTTGTGCTTTACCAGAAGCTGAAAAAGGAAATTTACCTACTTTAATGTCATAGCCTTTTTCTTTAGCTTGTGCTTCGGTCATTCCAACAGAAGCAATTTCAGGGAAGCAATAGGTACATCCTGGAATATTATTGTAATCTAAAGCTTCGACTTGTTGTCCCGCAATTTTTTCTACACATAAAATTCCTTCAGCAGAAGCAACATGTGCTAGGGCCTGTCCAGAAGTAATATCTCCAATGGCATAATACCCCGGAAGGTTGGTTTGGTAAAAGTCATTGACCAAAATTTTATCTCGATCAACAACGATTCCTACATCTTCTAGGCCTAAATTTTCAATATTGGTTTTGATCCCAACAGCTGAAAGGACAATGTCTGCTTTCAATTTTTCTTCTCCTTTAGCCGTTTTTACGGTAGCCGTTACGCCTTTGCCTTTGGTGTCAACGTGGGTAACTTCCGCTCCCGTTAAGATATTGATCCCACTTTTCTTGAAAGAACGTTCCAGTTGTTTAGAAATCTCTACATCCTCTACTGGTACGATGCGGTCTTGGAATTCGACTACGGTAACCTCAGTTCCCATAGCGTTATAAAAATAAGCAAATTCAATCCCGATGGCTCCCGATCCTACCACGATCAACTTTTTAGGCTGTTTGGGTAAGGTCATAGCTTCACGATAGCCAATGACTTTTTTTCCGTCTTGTGGAAGGGAAGGTAGTTCTCTTGAGCGTGCTCCCGTTGCGAGTATAATATGTGAAGCACTGTATTCCTCTGTTTTATCGTTTAGGGTAACACTGACCTTTTTGCCGGCAAGAATTTTTCCATGACCGTTTAAAATGTCAATTTTATTTTTCTTCATCAAAAATTGTACACCCTTGCTCATTCCCGCGGCAACATTTCTACTGCGATTCACTACGGCATCAAAATCTTTATCGTAATCTTTAACAATCAACCCGTAGTCTCCGGCATGTTTTAAATAATCAAAAACTTGCGCAGACTTGATTAAAGCTTTAGTGGGAATACAACCCCAGTTCAAACACACTCCGCCCAAACTTTCTTTTTCTACAATAGCGGTTTTAAAACCAAGTTGTGAGGCTCTAATTGCCGTAACATAGCCTCCTGGACCGCTTCCTACTACTATAATATCATATGCACTCATGAAGTGTAATTTAAATTCGCTGTAAATTTACAAAACTAGAGACAATATTTAGGCTTAATTTTCCTCCTTAGCAAAATCAATACTGGCGGCATTGACACAATAGCGTTCTCCTGTTGGAGTAGGACCGTCATTAAAAACATGTCCTTGGTGTCCACCGCATTGGGAACAAACAATTTCGGTTCGTAACATCCCATGTGTGCTGTCTTTGATATATTCTAAAGCACCAGGAAGGGCTGCATCATAAGAGGGCCATCCGCAATGACTGTCAAACTTGGATGTTGAATCATAAAGTGCTTGTCCGCAGCCTTTACAATTATAGATTCCTTTTTCGTAATGTTCATTAAAAACACCCGTAAACGGATGTTCTGTTCCTTTTTGTCTTAAAATGTAGAATTCTTCTGGTGACAATTGTTCCTGCCATTCAGTTTCTGTTTTATTTACCGGGTAAACTTTATTGCTCATTTTTTGGAATAAAAGCCAAAGCAGCAGAGTTGATACAATGGCGTTGTCCTGTGGTTTTTCGTGGACCGTCATTGAACATGTGTCCCAGGTGTCCTCCGCAGGTATTGCATTTTAATTCGGAACGAGGATATCCAATTTTGTAATCCACATCGTACTCTAAGTTTTCTTCGAAACCACGGTCAAAGGAAGGCCATCCTGTACCCGAGTCAAATTTATGTTGGGACTTGTATAAAGGGGTTTGACAGCCACCACAAACATAAACCCCCTCTTTTTTATTGTTGTTTAATGGGCCTGTGAAGGCACGTTCAGTTGCAGCATGACGAAGCACTCTGTATGCCAATGGAGATAAAATCTCTTTCCATTCAGTGTCAGTTTTTACCACTGCATATTCTTTTTTAGGACTCTTTTTTTCTTGAGAATTGCCCTGGCAAGAAACCAACAAGGCAAGTAAGAATAGGGGGATGTATTTTGTCATCTTTTTTTGTCAAAATTAGGAATCTTTTTTTTACTCAAAACCAGAAATGATTTCTTTGTAGAAATTTAACATAGTTGTGAGTATTATTCATTAATTTTAAGGTATTAAAACATACCCCATGAGACCTACTTTTTTTCTAATATTATGTATCCTTTTTTCGGCTTGTAAAGTCAATCATTTAAAGGGTAAAAAAACCTTTAATGCCTTTTCTAACAAGCAACTGTTTCCCATGGGATTACAACAGTACAATTCCTTTTTAAAAGAAAACGAGCCTGTCAAAGGCACCATAGAGCAGCAGCAGATTTTGAAGATCGGAGGAGATATTGCGGAAGCAGCTCAAAAGTATTTTGCTTTCAAAGGACAGCCTAATTTTTT
>JAURBX010000026.1 GCA_030828745.1 Flavobacteriaceae bacterium | reverse complement strand
GGAACTGGAATTAGTGGTGGATGGGCAGCAAAAGAGCTATGTGAAAAAGGATTGAAAACTTTGGTTTTGGAACGTGGACCCATGGTCAAACATGTGGAAGATTACCCAACGATGAATGATGATCCTTGGGATTATAAAAATGGTGATGTCATTACAAACGAAACTAAAGAAACTCAGGGGAAACAGAGTAGAACAGGATATACGACAAGGGAGTCAAGTAAACACTTTTTTGTTAATGATTTAGAGCATCCTTATAATGAGACAAAGCGATTTGACTGGATGCGAGGCTATCATGTTGGAGGAAGGTCTTTGACTTGGGGAAGGCAATCTTATCGTCTTACTGATTTTGATTTTGAGGCAAACAATAAAGAAGGTGTAGCTATTGATTGGCCCATTCGTTATAAAGACCTTGCGCCATGGTATGATTATGTTGAAGGTTATATCGGAGTGAGTGGACAGAACGTTGGTCTTCCACAATTTCCGGATGGAAATTATTTAAAGCCTATGGATCTGAATTGTGTGGAAGACCACCTTCAGTCTTCTATAAGTGAAAAGTATGATGATCGAATTTTAACCATTGGAAGAACGGCTATTATTACAGAAGGGACTAAGCCTGGACTTGGTAGAATGAGTTGTCAGTACAGAGCAAGATGTATGAGAGGTTGTCCTTTTGGAGCTTACTTTAGTAGTAATTCTTCAACTTTACCGGCTGCTGACAAAACGGGGAACATGACGCTTCGTCCAAACTCAATAGTTCATGAAGTTCTTTATGATGCAGATAAAAAACGCGCAACTGGAGTTCGAGTCATTGATACTGAGACCAAGGAGGTAATCGAATTTAAAGCGAAAGTAATCTTTTTATGTGCCTCTGCTGTTGCTTCTACATCGATATTGATGCAGTCTAAATCAGATGCCTTTCCAAATGGAATGGGGAACACTTCAGACCAATTGGGAAGAAATATTATGGATCACCATCTTGGTGTTGGTGCTTCAGCAATTACAGAGGACTTTCAAGACAAATACCTTTTTGGAAGAAGAAATAACGGAGTCTATATTCCGCGTTTTAGAAATATTGGAGGCAAGACAAAACAAAAAGACTTCCTCAGAGGATATGGATACCAAGGAGGAGGTTCTCGAAGGGGTTGGACCTCTAAGGTCGCAGAAATAGGATATGGTGCTCAATTTAAAGAAGAGGCGCTTAAGCCTGGAAACTGGAGTATTGGTTTGGGAGGTTTTGGAGAAATTCTTCCTTATGAAGACAACAGAATGACATTAGATTATGACAATCTAGATCAATGGGGTTTACCAACAGTTACTTTTGATGCTACGATAAAAGAGAACGAGCGCAATATGCGTAAAGATATGCAGCAGCAAGCTGTTGAAATGTTAGAAAGTGCAGGATTTAAAAATGTCCGGGGTTATGATGGAGATTATGCTATTGGTTTAGGAATCCATGAAATGGGTACAGCTCGTATGGGACGAGATGTAAAAACCTCTGTCCTTAATGGAAATAATCAAGTCCATGAAGTTCCAAATGTTTATGTTACTGATGGATCTGCCATGACTTCTGCAGGGAATGTAAATCCATCCCTCACCTATATGGCATTGACTGCAAGAGCTGCAAATCATGCAGTCGAAGAATTAAAAAAAATGAATATTTAATACTATAAAAATGGATAGAAGAAAAGCCTTAAGAAATATTGGAACTGGAATTGGCGCTATAGCCGTAACGCCTACCGTAGTAAGTTTGTTTCAAAGTTGTCAGACAGCTGCAACCTATACCCCAGCATTCATTCCTGCTGAAGATTTTGATATTGTTTCTAATTTAATGGAATTGATCATTCCAAAAACAGAGATTCCGGGAGCGATAGAATTAAAACTTCCTGAATTTACCGATGCTTATATTGCTGCGGTTTGGGATGAAAATCAAAAAGCAAGTTTTACGGAAGGGTGGCGTGAATTTATAGCAGCGAGTACAAAAGCAGCTTCCAAAGAGAAACCAAGTCAACTCAGTGTTGAGGATTGGGATGCGCAATTAGCAAAATATCTAAAACCAGGAAATGATATTCCTGAAGAAGAAGAAGGAGCTGCTGAGTTTATTAATCAACTAAGAAGTTTAACCGTAAATGCATTTAAAACAAATGAATTTATAGGAGAAAAAGTAATGGCATATGCACCCATTCCTGGGGAATTTAGAGGATGTGTTGATCTGATGGAAACTACAGGAGGAAAAGCCTGGTCTTTATAGTGTTCTTAAACACGCACTTATGGAGCATACTTCCGTCTTGACTTAGATTTTTGACGGAGTTTCAGAACAGTCTTTTACAGACCATATAATTTTAATGATTTTTTAAACGCCTATAAACTTTTGTTTATAGGCGTTTTTAATTAGCGAAGGTAGCTGGGATTAGGACGATATTTTGGAATTACAAATATGAGCTGTACGCAAACCCAAATACCCAATTAGAGAGTAGAATAGTAGATGAAAATGGCTGAGGCTGCTTTTTTTAGTATCCCAAAAGCAATAGAAAATTTTATAAATTTCTTTTTATCCACAACACTAGTTTAAAAATATTATGGGAAGAATAGCAGGAAATTTAATCACTTAATACCAAGTAGCTTTTTAAATGTTTTTATCTCACATTTATAAAACGCTTTGAATCTCTTATTATCCTTGCTTAGGAGCAATATAAACCCGCCTGATGAGATGATTAATGCAATTAGTAACCCTTTATCCATGTCTCAAAAATAAATAAAATATGGTAGGAATAGCAATAGCATCAAATAAAACTACGGCAGAAGTAAAAGAAAAGCGACAACTACACAGATAATCTAAAGGCTTAACAATAAACGTTACCCTGATTAAGCTAGAGTGATAAAAGACACGGTTGAAGATTTGCCTTTTTGTTTAATTAATTATGGTGACAAATCCAAGTACAGGAGATTATACAGAGTTTTTTTATCTTAGCTGCTTATTAACCATAAATCAATTAAAATGAAAAAATTATTATTTGTAGCTTTATTTATTTCCTCATCCTTAATGTTTGCTCAGAAAAAAGAAATGGGTCAACAGTTTCAGGCAAATTTTGAAATAACATCAGCTAAAACTTTAGGGGCTCAGGATTATGAAATAACAGCTTCTGGAGAGGCAGGACCTTATGGCAGAGTTAATGTAACCATGCACTTTACCAATAAGCTAAATAACACTAATGGTATCGGTGAGTTTACAGGATTCGCCTGGTCTCAAACACCCGAGGGAATAACAGAAGCAACGCTTCAGGGAGTAACACGTCCTGAAGGTGACAAATTTATTGGATATAGTTACGATGCTTTAACAAATGGAAAAATAATGCAATGGAGAGGTGAATTTGATTTCATTGCCAATACAATTAAACTTGAAGTGAAAGAAGTTCTGTAGCGTTACCAAAGACAGATAATTAGCGTCATTAATTTAATTTAATGGCGCTTTTATATTTCAGCTCACCCATACCAATCAATTACTTTATTAGCCTGTTGAGGCAAAGAGTGCAAATTGGATTATACTTTAAAGCGGTTTGGAATGAAGGCCTTAAACAACTACAAAGTTCTCAAATACTCAGCAATACTTCGGGCTTCCTCGTTTGTTAAATTTTGATTAAGCATCAATACATTGTTATATTCTTTGAGCAGGGCGATAGCAATAGGGTCTTGTTTTAGCATTTCCGTAGGGTTTAAAATCATATTCATTACCCATTCTGGACTTCTTCTCTCATAAATCCCTTTCATAGCAGGTCCAATTAGTTTTCTTGCTGCCATATGACATGCGGTACACTTTTGATTAAAAACGGCTTTTCCTTGATCCGCTAGAGCGCTGTCAACATCGTTTCCAAAATCAATACTTTTTATGGGACCTATTCCTTTGTTGTCTAAATCTACGGGAACTGAAGATTCTTTTGCCGTGTAGGACTTTTTTTCAACCTTTTGTGTTCGGTTGTATTCAAACCCTTTTTTCTTTTCTTCTGAAGATCCGCAACTCATTAAAAATACGAGTCCAAAAAGTAGTGTTATTTTTTTCATGTTATTAATTTTACCAAAAATAGAAAAAGAATAGATTTACAGAAAAAATTGAGGGTATGTTTTTAAAAGAATTTGAAATACGATGGAGTGATTTGGATGCAAATCGCCATTTAGCAAATCTGTCCTATATCACCTATGCGGGCGAAACAAGAATGTCTTTTTTGCAGTCTCTAGGACTAACCTATCAGAGACTAATGGCGCTGGGTATAGGCCCTATTGTTTTTAATGAGCACCTTTTTTATTTTAAAGAGGCTTTATCCGATCAAAAAATAAGAGTTTCAACGGTACTTACAGGAATGAGTAAAGACGGAACTTTTTTTGAATTTGAACATGACTTCTATAACACGGATGGCGCCAATATTGCGCGTTGTGAAATGATGGGTGGTTGGATGAATCTCGATACCAGAAAATTGACGACACTCCCTGCGGCATTAATAAAACAATTTGAAGAAGCAAATAAAACATTACATTACAAGGAACTTACTTCTAAAGATACGCGGAAATGGAATAAAATTCCAAAAGATTTAACCCTATAAACCCATACATGATGTACAGATTTTCACTTCTTATTCTCCTTTTCAGTTTCAATCAATTAAGCTTCTGTCAAGAAGCACCCATCATTGAAAAACAATATATAAAAGCAATTCAAAAACTAGCTAAGAATAAAAAGATTCAAAAAGCATTTGAGCACATTCAAGCTATGGATCCGATTACCATGGAACGCCATATTGAGTTGACTGAAATTGAAGCCCCTCCTTTTAAGGAAGAGAAGCGCGGCCTTGTCTATGCTGATTATTTTAGAACAGTAGGGCTAGATTCTGTTTGGATCGACGAAGTTGGGAATGTACTGGGAGTGTTAAAAGGGTTTGAAGGAAAGAGAACCGTTGCGTTGGATGCACATTTGGATACGGTATTTCCTGAAGGCACAGATGTCAAGGTTCGGATAAAAAACGATACTCTTTTTGCACCGGGTATTGGAGACGATACCCGAGCACTGAGCATGCTTTTAACCATTATTGAGTCAATGAAAGTCACAGGTGTCCAGCCCAAAGACAACATTCTCTTTGTGGGTACAGTGGGTGAGGAAGGCTTGGGAGATTTACGCGGGGTTAAGCACCTTTTTAGAGAAAATGGCCCTCAAATTGATAGTTGGATTGCTATTGATGGAGGAGAAATAGGACGAGTAAACAACAAAGGCCTAGGATCCTACCGTTATCGAGTAACTTTCAAAGGTCCTGGAGGACATTCTTGGGGGGCTTTTGGTTTAGCTAATCCTCACCATGCTCTTGGAGAAGCCATTAGTAATTTTGTTGTAGCAGCAGACGCTTTCACCGCCGAGGGTCCTAAGACAAGTTATAATGTAGGGGTTATTTCTGGTGGAACTTCAATCAATTCGATTCCTTTTGAATCGATAATGGAAATTGATATTCGTTCCATTGAACCCTCGCGTTTGGATGCTATGGAAGCCCTTTTGCAACAAGCAGTAAATGTAGCTTTAGTGCATCAAAATGGTCTTAAACGTCGAGGACCTGACCTAACCGTTTTAATCGATAAAATTGGAAACCGTCCTTCAGGAGAACTTTCAGATACGCTTCCCTTGATTCAACGCACCCTTGCGGCAACCACTTATTTTGGAACACAGCCCTATTTAACAAGAGGGTCAACAGATTCTAACATTCCCATTTCCAAAGGAATTCCCGCAGTTACTATCGGGCGAGGAGGTAAAGGCGGGAAAGCACATTCTCTAGAGGAATGGTGGCTGAATAAAGAGGGGTATAAAGCCATTCAATTGGCGATGCTTATTGTTTTGTCTGAATCAGGGATAAAATAAGCAGGGTTTTAAAATTCGACTTTATAGAGAATCAGTCCCGAGGCAGGCGCAATGTAACCCATCACTTGGGTGCTCTCTTTTTTTAAGCTATTGGAGATGTAGTCCAAATCAATTTCACCTTTCCCCAGTTGGATCAAAGCCCCCATCATCAGTCGTATTTGATGCCGACCAAATCCTTTTCCTACCACTCTGAGAAGATGGGTTTCTTTGGGGAAAAAGTTGGCTTGATAAAGTTTATTTTCTACTAGCTCACAGACGTTTAGTTCACGTTCGTAGGTGCCGTTTTCACTGGCTTTATAACAGTAGGTTTGGAAATGGTGTTTTCCTTCAAATAGACGCGCCCCCTTTTTCATAAGATTGATGTCAAGAGGATCGAGTACCGTGGTCAAGATGGGGGCGCAAAAAGGATGAAATTTATCTCCTTGAGCAAAAACGTAGTGGTATTCTTTTTGTTTGACATCTTGGATGATGTTAAATTTTGCATCGACTTCTTCAATGGAAAGCGCACGGATATCCTGGGGTAAATTGTAATTAAAGTCTTTTAAAAATACATTGAGATTCGATAAAGGTTCCTCCTCAATAAAGAGTTCAAACGCCCCTTCTTGTGCTGAGACCATGGCATCTGTTCTTCCGGCCCCCAAAGATTTAAAACGTAAATCCTTTAACACAAATCGCAAGGTTTTGTCGATCATCAAATGCACTGTTTTGGAATCGGATTGTTTTTGCCATCCGTGATATCGATACCCTAAAAATTGGATTTTGATTACATAGTAATACCGTTTTCTTCTCATGAAAGATAATTTTACAAGCAAAGTTATCTTAAAAGTAGTTATTGAATCAAAGTTATTTGTCTTTAAGACCAAAAACAAGCAATATATTGCTAAATAAACAGTATATTTGTCTTAAAAAGTAATATAATACTTGTGAAATACAATTCTTATTTAAACAAAGACATCCTAAAAGATTTGGGGAACAGATTAAAACAACACCGTTTAAATCAAAATCTAACGGCCAAGGAGTTGTCGGCGCGAAGCGGTGTGAGCGAACGAACACTTACGGGATTTGAACGAGGTGAAAAGAACATTTCATTAGTGAGCTTGATTGAACTGCTGAGAGGATTACAACTCTTGGGACATTTGGAGGAATTTCTTCCAGAAATTCCTTTAGTAAGCCCCTTGGAACTGATAGAAATAGAAAAGAAAAAAAGAAAAAGAATTAGAAACTGATGGGCATTGAGGTTTTTATTTGGGGAATGCGTGTGGGTGTTTTGGTTCAACAGTCTGATGGAATTGCTTTTCAATACGATCCTGAGTTTAAAAAAACAGGGCTCATGCTCTCGCCCATCAACCTTCCCCTAGAGGGAAAAGAAATTTATAAAAATGAGCCGAATTGGAAAGCAACCGAGGGAATTCCTGGATTAATTTACGATTCCCTTCCCGATGCATTTGGGAACGATTTATTGGAAACCTATTTTAACGATAAAGGGCTTACAGAAAAAGATATTGATGTTTTTGCCAAACTTCAATACATGGGTAAACGGGGAATGGGGGCATTGGAATTTAAACCTGCCTCAGAAGTCAAACAAACCCAGGCAACTATTTCATTGCAGGAAATTGAAAAAATATCCTTGTTAAGTACCGAAGGGAAAAAAGTACTTAAAACCAATCTCAAAGACAAAGATGCTCTACTCCAAGTATTGCACATTGGAACCTCTGCTGGGGGTGCCCGAGCCAAAGCCTTGATCGCAATTCATAAACAAAACGGTACAATCAAGTCGGGGCAATTGCCTTTGGGCTCAGACTACGATTATTGTATTATCAAAATTGACGGTGCCAATAAAAAGGAATTGGGAGAACCCAGCGGCTATGGACGCTTGGAATACACCTATTATCAAATGGCTGTGGATTGTGGGATCACAATGATGCAGAGTCAACTCTATGCCGATTTACACTTTTTGACCCAACGGTTTGACCGAGATAATCAAGGAGAAAAAATTCATGTCCATTCCTTGTGCGGACTCTTAGGTTTGAATTATCACAATGTAGGGAGCTATTCCTATGAACAATATTTTATGGTGGCTCGAAAGTTGGGCTTGGGTCAAGATACGCTAGAAGAGATGTTTAGAAGAATGGTATTCAATGTCCTAGCTCTTAATTGTGACGATCATACCAAAAACTTTTCTTTTCAAATGGATCGGAAGGGAAGATGGTCTTTGAGTCCTGCCTTTGATTTATGCTATTCTTACGATAGTGCCAATGATTGGGTAAACGGACACAACATGAGGGTAAATGACAAAAGAAAAGCCATTACTTTTCGAGACTTAATGACGGTTGGTGAAAAATTTAACATCAAAAGAAGAAGAAAGATTTTTAAAAAAGTTAAAACGACTCTCGATACGTTTGTAGTATATGCGAAGAAAAATAAAGTGGATCGAAGATTGCAAGTGGAAGTAGAAAAAAACAGGCCCCGAATTAATGAGGAATAAATAGTTTAGCTTTTAGAGGAAACAGTAGCTTTAGGATTGATTTTCTTGGAAACCAAATAGACTCCTAAAAAGACCAGAAGACAGGCCGATATTTTTACCCCATCCAGGACATCATTTCCAGTCAATACTGCATAGACAATAGTGATCAGAGGCTGTAAATAGGTAAAGGCCCCAATGGTCGTAGCAGATAATGTTTTTAAGGCATATACATTAAGCATATAGGTCAAAAAGGTAGTACCCACGATGACAAATCCCATCCGCCATAGGGCTTCAAAGGGCAGGGTGCCCCATGAGACAACACTGGCTTCAGGATAAGTAATTGGGAATGTCATGATAACGCCTAATAAAAACATCCATTTCATCAGTGTAACCGTACTGTATTTTTTGGTGAGTGGTTTTACAAGTACTAAATAAGCTCCAAAACTAATGGAATTGATCAACATCATAGTGTTTCCTAAGGGGACATTGGGTGCATTGGAAACTTGAGAAGGATTACCATATAGAATAAGAAGTAGTGCTCCAGCAAAACCAAGTGTGATCCCCAAAAACTTCATGTTAGTAAGTTTCTCTTTTAGAAAAAAAGCAGAAAGAATTAGAATGATGATGGGCGTTAGGGTTACAATTACCCCACTGTTGATGGGTGTCGAAAGTTGTAAGCCTTTAAAAAACATGAGCATGTTGATACACATTCCTAAAAGAGCGGCTCCAAAAATTCGGAAGTAATCTTTACGTTCTATTTTCTCTTTTGGGGTAAAAAGACTCACCAACCAAAACAAAATAGACGCACCAACCACACGCAACATGATGAATCCAAAAGCACCAATATATTGTGGCATAACAACTTTGGCAATGGTATGATTCATTCCATAAATAGTTGTTGCGCCCAATGCGGCTAGAAGTGCCAGAATCCTATTGTTCATCCAAAAAGGCTTTGGCTTCAGCAATAACTTTGGCAGTATTACCAACAAATAGTTTGGAGTCGTAAAGCAATACAGGGCGCTTTAAAAAAGTATAATGTTCCAAAAGCAACGCTCTAAAATCCGTCTCAGAAAGTGCTTGTTCTTTTAAATTTCTTTGCTTATACAATTGCGCACGTTTACTAAAAAGGGCTTCATAACTTCCTGAAAGGGTATGCAGAGCGTCTAATTGTACTGCATTTAAGGGATTCTTTTTGATGTCAACTCGTTTGATTGATGCATCAAGGGAAAGCTCAGCTTGAATCCTTTTGCAAGTATCACAACTACTTAAATAATAAAAAATACGCATACTTAATTTTTGATCTACAAAGAAAAATCATTTTTATTGAAAATCAGGGGTTTTGCTTAAAATCAAATACCTTTACAGGGTTTAATAATTATCTCAATAAAAAGAGAAAATACAATGGAAGAGAAATTACATTTCAACAGCGCAACCATTCATGGAGGACAAGAGCCAGACAAAGCTTATGGGGCAGTAATGCCACCTATTTATCAAACTTCTACCTATGCGCAAACTACGCCGGGAGGCCATAAGGGTTTTGAATACAGTAGAACACATAATCCCACACGCCAAGCCTTAGAAAAATCATTAGCAAGCATAGAAGCAGGAAATTTTGGTTTCGCCTTTGGGTCAGGATTGGCTGCGATGGATGCAGTATTAAAGTTGTTAAAACCTGGAGATGAAATTATCTCAACCAATGACTTATATGGAGGTTCTTATCGTCTCTTTACCAAAATATTTGAAGATTTTGGATTAAAATTTCATTTTGTGGGAATGGACAATCCACAAAACATATCCGCAACAATCAACAAAAAAACCAAATTGATATGGATTGAAACGCCAACCAATCCCATGATGAATGTGATTGATATTAAAGCGATTGCTACTTTAGCCAAAAAGCACGGTGTTATGGTTGCTGTGGACAATACTTTTGCGTCTCCTTATCTTCAACAGCCGCTGACGTTGGGTGCAGATATTGTGATGCATTCGGCTACAAAATATTTAGCTGGACATTCCGACGTTGTTTTAGGTTCTTTGGTCGTAAACGATGAAGACTTGGCAGCACGTATTGGATTTATTCAAAATGCAAGTGGTGCTATTTGTGGCCCCATGGATAGTTTTTTAACACTAAGAGGAATTAAAACATTACATGTTAGGATGCAACGTCATTGTGAAAATGCCAATGAAATAGCAAATTATTTAAAAAATCATCCTAAAATTGAAAAAGTTTATTGGCCCGGTCTTGAAGATCATCCCAACCATTCGATTGCCAAAGCTCAAATGAAAGATTTTGGAGGGATGCTATCTTTTGTGACCAAAGGAGCAGATTATGATGCTGCAATTAAAATTGTAGAGAAATTAAAATTATTCACCCTTGCGGAATCCTTGGGGGGGGTTGAAAGTTTGGCGGGACATCCAGCCAGCATGACACATGCCTCCATCCCAAAAGAATTAAGAGAAAAAAGTGGGGTTGTTGATGCACTGATACGCTTGAGTGTCGGGATAGAAGACGTTCGTGATTTGATTGCGGATTTAGAACAGGCTATTGGATAAAATGAAGCTCACTAAAAACAAAAAAATTTACTTTGCTTCCGATCAGCATTTTGGGGCGCCTACACAGGAAGCCAGCAAAGTGCGCGAAGCTACTTTCTTGAAATGGTTAACTCATATTCAGAAAGATGCAGAGGCTTTGTTTTTACTTGGGGATTTATTTGATTTTTGGTTTGAATACAAGACAGTCGTTCCCAAAGGCTTTGTAAGAATTTTAGGAAAATTAGCTGAATTTGTGGACGAAGGGATTCAAGTTCATTATTTTGTGGGGAATCACGATTTGTTGATGAGAGGTTATTTCGAAACAGAGTTAGGGATTCCGGTCTACCATAAGCCAAAGGAATTTACTATTGAGGACACACAATTCTTTATAGGTCATGGTGACGGTCTTGGCCCCAATGATAAGGGGTACAAGAGAATGAAAAAAGTATTTACAAATCCCTTGGCAAAAAGACTTTTTCAAGCACTTCATCCCGATTGGGGAGTTAAGTTGGGACAATATTTTTCTGTAAAAAATAAATTAATTTCAGGAGCCGAAGACATCTCTTTTTTGGGTGAAGAGAACGAGTGGTTAGCTCGGTATGCAATGCGTAAACTAGAACAAAAGCACTACGACTATTTTCTTTTTGGACATCGCCATCTTCCCATGGAGATTAAGCTAAATGAAACATCTACTTATGTGAATTTAGGCGATTGGATTACGCACTTCACCTATGGAACTTTTGACGGAAAAACAATGGCGTTAAA
Organism: Flavobacteriaceae bacterium; assembly: GCA_030828745.1. Lineage (GTDB taxonomy): Bacteria > Bacteroidota > Bacteroidia > Flavobacteriales > Flavobacteriaceae > MS024-2A. Next base: position 7,250 of record JAURBX010000026.1, on the reverse strand, counting down.
AAAATGGGAAACCTCTTGATATGATTGAAGAAAAATCACTTGATGTAGAAAAAACAGTCTTATTAGGAATTATTAATTCCCGTCAAGACGCCATACAATCTAAAGAATATTTAGATGAATTAGCTTTTTTAGCGTTCACTGCTGGTGGGGAAGTAATGCATCGTTTTACTCAGAGAATAGACCTTCCAAATCCAAAAACATTTATCGGTTCAGGTAAAATGCAGGAAGTTTTGGAGTTTGTCAATGAGAATGATATTTCTTCCGTCATTTTTGACGACGAGCTGACTCCCGCTCAACAGGGAAATATTGAGAAAACTTTGAAAGTTAAAGTATTGGATCGAACGGGATTGATTCTAGATATTTTTGCACAACGCGCTCAGACAAGTTATGCAAGAACGCAAGTTGAATTGGCACAGTATGAATATTTACTTCCTCGATTGAAAGGCTTATGGACGCACTTGGAACGACAACGTGGGGGAATTGGAATGCGTGGACCTGGTGAAACTGAAATTGAAACGGACCGAAGAATTGTTAGGGATAAGATTTCTCTTTTAAAAAAGAAACTAATAATTATCGATAAGCAAATGGCCACTCAACGCGGAAATCGTGGAGCATTAGTTCGTGTTGCTCTGGTGGGATATACCAATGTGGGGAAATCCACCTTGATGAATGTTGTCGCAAAAAGTAAAGTTTTTGCAGAAAATAAACTTTTTGCCACCCTGGATACCACGGTAAGAAAAGTTGTCATTGGAAATCTCCCATTTTTAATGAGTGATACAGTAGGGTTCATAAGAAAACTTCCTACTCAATTGGTTGAGTCTTTCAAAAGTACGTTGGATGAGGTTCAAGAAGCTGATTTATTATTACATGTGGTCGATATTTCTCACCCTAATTTTGAAGATCACATCGATTCTGTGAATCAAATTTTAAAAGAAATAAAGAGTATGGATAAACCTACCCTGATGGTATTTAATAAAATTGATGCCTATGAACCCGAGCCTTGGGATGAAACAGAATTAATCGAACAAAGAGAAGAAAAGCATTTTAGTTTAAAAGAATGGGAACAAACTTGGATGCATAGAATGAATGGTCAAGCCCTTTTTATTTCGGCATTAAATAAAGATAATTTAGAGGGTTTTAGAGCGCGTGTTTATCAAGAGGTTAGAGAAATTCATGTTACTCGTTTTCCATACAATCACTTCCTTTATCCAGAAGGTTTAGAGGAGTAAAAAATCAATTGTATATCTTGTAAAAAAATATAAAAAATGAAAAAACTATTACCCTTAGTGTTTATCGTGTTTTTTATTTCTTGTGAAAAAGAGAAGTCACAAAATGATTTAAAAATTTCCATTGAAAATGCTTTAGGTGTTGTGGCATCTCAATCTCCATTAGGAGGCGATGATCTTTTTTTTAAAGATGTAAGCTATGGAAATGGATCACGTAATCTGTTGGATGTTTTAATGTCTAACAAGGGTGAGTCCAAAGGTGTAGTTCTATTTTTTCACGGAGGAGGATTCGTTGCTGGAGATAAAGAAGATGCTTATAACGAGCTGCTCAAAGAAACAATGCAATCCCTTTTAGCAAATAAGATTACGATTATAAGTGCAAATTATACGTTTATCAATACGACCGGGAATAAAGGAGTCATTTCAGCTTTGGAAGATGGTACCGCAGTGATTGATTTTATTCAAAGCCAATCAAATACACTACAAATTCCCGTTAATAAAATGGTTTTGGCAGGGGTTTCTGCTGGGGCAGGGATTGCGCAATGGAATGGTTTTCGGGAGTCAAGTAATACTCAAGTACAAGGAGTTTTAGCTATAGCAGCTCAAAGCACCTATGATTTATACGATTGGGAAAATGTATTTCCAGGGTTTTCATTAGATGATTTGAGAGGAATGAGTCCTGTATTACAAACTCTATTCTCTCAGTTTTATAATGGTGAACCCACTCAAGAAGATTTAGATACTGTGGACTACCGTGGGTTTATGGATGCAACAGACCCTCCCCTTTATGTTTTTAATCAGGCGGGAGATGAATTAATCAACAGTCAAGGTGAATTGGATTTTGATGTATTGTATCATAGTTTTAGGCATAGTGATTATTTACGAGCTAAAGCGATAGAAGTTGGATTGCCTTTTTCTGGGGTCTATGCAGAGGGTCTTGATGCATTTGTTCTTAGGGTTTTGAAATAATTAAAACGAAACGAGTTGAGTTCTCGATTTTAAAAAAACAGCCCGTAAGATTTTTCCTTCTTTATTTTTTTGCGAGAATAATATAGACAGGAAAATGATCTGAATACCCAAAAAGCTGATTTCCTTTTATTTGATTACGGAAGGGATAGCCCTTGTACTTTCCTTCAGGATTTTTTAGATAAGGAGGGTTAAAAACAGCCGCTTTAACAATACGTAGTCCCTTATCTGTTTTAAAATTCTTTGAAATTAATATTTGATCAAAAAGAAACCAACGATCTCGATAGGCGAGACTACCAATCCCGTTTTTAAAGAGCTTTTCCAGCGGTAATATTTTCCGTTGTTTTCAAAATCAAGACGGGTGTTGGGATCAGCAATTAACCATGGAGACCATTGGGGCCAGGAATTAAAATTATTGATTAATGGAAAAATTTCATTTGGAGATTTATGGATTAAAATAGTTTTTCGAACGAACATAAAGGGCGAAATTTAAGTAGTTTATTGTAAGATTTTAGGTGGTATACTGTATGTTAAAAGATCTAGCTTTCCGTCAAAGTTAGTATTTATTTTATTTCCAATTTCGTCAATCATATTCATCACAACAAGTGTATTTTCCTTAGAATGATTTACCGTCATTTTCCCCGAGAGAAGGGGTGTTCCTTCGTAATCAAAATAGGGACCCTTAACTAATTTAGAATCAAAAGAAGTAGTGTAAAAACCAATAGAAACATCTCCTTTTTGAAACGGAGGTCTGAGGTTTAGAAAGTAGCTACCGTCCTCCAAATAATCCATTGTGTCTGAAAAAGTGACCAATCCCATTATTGCTCCAGTTCCTTCTAACAATAGATCTCCATTTGGGCCCGTGTTAAAATCAACTCCTTCAGTAGCAAAAAGTAATACTAAAAAATTTCCTTTGTAAATATCGTTTGAAGGGTCGATGCCAAAATCAGAAATTCCAGCATGTGCTATTGAAAATTTTTCACCATCAATAGTAAAAAAATTATTGGTTTTGTTGTTGTTATCTTCACCATCAGAACAATTGGAAAAGATTAAAAAAAACAGAACAAGGGGTAAGGCTGTTCGTAGCATAGAAAGATTTTAAGACGTGGAAACGTAGTAAAAAAATATGAGCTAATATTTTATTATGCCCCTTTTCTATGTATTTATTTTTAGTTCAGGATTTTCGATTTGAAATGTAAGCATTTGCTTGTCTTGTTGGAAGTAAAACAAGGTCAGCTACATTTACCTGAGTGGGGGTCTGCGTCATATATAAAATAGCATCAGCAACATCTTGTGCGGTTAATGCCTCAATTCCTTCATATACTTTATCGGCTCGCGTTCTATCTCCTTTAAAACGAACTTCTGAAAATTCCGTTTGCACCAGTCCGGGATGGATAGCGCTTACTTTAATTCCCTCTTTGTTTAAATCAATACGGAGGCCTTGGGTAAAGGCATCTACTGCAAATTTACTGCTGCAATAAACGCTTCCATTGGGATACACTTCTTTACCTGCAATGGAACCCAAATTAATTATATGCCCTTTTTTGGATTTAATCATCATAGGGAGGAGTGCTTTCGTAACATACATTAGTCCTTTTACATTTCCATCGATCATGGCATCCCAATCTTCTATATTGGCTGTTTGGACGGGGTCAAGACCATGTGCATTTCCAGCATTATTAACCAAGATGTCAATATTTTCCCATTCTTTGGGGAGGTTTTCAAGTGTTTTAAAAACGGCCTTTCGATCTCTAACATCAAAAGTGAGGATATGCGTTTTGGTATTGAGTTGATTGGCTAACGATTCTAATTTTTCTTTTCTTCTCCCACATAAAATAAGCTTAGCGCCTTGTTTTGAAAAAGTCTCTGCTGTAGCCCAACCTATTCCACTGCTGGCTCCAGTTATCAAAATAGTTTTATCTTTCATATGTAATTTTTATGGTAATGGTTCTCCCATGCTGGCCTCTAATAATATAAACCAATCGGTAATTTCTAGTGTTATATCTAGAGCTTTTTTACTGAGAGCCATACGTTTTACTGAAGTGGTTCCAACCACAGGATGTATATTTGAGGGGTGGTTTAATAACCATGCCAACAATAATTGATCTTCTGTACAGTTGTATTTTTCGCAAAGAGCGGGCATGCATTTTGAAATACGTTCTTTTTTTGCCTCATTTTTTTTAAAGTAACTTCCCAAGGGACTCCATGCCATTGCTTCAATAGCATGAATTTTCATGTGATCTAATGTTCCGTCAAAAAGTCCGATTTCGTGTGTCAATGAGCATTCCAATTGATTCCATTCCAAACGAACCTCCTGCTGCAATAATTGCATTTGTGAAGGAGTAAAATTAGAAACACCCAATTGTCTAATTTTTCCTTCTCTCTTTAGTTCTTGCGTCACTTTGGCTATGGTTTCAGCGTGCATTAAGGGACTAGGTCGATGAAGGAGTAAAACATCTAAATACTCTGTATTCAAGTGGCGTAAAGAATTTTCAACACTAATACGAATGTGTTCCTCTGAATAATCATAATGTTTTACCGGTAAAGGTCTTTCATTGCAAGGCATTTGAATACCACATTTGGAAATAAAAAATACGGACTCTCTATTTACAGAACTATTTTTAAAAGCAGCGCCAAACCTAGCTTCGGTGGTATATCCACCATAAATATCAGCATGGTCAAAGGTATTTATCCCTATTTCAACTGTTTTCTCCAAAAGGTATTCCATTTCTTTGGCAGTGAATTTACTTCCCCACTCACCCCAAGTCATGGTACCCGAAATAATTTTTGAAAAGGAATTCATAGATATATTTACTGTATTTTATGAATCAAAGCTATTTAATAAATGTTTAAATCAAGCATTATTTAAAAATTAGCTTGTTTTATAAAGTTTAATTCTTTGATTCAGATTAATTGCATTAAATTCACCTCTAAAATAGCAACATTTGGGGGCTTCTTAATTTTCCCTAATCTCAATTTTTAACCAATTGTTAACAACATGCCTAGAATATATTTTTCAAATTTGCTATCCAAAAAAATGTAGATAATTCCTATGGAGAATAGTAAAAATGAAATGATTGACATCAAAGCAATCAATGAAAAAATTGAAAAAGAGAGTGCATTTGTAGACTTACTTACTTTTGAAATGAATAAAGTAATTGTGGGTCAAAAAGGGATGATAGAGCGATTATTAATTGGTTTGCTGGGAAGAGGACATATCCTTTTGGAAGGGGTTCCCGGTTTGGCTAAAACATTAGCAATCAATACACTAAGCCAAGCGATGAAGGGAAGTTTTAGTCGTATACAGTTTACTCCTGACTTACTTCCTGCCGATGTAGTTGGAACCATGATTTACAACATCAAGGAAAATGATTTTTCCATAAAAAAGGGTCCGATCTTCGCTAATTTTGTTCTGGCAGATGAGATCAACAGAGCCCCTGCAAAAGTTCAATCTGCATTACTTGAAGCAATGCAAGAAAAACAAGTCACCATTGGAGATACAACGTTTAAGCTGCAAGCTCCTTTTTTGGTTATGGCGACTCAAAACCCTGTAGAACAAGAAGGAACCTATCCTTTGCCTGAAGCGCAGGTGGATCGATTCATGTTAAAAACGGTGATCGATTATCCAAAATTGGATGAAGAGCAGTTAATTGTTAGAAATAATTTGAGCAGTAATCAAGTTCAAGTGAATCCTGTAGTCACTACAAAGCAAATCATAACTGCTCAAGAAACTGTGAGAGAGGTTTATATGGACGAAAAAATTGAAAGCTATATACTTAATTTGATTTTTGCTACGAGATATCCAGAAAATTATAAGTTGGATTCCATGAAGCCTTTGATCAGTTTTGGTGCCTCTCCTAGGGGGAGTATCAATTTGGCGACAGCCGCTAAATGCCATGCCTTTTTAAAGCACAGAGGTTATGTGATTCCTGAAGATGTTCGTGCAGTAATTTATGATGTATTACGCCATCGTATTGGATTAACTTATGAAGCGGAAGCTGAAAATATTACTTCAGAAGATTTGATAACTCAAATTATCAATGAGGTTGAAGTTCCCTAGGACCAATCCCATTATAATTAGATTTCAACCATAATCCTATGGATACAAAAGCGCTGCTTAAAAAAGTTCGCAAAATTGAGATTAAAACACGTCGTTTGAGCGACCACGTTTTTGGTGGAGAATATCACTCTACCTTTAAGGGACGTGGGATGACTTTTAGTGAAGTAAGACAATATCAATTTGGGGATGATGTACGCGCAATTGATTGGAATGTTACGGCTCGTTATAACGAACCTTTTGTGAAGGTTTTTGAAGAAGAGCGGGAATTAACTTTAATGCTGGTTGTGGATGTTAGTGGTTCTGAAGCCTTTGGAACTAAAACTCAATTTAAAAGAGAAATCTTAACCGAAATCGCAGCTACTTTGGCCTTTTCTGCGCTTCAAAATAATGATAAAGTAGGGCTACTTTTATTTTCAGATCAATTAGAGTTATTTATTCCGCCCAAAAAAGGGCGTTCCCATATTTTAAGAATCATTAGAGAATTATTGGAATTTGAACCCAAAAGTAAGGAAACAAATATTTCGGCTGCATTAGAATTCCTTTCGGGAGTCTTGAAAAAGAAAGCCATTGTTTTTATGCTTTCCGACTTTATGGATTCTGGTTATGAAAAAACCCTGCGAATTACGGCAAAAAAGCATGACCTCACAGGGATTCGTGTTTACGATCCTGTAGAAACCGAACTTCCTAAATTAGGAATTGTTCCCATGCGAGATGCAGAAACAGGACAAATACGATGGATCAATACCCAATCTAAAAAAGTTAGGAATCAATATGCAAAACACTTTAATGCACGTACTACTGAATATCAAGAACTCTTTAAGAAAAATGGAGCAGGAAATATGAGCTGTAGCGTTGAAGAAAGTTATGTAAAAAAATTATTGGGGTATTTTAAAGCAAGGATATAATATGAAATACACACTTCCTTTCTTGGTTTATTTTTTGTTGACATGCTCAGTTTGGGGCCAAGACAAAGCAGTGCTTAATGTGGCTGTTGATTC
>JAURBX010000044.1 GCA_030828745.1 Flavobacteriaceae bacterium | reverse complement strand
TCCAAATTTCTTTTTTAAAGTATTAGGTTATCTAATGAAGAGCAAAAAGGTAGTTGCTGTAGACCTTGCAGAATTAAATCCAAATTTTGATCGAGACCATACCACAGCTATTCTAGCTGTTAGGATTATAGATGCAGTAGTTGAGGGACTGTAACTAGGCTGTTTTAAGTAAAAATAAAGTAAGTGCTAATGACAATGATCGTAATAATAATACCATACGTTCTAACCGGCTTCCATGGAGTAATATCTACTTGTTCTGTATAGTTTTGTACATAAGCCACTTCACGAGGTCTCAACTTTCCAATGAGTAGCATAACCCCTATGTTAAATAAGAAAATAATTGCCATAATATGAAGGTAATGGGGATATTCACCACCATTTGAAATCACATAATCCTTGAGTACAAATTGACTCATTGAATACATGACAACTCCAATAGCCATAGCTACTTTAGCAGCAAAAGCAGGAACGTATTTAGTCAAATAGCCCACAAGAATAATGGTCAAAATAGGAATGGTGTAGCACCCGTTAATTTCTTGAAGATATCCAAAAAGACCATCGGGAGCATTCGCAATACTCGGAGCGATAATCATGGAGAGTAATGCAAGACCAATTCCAAACATCTTTCCTGCACGAACAACCTCCTTTTCATTTGCATTCTTCTTGATGTATTGTTTGTAAATATCAAGTCCAAAAAGGGTGACAGAGCTATTCAAGGCAGAGTTAAAAGAACTCAATATGGCGCCAAAAAGGACAGCAGCAAAAAAACCAAGTAATACGGGTGGTAAGACTTTATTTACCAATAAACCATAAGACAAATCCGCTTGACTAGCATCAAGTTGTCCACCAAAAATATAATAGGCAATTATTCCAGGAAGTACTACGATTAGTGGCCCTAAAATTTTCACAAAAGCAGCTAAGATTAAACCTTTTTGTCCTTCAACTAAATTTTTAGCTCCCAGGGCTCTCTGAATAATAGCCTGATTGGTTCCCCAATAAAATAACTGTACCAAAACCATACCAGTAAACAGGGTGCTAAAGGGGATTGCAGAATCTGAACTTCCCATTGCTCTAAATTTAGTGGGCTCATGTGCATAAAGGGCCTCTATCCCATTCATTAGACTTCCATCACCAATAAAGATCAATCCAAAAACAGGAATCATAATTCCACCGATGAGTAAACCAATGGCATTTACTGTATCCGAAACGGCAACAGCTTTGAGACCTCCAAAAATTGCATAAACCGATCCAATGATTCCTATTGACCAGACGGTTATAATTAGCGTGCTGGTTTCACCTAAGTCAAAAAGGGTTGTAAGATCAAACATTCCAATAAGAGCAATGGCACCCGAATACAAAACGATAGGAAGTAATACCACTACATAACCAGATAAAAAGAGTCCTGAAGTAATTGATTTAGTGGCAGTATCATAACGTCTTTCCAGAAACTGCGGAATGGTTGTTAAGCCCCCCTTAAGGTATCTAGGGAGCAATACGACAGCCGTGATGACCATAGCAATTGCTGCCAAGGTTTCCCATGCCATTACCACAACTCCTTCATTGAATGCGGATCCATTCAGACCGACAAGTTGTTCAGTAGATAAATTGGTCAATAATAAAGAACTTGCGATCACAGGGGCGGTGAGACTTCTTCCTCCTAGAAAATAGCCATCCTCAGTATTTTCGTTTGTATTTCGTGTGGCGAGATAAGCAATAACCCCCACTAGAACAGTGAAAGCAATAAAGATGATAAATTGCATGATAAGTTAAATTCGTTAGATTGAAGCTAAAAATAAGAAAACTTATCCTAAAGGGAGAGGCTTTCTAAAATTTCCTTAGCTTGTTTTTCTTCATCCGGATGAATCCAAACCTCTTGGTCCGATGAAAACGATCCAAATCCAGCCAATCTTGCTGATTCTGCACGATCTTTTATTACAGGAACAATGGAGACTTCTTCCAGTGCATTGCAGAGGTTTATTACTTGTACCGCAGGACCTAAGAAAATTTTAATGTATTTGAGGGACATAAGTATAGATTTAAGCTTTATTGTATTTATTGTTCCAAATGGCTGGATTAAAGTTTTTGCCTAAAGCAAAACCATAAAACAAAACAATGGAGGCAATAGCTTTAAAGTTAAAGAATAAGAGCATCCAATAGGTTGTAGCATCGGGAGATTTTGTAAACAAGTTTATGGGCATAATTTCCGTAGCAATAAAACTTATGGCTAACACTAATACAAGTAAATTCCAAATATTCATAAAAGGCCACATCATAATCCTTCTCAAGGGATGAAGGTCATTCCCCCATTGGTGAATCAAATAATAATATTCATTCCCTAGGGGAGCGAAAAGTAAGGGGTCATCGGCTTTTTCAAGACGAAAAAGTGCAGAAGGTGCCATGATCTTAAATCCACTTAATTTAGTTTCATGAATTGCCTCGAGATGTTGAATATCATGATGGGCAGAGTCTGGAAGCTTGTTTTTAAAATACTTCAAGTCCAAAAAACGAAGACGATAATTGATACTCACCTTTCTAATTTGATCGATATGATAGATTTTATTACTATCCAATAAATCGAATTTAAAGGCATTTATTGTTCGAATTTCGAAAGACTGGTACAGCGATTTTAAAGCAATTTCTTGCTCTTTATCAGTGAGTTCATTAGCTCTAATTTTATCTAAAGCTAGCTTAACATTTGTTCTTGGGAGTACATTCAACTTCATAATTCCTTCTCATTTAACACAAAAATAGTAATAAAATATAGCTTTTTAAAACCTCAGCTGAAATAAGTTATTAGCGCAGTTGTGCACCATACTCCTTTTCGAAATTTCGCTTTAATTTATCCATTACTTTATCAACCTGCTTATCGGTTAATGTTTTGTTTTTATCTTGAAATGTAAAGCTCAATCCATAGGATTTTTTACCCTTTTCTAAGTTTTTACCTTCATACACATCAAACAAACGAACCTCTTTTAGGATTTTACGATCAGTTTTTAAGGCCATTTCTCTCAGGGCTTCAAAACTAATTACTTCGTCTAATAAAAGAGCGAAATCTCTGCGTACTAAAGGAAATTTAGTAATCTCTTCAAATCGCAGGGGTTGATCATATGCCTTTTCAATAAGGTCTCCCCAATTCAACTCTGCGATATAAACCTCTTGATCAATACCAAAGGAATTGTTTAACTTTTTTGAAACTAAACCATAAACACCCAAATTCTTTTTACGATAAGTAATTTGGAAAGCTTCATCGAAGTGAGGATGTTGCTGAGCTACCCATTCTAAATCAGCAAAGCCAATACTCGCGAACATATCTTGAATAACTCCTTTTCCGTAAAAGAAATTACTGGGGGCTTTTGTCAGGTCCCAGTGAGCGTCTAGTGAATTACCCACTAAGGCAACACTCAGGCGTTTTGCTTCAACAAAGGCCTCATTCTTTTTACCATAGATAGATCCAAATTCAAAAAGTTTTAAGTTCTTGTTTTGTCTGTTCAAATTAAATGAAACTACTTCTAATGCATTGTATATCAGCGATTGGCGCATTAATGCCAGTTCTTTTCCCAGTGGATTTACTAAAGTAACGGGATCATGAAAATCGGCACTATACTCTGGAGAGGTTAGGGAGTTATTCATAATCTCCATGTATCCATGCCCAGTTAGTTTTTGAGCTATTGCAGCTTCCAATTTATAAGAATCTCTCCAGTTGTAGGGAGGATTCGCTTCGTACTGTAAAGGCTTGTCTTCTAGATTATTATATCCATAGACTCTCAGTATTTCTTCAATAATATCTGCGGGTCGGGTAACATCGACGCGATATCTAGGGATGGTCATACCAATTCCAGTTTCTGACACATTATTAATGTTAATTTCAAGTGCGTTTAAGATTGTGTTTAAATCTTTCTGTTCAATGGGCTGACCAATTGTACGCTCTAATTCGTTAAAACTTAAGAAAATTTGATTGGGTTTATCTAAGGGCTTGGTAAAATCTTGAATATCACTGGTGATTTCACCTCCTGCTATCTTTTTAATTAAGATTGCAGCTCGTTTCAATGCGGTAACTCCAATTTCTGGGTCAATGCCACGTTCGAAACGAAAAGAAGCATCCGTATTTAAGGCGTGACGTTTTGCTGTTTTTCGTATGCTTACTGGGTCAAAATAAGCGCTTTCTAAAAAGACTGTAGTTGTTTCTTTAGAAACACCAGAATCAAGACCTCCAAAAATACCTGCAATACAAAGGGGTTTTACAGCATCACAAATCATTAAATCTTCATTCTCTAATTCCCTTACTGTTCCATCTAAAGTTGTAAAAGAGGTTTTATTGGCACAGGTTTTTACAACAATTTCTTTTACTATTTTATTGGCATCAAAAGCATGAAGCGGTTGGCCTAGTTCGTGTAACACATAATTGGTAATGTCTACCACATTGTTTTTTATACCTATACCAATGGCTTTCAGTCGATTTTGTAGCCATGTAGGAGATGGAGCCACCTTAATCCCTGAAATAGTAAGGCCGTAATATTGACTGCATTTAGCACTATCTTGAACATCAACATTAATGACTTTTTGATTATTATCAACATGAAAAGAAGAGGTTTCAGGAAAAGTCCATTCAAAAGGGATGCTTTTCAACATACAAATCGCTTTTAAATCTCGAGCTACCCCCATATGACTCATAGCATCTGCTCGATTTGGGGTTAAACCAATTTCGAATACATAATCTTCTTCTAATTCAAATAAACTAGCCGCTGCTGTACCCGGTTGGAGTGTTTCATCTAGTACCATAATACCCTCATGGCTTTCTCCCAAACCTAATTCATCTTCAGCACAAATCATTCCCATGCTTACTTCACCACGTATTTTACTTTTACTAATCTTCAAAGTGTTTCCATCTTGCATGGATAAGGTAGTTCCCACGGTTGCAACAAGTACTTTTTGACCTTTAGATACATTGGGCGCACCACAAACAATGGGAACAATTTCGTTATTTCCTAAGTTAACTTCCGTTTTTTTAAGCCGATCCGCATTGGGGTGTTGTTCACAAGAGAGCACCTCACCAACGATTACTCCTTTTAACCCCCCTTTAATGCTTTCAAAATGTTGTGTGCCTTCTACTTCCAGACCCAAATCGGTCAGTAGAACGGAGATTTCCTCAATTGGAAGATCTGTTTTAAGAAATTGCTGTAACCAGTTATAAGATATTTTCAATGAATGTGTCTTTTCAATTTATAAATGCAAATATAAGAATCTCTTTGGCCATTTTTAACTTATGAAATTCCAAATATTAGAATCAAATCGAAGTGCAGAAAGTGTACGCTTAATCACTTGATGATCCTTGTTGTTAAACGCTGAATCTTTTTTAATGATTTGCTGCGCCGTATCGCGTGCCGCTTTTAATAATTCGGTGTCCTTGATTACATCTGCTATTTTGAGTTGTAAAACACCGCTTTGTTGTGTTCCCATTAAGTTTCCTGGTCCTCGTAGGCGTAAATCAACTTCTGCAATTTCAAAACCGTCATTACTTTTAACCATGGTTTGTAAGCGTGTTTTTCCTTCCTCTGAAAGTTTTGACCCACTCATCAAGATGCAATAGCTTTGCTCCGAACCTCTCCCCACGCGTCCACGAAGCTGATGCAGTTGTGATAAGCCAAAACGCTCTGCACTTTCTATAATCATTACCGATGCATTTGGAACATTTACTCCCACTTCGATTACAGTAGTCGCCACCATGATTTGCGTTTTGCCCTGAACAAAGCGTTCCATTTCATAAGCCTTATCCTCTGATTTCATTTTTCCATGAACAATACTGATTTGATGCTTTGGTGGTGGAAAACTTCTTGAAATGCTTTCATAACCATCCATTAAATCTTTATAATCTAAAGTTTCAGATTCTTGGATCAATGGGTACACGATATATACCTGACGACCCAATTCAATTTGTTCTTTAACAAAGCCAAAAACAGCAAGCCTATTGTTGTCATAGCGGTGTAATGTTTTGATTGGTTTTCTTCCAGGCGGCAAGGTGTCTATAAGGGAAATGTCTAAATCACCATAGATGCTCATGGCTAGCGTTCTTGGAATTGGAGTTGCTGTCATCACTAAAACATGGGGAGGAATATCATTTTTTTGCCATAATTTGGCTCGCTGTGCAACACCAAAACGATGTTGTTCATCAATAATGGCTAATCCTAAATTATGAAACTGTACTTTTTCTTCAAAAACAGCATGAGTTCCCACTAATATGGAAAGTTCCCCAGATTCTAATGCTTGATGTAAAACAATACGTTCCTTTTTTGAGCTACTTCCTGTTAGCAAGGCACAGTGTATCCCTGTCCCCTCTAAAAGTGATTTTAACGAATGATAGTGTTGTTGTGCAAGGATTTCTGTTGGAGCAACTAAGGTTCCCTGAAAACCATTGTCAATTGCAATTAACATTGAGAGTAAAGCAACAATCGTTTTTCCCGATCCCACATCTCCTTGTAATAACCTATTCATTTGCCGTCCCGTTCCCAAATCGGTTCGAATTTCTTTCACCACTCGCTTTTGGGCTTCGGTAAGCGTAAAAGGGAGATGGTTGTCAAAAAAGTTTCTAAAAACAGATCCTACTGCTGCAAATACATGTCCTTTTATTTTCTGTTTTCGTTGATGGTTTTTTAAAATCAATTGCAATTGCATATAAAAAAACTCTTCAAATTTTAAACGCATTTGCGCTCTTGAAAGTAAATTCTGTGTTGAAGGATAGTGTACTTGATGTAGTGCCTCTTTTTTTGAAATTAGCTTAAAGTGATTCAATAAATAAGAGGGTAAAGTTTCTGAAAACTCCCCCTCTTTTTGTTGTAAAAGGCTTGCAACTAATTTTTGAATGACCCTTTGTGACACCCCTTTATTGATTAATTTTTCGGAGGAAGGATAGATCGGATAAAAAGCCGCTTTTACTCCTTGTTGAAAAACATGTTCCAATTCCATTTCAGGGTGGGGCATACTCGCCTGACCCTTGAACCAGTTAATCCGACCAAAAATGACATAGGGTTGATTTAAACGCATGCTGTCTCTCAACCATTGATAACCACGAAACCAAACCAATTGCATGCTTCCTGTTTCATCTTGAAAATGAGCGACCATCCGCTTCCCTCTTTTTTGTTGAACATACTCAATAGAAGTGATCACTCCTTTGATTTGGACTTCCGCATTGGTGTTGGGAAGTTGGTTGATTGGATGAAACCGACTGCGGTCGATATAGCGATTAGGGAAGAAATGGAGTAAATCTTGAAAGGTTTTAATGTTGAGTTCTTCCTTTAGTAAACGCGCACGTTCAGGACCTACACCCTTTAAATACGCTATTTCAGTTTGCATTGAATCCATTTATCTTTTAAAACAAGTACTTTTGAACAAGAAAGAGTGTAAATTTAAAATAGTAATCCCAAATAATAATCAAATGAGAGCATTAGTTATTTCAGGAGGAGGAAGCAAAGGGGCTTTTGCTGGAGGTGTAGCCCAATATTTAATCGAAGAAGAAAAGCGAAAATATGATTTTTACTTGGGTACTTCTACAGGTAGCCTATTGGTTTCGCACTTAGCATTGAATAAAATTAAAGAGATAAAAAGAGCCTTTACAAGTGTCAATCAGAAAAGTATTTTTGACAACTGTCCTTATCTAATTGTAAAAAGAGAAGGGGAGGAGCGTATAAAAATCAATCATTTGAATGTACTTAAAAATTTCATTCGAGGAAGAAAAACCTTTGGAGAGAGCAACAACCTTAGAAAGTTACTTTCTATAGAGTTTCCAGAATCAAATTTCGCTTCACTAAAAGAAACAAGTAAAGAAGTTATTGTCTGTGTTTCAAACTTAACGGCAAACACCGTGGAATATAAGCGTTTGAAAGATTGTTGTTATGAAGAGTTTTTAGATTGGATTTGGATTTCTTGTAATTTCGTTCCTTTTATGACTCTAGTGGTTAAACATGGATGTGAATATGCTGATGGCGGTTTAGGCTGTATCATTCCTATAGAAGAAGCTATACGAAGGGGGGCAACTCATGTAGATGCTATTTTGTTGGACACTCAATTTCAACATACCAATCGCTTGCATGCTAAAAACGTATTTGATGCCTTGGGGAGTATTTTTGGATTCATTTCAGATCGAATCGAAATTCAAAACATGCATATTGGAAAGTTGATCGCAGAAGATTATAAAGCGACGCTTCGTGTTTTCTATACCCCAAAAATATTGACCACCAACTCCCTGATTTTTAATAAAACCAAAATGGAAAATTGGTGGCAAATGGGTTGGGAACACGCTAAAAAGCTTTCAACTACGGCTTGAAATAGTCAAGTGTTAATTGTGTAAGCGCTTTAACTCCTAACTTCATGCCAGCATCATCCACAACAAAAGATGGGGTATGATGCGAAGGTGCTTCAGCTTCGGTCATGTTCAAGGGGGTGCCCCCAAGAAAGAAAAAGAAACCAGGTACCTCATTTTGAAAATAGGAAAAATCTTCCGCTCCTGTGATGGCATCAATTTCAATTACTTTGTCTTTCCCAGCTACTTTTTGCAACGTAGGAATCATCTGCTTGGTCAGCGCTAAGTTATTGAACGTGATGTCTGCTCCGTCCTCAATCTTAACAGTAGCTTCGGCTCTGTAAGCTTTTGCAATTGTAGGAACCATTTCGAGCATTCGATTGCGAATTAATTCTTTCATGTCTTTGTCCAGTGTCCGAATCGTACCGATCATTTCTAAACTTTCAGGGATAATATTGAAACGAATGCCAGAATGGATAGATCCTACTGAGATAACCGCTCCCTCTTTTGTTAGTTGAGATTCGCGACTAATAAGGGTTTGTAAACCATTAATTATTTGAGCACTTGCTACAATTGGATCGACGCTTTGCCAAGGTGTTGAACCATGTGCCTGTTTTCCTTTTACATTGATCACAAAACGCTGTGACGCCGCCATCATCCCGCCGGGTTTGTAAGAAATTTTTCCTACATGGGTACCTGAGTTAATGTGCAAACCAAAAATTGCATCCACCTCAGGATTGTCTAACACTCCTTCTTTTACCATAAGTTTTGCTCCGCCTTCTTCTCCCGGAGGCGCACCTTCTTCGGCAGGTTGGAAAATGAATTTCACGGTTCCAGCAAAATCCCTGTTTTGAGATAATACTTCTGCTACTCCCATTAAAATAGCAACATGGGTATCGTGACCACAGGCATGCATCACTCCAGTTTCTTGTCCATTAAAAACAGAAGTGACCATTGATTTATAGGGGAGGTCATTGCGTTCAAGAACAGGCAAGGCGTCCATATCGGCACGTAGGGCAACAACTTTTCCAGCACGTTTTCCTTTTAAAATACCAACGACTCCAGTATGAGCTACTTCTGTTTGAACTTCAATCCCTAAACTTTTTAAATGAGCCGCTACATACTCGGCGGTTTTAAATTCTCGATTGGAAAGTTCGGGATTCTGATGAAGGTGATGCCTCCATTCAATTACTTTAGATTCTAATGCATCAAATACGGGATCGTTAATTTGAGCAAAGCCAGGGGTCATAAAGAGAATGAAACCAACTGTAAAAAAGGATAAGGGATGTTTCAAAATGTATATTTTTTTTTAAATATAGATGTTTATAATTAATTGGATGAAAAGAATTTAAAAATTAGGAAATCCCTACTTTTAAAGTCGATATGGAAGATCCAGAAAAAACTTATATAGATACTTTAAATGAAGCGCAAAGAGCGCCTGTATTGCACAAAGAAGGTCCATTGATCGTAATTGCAGGGGCAGGTTCTGGAAAAACCCGAGTTTTGACCTATCGAATCGCCCATTTGATGGCTGCTGGGGTGGATTCTTTTTCTATTCTAGCCTTAACCTTTACCAATAAAGCGGCGCGCGAAATGAAAGCTCGAATTGGCGAATTAGTGGGAGAGGGAGAAGCAAAGAACCTGTGGATGGGTACTTTTCACTCCGTCTTCGCTCGTATTTTGCGACAAGAAGCAGACAAACTAGGATTTCCTTCCAATTTCACCATCTACGACACTCAAGATTCTGATCGCCTGATTTCTTCCATTATCAAAGAAATGGGATTGGATAAGGATATTTACAAATACAAACAAGTAAGGAGTCGTATCTCGGCCTTTAAAAATAGTTTAATTACCGTTAAAGCGTATTTCAATGATTCGGATTTGCAAGAGTCCGACACCCTGTCGAGGAGACCAGAAATGGGAACGATTTATAAAGAATATGTAGAACGTTGTTTTAAGGCAGGTGCAATGGATTTTGATGATTTATTGCTCCGGACTAATGAATTGTTAAATCGTTATCCTGAGGTGCTGGCTAAGTACCAAGAGCGATTTCGCTATATTTTGGTTGATGAGTATCAAGACACCAACCATTCTCAGTATTTGATTGTAAGAGCTTTATCTGACCGCTATCAGAATATTTGTGTGGTGGGAGATGATGCACAGAGTATTTATGCTTTTCGTGGTGCTAATATCAATAATATATTGAATTTCCAAAAGGATTATGATGCAGTAGCCTTATATCGTTTGGAACAAAATTATCGATCCACCAAAACGATTGTCAATGCGGCAAATTCCATCATCAGCCACAATAAAACTAAAATTGACAAAGTGGTTTGGACATCAAATACCCAAGGGGAATCGATACAAGTAAATCGTTTAGCGACAGATGCCGAAGAAGGACGTCATGTGGCGTCAAACATTTTTGATTTTAAAATGCAAGAACAACGCAAAAACGCAGATTTTGCCATTTTATATCGAACGAATGCGCAATCCAGAGCCATGGAAGATGCGTTACGGAAGCGTGACATCCCCTATAGAATTTATGGAGGCTTGTCTTTCTATCAGCGAAAAGAGATTAAAGACATACTGGCTTATCTGCGGATGCTTGTTAATCCTAAAGATGAAGAAAGTTTAAAACGAGTGATTAATTACCCACCTCGTGGAATTGGTCAAACCACGGTTGATAAACTTGTGGTGGGTTCAAAGCAACATAATTTGCCCCTTTTTGAAACCATCGTAAGGGCTAAAGAACTTCAATTACCCTTGAATGCTGGAACGCTTTTGAAATTGAATGAATTTGCCACATTAATGCAGCGATTTCAAATTGAAAATGAAAGCTTAAATGCTTTTGAAATTACAGATTTAGTAACAAAAAAGATTGGGCTTGTTCAGGAATTAAAAAAGGATGCTACGCCAGAAGGTATCGCCCGAATTGAGAATATAGAAGAACTCTTAAACGGTATTCGTGATTTTACTGAAGGGCAAGAAGAATTAGCCGATGCTACGGGAAGCTTGTCAGAATTTTTGGAAGATGTTGCCTTAGCCACTGATTTGGATAAAGATGATGATCCCAATAGCGATCGCGTCGCTTTGATGACCATTCATCTTGCTAAAGGCTTAGAGTTTCCTTATGTGTTTATTGTTGGACTGGAAGAAGATTTATTCCCTTCAGCCATGAGTTTAAACACCCGTACCGAGCTAGAGGAAGAGCGTCGTTTGTTTTATGTAGCATTAACTCGAGCGGAGGAAAGAGCTTTCCTTTCCTATACACTCTCTCGCTATCGTTGGGGTAAATTAATTGATGCAGAACCCAGCCGATTTATTGAAGAAATAGATCCACAGTATCTACACAAAGTTATACCCAAAGAGGACTATTCATTTAAGCCACTTATAAATACCTCGATTTTTGACGAACCGACCTCACAAAGACAGTGGACCAAACCCGCTAATAAAGTACCCAAGGAAAAACTTGTCAGCACACCTACACCCGCTCAATTAAAAAAATTACGTAAAATCGAACCGGCTGTAGCATCACAACAACAAGATGCTTTAGTGCTTACAGAAGGGATGGAAGTAGAGCATGCTCGTTTTGGAAAAGGTGTTGTTCAAGCCATAGAAGGGAAGGGAGCAGATAAAAAAGCTGCCATCGCATTTAAAGGATTTGGAGTTAAAAATCTACTCTTACGTTTTGCCAAACTGAAAATTAAATAGCATGGCTGAACTAAGAACGCTCTATTCTAGCAACCCAAATCCAAAAGTTTTAGAGGAAGCAGCGCGGATACTCAATCAAGGGGGCTTGATCATTTTTCCCACAGATACGGTCTATGGCTTAGGTTGCTTGAGTAATAATGAGGAAGGACTTTCTCGATTTGTGAAAATTAAAGCGATCAAAATTGAAAAGGCTCCTCTCAGTTTTTTATTTCAAGACATTCGTGAATTGACACACTATGTTCAGCACATGAATTCAGCTACTTTTAAGTTGGTTAAAAAACTATTGCCTGGGCCTTATGCCTTGATCATGAATGCTGCACCTAAGTTACCCAAGCCTTTTCATAAAAGAAAAACAATTGGTGTACGTATTTCAAGTCATATTGTTTTACAACAGTTGTTATCTCTTTTGGATGCCCCTTTAATTACATCCTCCCTTCATGATTCAGATGAGATTTTAGATTACACCACAGACCCTGAAGTACTTTTTGAAGAGTGGGAGTCACGGATAGATCTCATGCTTTCTGACGGTTATGGCCAAAATGTTCCTTCTACTGTTTTGGATTTAACCGAGGAACCTTTTCAGGTGGTTAGAGAAGGATTAGGAGCAATTCCTTTTTGATATTAGCTAAAAAAAAAGACCGCCCATTTGGGCAGCCTTAATTATAATAATTTTATTAAACTACTATTGAGCAGCTTGCATTCCTTGTTCGATCAAGTCATAAAACTGATCTAATTTAGGAAGTACTACGATTCGAGTACGTCTGTTTTTAGCACGATTTGCAGCTGTATCGTTGTCAGCAATAGGAATGTAAAAACTTCTTCCGGCAGCTGTCATGCGTGCAGGTGCTACGCCGAAATCTTTTTCAAGAATACGAACCACTGCAGTCGCTCTTTTTACAGAAAGATCCCAGTTGTCAACAATACCCTCAGATTTAATTGGCACATTATCCGTGTGGCCTTCAACCATGAATTCAAGTTCAGGTTTGTTGTTTACTACCGTAGCAACTTTTCCTAAAACTTCTTTAGCACGAGAGGTTACCGTATAACTTCCACTACGGAACAATAATTTGTCAGAAATAGAAACATATACTACTCCTTTTTCAACGTTGATTTCAATATCCTCGTCACTCATATTTCCTAACACACCTTTAAGACTGGTAACTAAGGCAAGAGTAACAGAATCTTTCTTAGTCACTGCATCTTGCATACGTTGGATTCGAATGTCTTTTTCTTTCATGCTTTCTAGAGACATCTCAAGATTTTCGGCACCTTTTTGAGAAAGAGTAGTTAGATTACCAATGTTGTTGATTAAATCTTGATTATTGGCTTTTAAAAACTGATTTTGTTCTGTGAGTGTAGCTAAGGAAGCTAATGCAGCTTCTTTATCCTCATTACAAGAATTTAGTTTTACCGTAGCAGAATCTAGAAGGTTTTTTGTGTTTTGCTGTAATTCTTCTAATTCAGTGAATTTTTTTTGTGATACACAAGAAGACAAAAGTACTCCAGAGATCACTAAAGCTATTGCTTTTTTCATAGTGTGATTTTTTTTAAATTTTAGTTTTACAAATTAACAGAAATTATTTTATTCTTTATTCAAATCCTTGAAATTTAATTTTTTACGAAGAAAATACTTTAAAACAATGTTCTTGACGTGAAAATAGTCAGCGT
>JAURBX010000172.1 GCA_030828745.1 Flavobacteriaceae bacterium | reverse complement strand
GTCTTCCTATTTTTTTTAAATCTAAAAGAGGTACGTTTTCACCCTCTAATGCAAAGTTAATGGTTGAGCGAATCTCCTCCCTTTTGGAGACAACAAGCGGTTCCATACCCGAGGGGTAGCTAGGCACACGATCAACTGCATTTTTAACCTCCAAAAGCATAAAGTTAATGTCTCTTCCTTTTTCAATTTCCACCGTAATTGACCCTGAATTTTCACCCGAAATAGAAGTAACCCTCTCAACTCCGATAAGTCCTTTGAGATTATCTTCAATTTTTAAGACAACTCCCTCCTCCATCTCTAATGGGGAGGCCCCGGGATAAACAGCTGTAATTTGAATAATTCGTGATTCGGAGAGTGGAAAAAAAGAAGACTTAAGTGATAAAGCCCCTAGGAATCCGAAAAGTAAAAAGGCTAAAATAACGATATTGATTGCAACATGATATCTAATAAAATAATCTATTATTTTTCTCATCCTTTTTTATTTTTCAATGGGTAAAACTATTGAAATTACCTCCATTCCACTGTAGGCACCTATCAAGGGTTGAGCAATAATAACCGCTCCGTTTTCAAGACCCTTTACGATCGCTAGTGTCTCGGTGAAATGAATGGCTTCTACTTTCCTTAGCTGAAGTGTATTATTTTCTACTATAAATAATTCTTGATCTCCGTTAAGCAAACCACGATCTACAGCAAAAACTTGTTCAAAAGTATTCGCGCTGATATTAGCCTCTAAAAACATCCCTTCCTTCAAATCGGGATCACTGACACGAATGAAAACCTCGACTGATTGAGTTTGCGTATTCACTTTGGCATTTATTCTTGCCACAGTCCCTTCGTAAGTTTGATTTGTATCAATAGATTTTAAAGAAACTTTCGCCCCTTCTTCAATTTTTTGAATAAACGTTTTTGGAAGAGAAACTTTTAATTCATATTGATCTGTGTCAATAAATTCTCCCATTTGCTGTCCCGGTCTAACTAAAGAACCTTCGGTCATATTTGCACTTACTAGTACCCCGTCAAAAGGGGCTTTAAGGCTATAATATTGTAAGTTTTTTTCTAAATTCTGTAAGGCATAATAGGAAGAAATTAACCCCCTGCCTGACACAAATAGGCGAACCTTTTCCTCCATTTTTGGTAGGGAAGGTGTTGGTTTTTCAATGTCAAAATTCTTTAAAAATTGACTCCATTGTTCGTATGCCCCCTCGAAGTCTAATTGTAAATCCGGAAGAACTGAAGTAATGAGATTATACAGAGAAGCTCTTTGTGCTTTAACATTTGCACGATAATCAGAAGCATCTATTTGAACTAAAGTTTGTCCAGCCTTGTATTTCTGTCCCGTCTTAAACAAGGGTTTAATGGTTTGCATCACTCCTTGTACCCTTGAAGTTAAACTAACCCTTCTGTAAGCTTCCAAAACCCCACTTGATGGAATTTCCACTTGATAACTCCTTTTTTTTACTTCGAGCGTGTAAACTTCTTTTACGAGACTTTTCCCTTCTGGACTTCTAATTTCATTACTATTAGCAATAGTTTGGGAAAGCTTGAATGAAACAAATAAAATGATAATCCCAAGGAAGAATAAAATCCACTTCCGTAGATTTTTAAGTGATGTGTTTTTTGTCATTATATCTTATAGAAAAAATTAGTTTATGGTGTTTTGAATCAATGCTTTATTATCCAAATAAAATAGTTGCTTTTTTGTTTAACTTTTTTACAAAATTAGAAATAAAATCCTTGAATTTCGCTTGTTTAATTCAACTCATACCATATTAAGACAAAATGAATGTGTGAAGGTTTAAAAATTTTTTAACTTGTTATGATTAATCTTTTTTTAAGTAAAGATGGAAATAGTAAAAAATCTCTGGAATGAAATTGTTGGCTTTTTTGGAGTCAATCAATTTCTGAGCATATTAGAAACCAATGAATTCGATAAATTTTTAAGTTATGATGGGATTGTCGCATTAATCATTCCCATTATTCCATTGTTGCTGGTATTGGAATTATTTTTAGGTTTTATCTATAAAAAGCCCCAAACCAAAGTGTACAAAGTAATTTTCTTAATCTACCTCTTCAATCGTATCGTGGGTAGATTT
>JAURBX010000166.1 GCA_030828745.1 Flavobacteriaceae bacterium | reverse complement strand
CAGCTCACAACTCACTTTGTACGAATCACATTTACACTTTCGGTACGGAAGAACAACGTATGCGTTGGTTGCCCGATCTATGTTCTGGAGTTGCAATTGGAGCCTGGGGATTAACCGAACACAATACAGGTTCCGATGCCAAAGGAATGTCTACGACTGCAAAAAAGAAAGGGGAAAACTGGGTTTTAAATGGAACTAAAAACTTCATCACCCATGGTATTTCTGGAGACATTGCGGTTGTCATTGCACGCAACGGTGAAAAAGGAGACAATCGTGGGATGACTGCATTTGTTGTTGAACGTGGAACACCCGGTTTTACTGCTGGAAAAAAAGAAAATAAATTAGGAATGCGAGCTTCAGAAACTGCTGAGATGGTATTTGATAATTGCGTTATTCCCGATGAAAATCGATTGGGTCCTATAGGGGATGGTTTTATTCAATCGATGAAGATTCTAGATGGAGGTCGAATTTCTATTGCCGCACTTTCTCTGGGGGTAGCAAAAGGAGCCTTTAATGCTTCTTTGAAGTATTCTAAGGAGCGAAAGCAATTTGGAAAAGCAATCAGTAGTTTTCAGGGAATTTCATTTAAATTGGCCGATATGGCCACAGAGATTGAAGCTGCTGTTTTGCTGACAGAAAAAGCATCGGAACTGAAAAATCAAGGAAAAAGTGTTACCCAACAAGGCGCTATGGCAAAGCTATTTGCCTCTGAAGTATGTGTTAAGGTAGCCAACGAAGCAATTCAAATTCACGGAGGCTATGGCTTTACCAAAGACTTTCCTGTAGAAAAATACTTTAGGGATTCTAAGTTGTGTACCATAGGTGAGGGGACAAGCGAAATTCAAAAGTTAGTCATTGCACGTAAACTTTTAAGCGAATAATTATTTTAAAAATTGTTCTTCGCCTCCCTTGTGATTTGTAAACTTGTTTTACCTATATTTGCCACCATTATGAAAGGAGGTGCTACACTATGTTAATTATTCCCATTAAAGATGGAGAAAACATCGATCGCGCATTAAAGCGATTTAAAAGAAAATTTGATAAAACAGGGGCGATGCGTCAACTACGTGCTCGAAAGCAATTCATCAAGCCTTCTGTCAAGAATCGTCAAAAAATTCAAAAAGCGCAATACATTCAAAACTTACGCGACAGCGAGAGTATTTAAGCTTTTAATTTTATAAAAACAGAACGTTATCCAGTATAAGTTTTTTAACTTTATGGGGTAACGTTTTTTTATGTCTGTAAATTCCTTCATTGATTATATTCTTTTAGAAAAAAAGTCTTCTTTGCATACTCAAAAGGCCTATCAGTCTAATCTTGAAGAATTTCAATTGTTTTTGATTTCCGAGGGAGGTATGGCTGTTTTAGAGGAGGTGACCTATAGAGAAATTCGATCTTGGATTGTTTTTTTAATTCAAAAAGGAAATACAACACGAACCGTTAATCGTAAGGTGTCTGTTTTACGCTCATATTATAAATTTCTTATGCGATCTGGAACTATTGATCGGTCGCCACTCAAAGAGCATAAGGCCTTAAAAACAGCAAAGCAAGTGCAACTTCCTTTTTCTCAAGATGAAGTTTCTCAACTTTTAAATTCCGATCATTTTCCGGATTCTTACGCAGGAGTTTTGCAAAAGACCCTTTTAAGTTTATTCTATTACACTGGAATCAGGAGAAGTGAGTTAATTGAATTAAAATTACTCAACATTGACTTGTCCAAAGGCTTAATGAAGGTTTTGGGCAAAAGAAATAAAGAACGTTTAATTCCCTTGTTGCCTGAAATTAAGGCACAACTACAGCTGCTGTTGGATCGGCAAGAGGAGGACGGACTGCTTAGTGAGAAAGGCTTATTTTTTATTACAGAACAAGGGGTTAAATTGACCGATTCATTTGTTTATCAAACCGTAAATGATTATTTTAGTAAAGTATCAACGAAAGCAAAAAAGAGTCCTCACGTGTTACGTCATAGCTTTGCTACACACTTATTAGATCAAGGAGCTGACTTGAATGCAATCAAAGACCTTTTGGGCCATAGCAGTATTGCTGCAACTCAGCATTATACGCATAGCAGTATGGCCAAAATAAAGGAGGTGTATAAGAATGCACATCCAAGAGAAAAAAAGAAATAGTATAACCTTTAAAAAAAGATCGATGTCAAATGTCCACTTTAGAGCTGTCAATTATACAGCAGATGTTACCCTCAAAGAATTTGCAGAACAACGTCTAGAAAAACTAACAACCTTTTACAATCAAATTATTGAGATGCATTGCTTTACCAAAGTAGAGAACACATCCGATAAAATAAATAAATGGGCAGAGCTAAAAATAGAGATCCCCGGAGAGAATGTTGTAGTAAAGAAAACGTGCAAGACATTTGAGGCAGCCATTGACTCGGCAGCCGATAGTGCGGAGCGAATCTTGAAGCGCCGCAAAGAAAAAATAAAAGCTTCGTAAGAATTTTTAAATTTTGTTTTGAAACCATAAAAAATAACATTTAATTTGCATTCGATTTTGGGAAACCATTATCCAAAAGCCGATGTAGCTCAGCTGGCTAGAGCAGCTGATTTGTAATCAGCAGGTCGTGGGTTCGAGTCCCTCCATCGGCTCTTTCTCAAAAGAAAAAAAAACTTCTATGTACGTTTATAGAAGTGTTTGAAAGCTTTTGTAGCTTTTATAAGATCATTGACAAAGGGGAGATACTCAAGCGGCCAACGAGGGCAGACTGTAAATCTGCTGACTACGTCTTCGCAGGTTCGAATCCTGCTCTCCCCACTTGCT
>JAURBX010000150.1 GCA_030828745.1 Flavobacteriaceae bacterium | reverse complement strand
AGGACGATTCTGATCCTGTAAGCCAGCACGGGAGCGACGAATGGCATCACTGACCGCAACTACGGCTTCTTCTTGCCCCACCAAGCGTTGGTGTAATTGGTTTTCCAATTGCAGGAGTTTATTCTTATCGGTTTGTAGCATTTTACTCACTGGGATCCCCGTCCATTTAGCAACCACTTCTGCAATATTATCAAAGGTGACTTCCTCTTTAATTAAGACTTCTCCATTTTGAGCATTGGAAACTTCTTTTTGCAATTTTTCAATTGTAGTCTCCGCCTCCTGTAATTTTCCATAGCGGATTTCTGCAACCTTTCCATAATCTCCGTCTCGTTCTGCACGGTCGGCTTGTGATTTGAGATTTTCTATTTCAAGTTTGGTTTGTTGAACCGCATCGATCTTTTCTTTTTCTTGGCTCCAGCGTGCAAAAAGGGTGTTTCGATTTTCTTTTAATTCGCTAAGTTCTTTGCTAAGTCGCTTGATTTTTTCTTCTTCTTTTTCTCTTCTTATGGCGACCAATTCAATTTCTATTTGACGAATTTTACGATCTAAAGTGTCTAATTCTTCGGGTTTGGAGTTGATTTCCATTCGCAGTTTGGCAGCAGCCTCATCCATTAAATCAATGGCTTTATCAGGTAAAAAACGATTGGTAATATAACGATTGGAAAGGGTTACAGCTCCAATAATCGCATCGTCTTTAATGCGTACTTTGTGATGGGTTTCATATTTATCTTTGATACCGCGTAAAATGGAGATCGCACTTTCTGTATCGGGTTCCTCCACAATTACTTTCTGAAAACGACGTTCGAGGGCTTTGTCTTTTTCAAAATACTTTTGGTATTCATCTAGGGTAGTGGCTCCAATGGCCCGAAGTTCCCCACGGGCTAAGGCTGGTTTTAGAATGTTGGCAGCATCCATTGCGCCTTCCCCTCCTCCAGCTCCAACTAGGGTATGGATTTCATCGACAAATAAAACCAAATCACCATCGCTTTGTGTCACTTCTTTAATCACGCTTTTGAGACGCTCTTCAAATTCACCTTTGTATTTAGCCCCGGCAATCAAAGCCCCCATGTCGAGCGCAAAAATTTGTTTATTCTTTAGGTTTTCAGGGACATCACCGTCAATAATCCGGTGGGCTAAGCCTTCTGCAATTGCCGTTTTTCCTGTACCAGGCTCCCCAACTAAAATGGGATTATTTTTTGTTCTACGGCTGAGAATTTGTAACAAACGTCTGATTTCTTCATCTCTTCCAATTACTGGATCTAATTTGCCATCCTCTGCCAATTGATTTAAGTTATTAGCATATTTCTCAAGGGCATTAAAGTTTCCTTCGGCTGAGGCGGAAGTTATTTTTTCTCCTTTTCGTAATTCTTGAATGGCTGCTGCAAGGTCTTTCTTTGTTAATCCTTGATCTTTAAGCATCTTTCCAACTTTGCTGTTGGATTCAAAAAGGGCCGCAAAAAGATGCTCAGTTGCTACGTACTCATCTTTTTGTTTTTTGGCCGTACTAATGGCGCTCAATAGGGTTTGTGAAGCATTGGGCGAAAATTGTAGTTGTCCCCCTTCTACTTTAGGGAAGCTCTTCAAAATGCTTTCATTGAGTTGCTTGACTAAATCAAAGTTGATTTGAAGTTTCTTAAATAAATAGGGGAGTACATTGTCGTCCACTTCCAAGAGTCCTTGAAAGAGGTGTTCATTTTCAATTTGTTGATGGCCACGTTCAAAAGCGAGTTGCTGGGCGGCTTGCACAACTTCTTGTGATTTTAAGGTAAGATTATTCAGATTCATAGCATTTTTTTCTTTATTCTATCAAAAGCTATTCCACTGACAATCAAGTGACTGTATGTCATTTTTAAAGCGATTTCTAATGTCATTCTGTCTGTATGCTTGCCAAAAAAATGACATTTTATCTTTAAATAAGTAAGGAGTAGCAATGTCAGAAGTTATATCTTTGCTCAAAAATAATATTTATGTTACTCTCCGAATTCTTATCTGCCTTGAATCAAGTTTCTGAATTTCGTTTTCAACAACCCAATGGGGACTTTGTTCCTAATCATTTTCATATTACTGAAGTGGGAAGGGTGCACAAACATTTTATTGATTGTGGAGGGACAGAACGAAAAGAGAGCGTCGTTAATTTTCAGCTCTGGAGTTCAGATGACGTTCAGCATCGTTTAAGCCCCCAAAAAGTAATTCAAATTATCAACTTGTCTCAAGAGCGTATCGGTATTTTGGATGAGGAAATTGAGGTAGAATACCAAGGGGAAACCATTGGAAAATACGGTTTAGGTTTTGATGGTATTAATTTTCAGTTAATAACCAAAGCTACTGACTGTTTGGCAAGAGACCATTGTGGTGTTCCAGAAAAGAAGGTGGAGTCAGTGATGGTAGGCAAGGGAGGAAATTCTTGTGATCCAGGCAGCGGGTGTTGTTGATTTCCTTTTAATAAAATCATTTTATCGGTCTTATTATCTGCCTTAAATCAGGGGGATTTGTCTATTTTTGTGCTTTAAATTTTTGACTATGCAAAGAGACACCGCTATATTTGATTTAATCCAGCAAGAAGAACAACGCCAACGCAATGGTATTGAATTAATTGCTTCTGAAAATTTCACCAGTCCTGCTGTCATGGAGGCCACAGGATCTGTTTTGACCAACAAATACGCCGAAGGCTATCCAGGAAAGCGCTATTATGGCGGCTGTGAAGTGGTTGACCAAATAGAGCAATTGGCTATAGATCGCGCAAAAGAATTGTTTGGAGCGGCTTATGCTAATGTGCAACCCCATTCCGGTTCTCAAGCAAATACCGCTGTTTTTCATGCATTTATCAAGCCAGGAGATAAGATTCTAGGTTTTGACCTTTCCCATGGTGGACACTTAACGCATGGCTCGCCCGTTAATTTCTCAGGACGTTTGTACCAAGCCCATTTTTACGGAGTAGAAGAGTCCACCGGACTGTTGAATTATGACAATATTAGAGCGATTGCCAAAGAGGTGCAACCCAAGATGATCATAGCAGGGGCTTCTGCATATTCTCGTGATATTAATTTTGAGAAGTTCAGAGAAATTGCAGATGAAGTAGGTGCCTTTTTATTGGCTGACATTTCCCATCCCTCTGGAATGATTGCTACTGGATTACTCAGCAACCCAATGCCGCATTGCCACGTAGTGACCACAACAACCCACAAAACCCTCAGAGGACCCAGAGGAGGTCTTATCCTGATGGGACAAGATTTTGATAATCCTTTTGGATTGACACTCAAGAATGGAACGCCTCAAAAAATGTCGCATTTATTGAATATGGCCGTTTTTCCCGGAAACCAAGGCGGACCCTTAGAGCATGTAATAGCCGCCAAAGCCATTGCCTTTCAAGAAGCGATTCAACCTTCGTTTAAGGTCTATATGCAGCAAGTGCAGAAAAATGCCCAAGCGATGGCAGCAGCTTTTGTTACCAAAGGATATCATTTGATTTCAGAGGGAACAGACAACCACATGATGTTAATTGATTTACGCAATAAAGACATTAGCGGAAAAGCAGCAGAGCAGGCACTGGTAAAAGCAGAAATTACTGCCAACAAAAACATGGTGCCTT
>JAURBX010000146.1 GCA_030828745.1 Flavobacteriaceae bacterium | reverse complement strand
ACGTAAATCTCCTGGAAAACCATGGGTCGTGTACCAAGGAAATTTGCGTTTACAGTCTAAAAAGACCAAGGGTAAAATGGGTAGTTTATGCTCTATTGCCAATTTAAACGCTCCCTGTTTGAAAGGATTTAAAAGAATGCTTTCATCAATGTATTCGGTCTCAGGAAAAATACACACACTATAGCCTTTTGCAATAACCTTTTGTGCTCTCCCATAGACTTCAAAACGACTTTTTGAGCTACTGCGGTCCACCATAATGGCTGCGCGTTTATACAAAAACCCAAAAAAGGGAATTTTTACTAATTCCTTTTTTCCAACAAAAACAAAAGGGGTTTTACGTAATCTTAAAATGACCATTACATCCATATAGCTAGTGTGATTGGCAATAATCATAAAACTTTTTCCTTCCTCAGGAAAAGGGCTTGTTTTTTTTACCCAAAAACCCATCCCCAATAGGACAAAAGGTGCCCAGATGTTTCTTGCAGTCCAAAACACGTAACGATAGCCATTGGGGAGTAATGCGAAAAGTGCCAAAGGGAAAAATAAAACAATGACAGGGATGGATGCGAGGAGATAGAACCAAATCCTCCATACAATAAGTAATCCCTTTTTCACTCAGTAAAGATACCTTTTTATAATACGTTTCTCTTTTTTATAAAAAATTGATCGGATACAAAAACTGCAAAAAGGGCCGAGAGTACAAGAAAACTGTACTCTACTGGGAAATTAATCAAAAAATCAAGTCGTTTAAGAAATTCATTAGGAAGGGCTTTTAGGATAAAGAAGATTCCAAGAAAAGTGCACAATGCCACTCCCCACAAACTAATGGAACGCAACGGAAGAGTTGAAAAAACTGTGTTTTCAATCTGCTTTTGTGTTTCCAATTGTCTCAAAACAGCCTCCTTTAGGTTTTTAGAAGAGGAAAGCTTTGGAAAATAAAAGGTTTTCAGAAGGGTTTTTAATTTCGCATCATTCATAAAAGTGATTTTTAAAGGGTTCTAATTCTTGTTTTAATTGCTGTTTGGCCCGATGTAATTTAATTTTCACATTCGAAAGCGTAAAACCTGTATACACAGCAATTTCATTATAACTCAGATCTTCATAGCACCATAAAATAAGAACCCATCGTTCGTCTGCTTTTAATATTCGCATTGCCTTTTCTATCAATTCTTTTTATCTTGACGCTCTAAATTTTCAAAAACAATTGGTGCTTGAATTGTTCGTCTATTATGTGAAATTACCTCATCAAAAACCCATTTATTTCGCTTTTTCAAAAAATTTAGAGATTCTTTATAGGCTATACGAAAGATCCAAACCGATAATTTTGCTTCTCCTCTAAATTTACTACACTCTTGATAACACTTTATAAATACACGCTGCGTAATTTCTTCTGCATCATTTTGATTGCAAACAAAACGAATCACATTATTATAAATTCGATCCTTATACACCTCAATAAACTTTGCAAAAACAGCCTTCTTTCCATTTTTAAAATCAACTATTTCATTTGAGTTAAGTTCCATTTTTTGGGGGGGCTTCACTATAGGACAATCAATGACCTTAAAAAGTTACAATTAAATTTTTTTACTTAAAAAATGTAACTTTTTTGGTAGTTAAAAGCTCTAAATAATATTAATCTAAAAAAACAAAACTTATGGATGTTGAAATCATTGGGGTATTTATCCCCATCATTGGAATCCTTGTGGGAGGAGCAATTGCTCTTGTTGCAATTGTATCTGACCACAAACAAAAATTAGAAATGGTAAAACAAGGAATGGAGATTCCTGTCAAAAAACCGTACTCAAATCCCTACAAAAGTCTACGTTTTGCCTCTTTATTGATAGGGGCCGCTCTCGGAATCATCTTAGGAGGTGTTTTAGAAAATACTGGTGCTTTTTATGAGCCTGAAGTAGGTTATTTTGCCTCTATTTTCTTATTTGGAGGCTTAGGATTACTTCTTGCAAGTCTTTATATCAACAAAAAGCTACTCCCTAAAAATTAATAGGGCTTTGTTGCGCTACTGTCAGAGGAAACGTACCTTTGCCAAAAAGTAATAAATGGCACGTATTTTAACTGGAGTACAGTCAACGGGTACTCCCCACTTAGGAAATCTTCTTGGAGCGGTGCTTCCTGCCATTCAAATGGCCAAAGCAAGTACCGATGATTCTTTTTTATTTATTGCAGATTTACATTCGTTGACTCAAATTAAAAATGGAGAAACATTACGTGAAAACACCTTTGCGACAGCAGCCACATGGTTGGCCTGTGGTTTGGATATTGAAAACACACATTTTTATCGCCAAAGCGATGTAAGCGAAGTAACAGAATTGGCCTGGTGTTTAAGCTGCTTTTTTCCATACCAACGTTTGACCTTAGCGCATTCATTTAAAGATAAATCAGAGCAGCTTTCCGATGTGAATGCTGGCTTGTTTTCTTATCCCATGTTAATGGCCGCTGATATTTTATTATACGATGCCGAAATTGTTCCTGTAGGGAAAGACCAGCTTCAGCATTTAGAAATTACCCGAGATGTTGCCGCTCGTTTTAATCACCAAATGGGAGAAACTTTAGTGTTGCCCCAAGCCAAAATCCAAGAAAGTAGTCAATATGTTCCTGGAACAGATGGAGAAAAAATGAGCAAGTCAAAGAACAATACCATTAATATTTTCCTCCCAGAAAAAAAATTACGTAAACAAATTATGGGCATCAAAACAGACAGTTCTCCTGTTGAAGAGCCTAAAGACCCAGAACAGTGCAATGTCTTTGCTATATACTCTTTGCTTGCGCCTGCCTCCTCTATTCAAGACTTGAGAGAAAAATATTTGCAAGGAGGAATGGGCTATGGGTATGCTAAGCAACTTTTGTTTGAATTGATTTTAGACCGTTTTGAAAAGGAAAGAAAACAATTTGACTACTACTATCAACACCCAGAGGAGGTGCATCTCGCCTTAGCTAAAGGGGCTGAAAAAGCACGCAAAGTAGCGGCAGAAGTCTTACTGAGAGTGCGAGATAAAATCGGCTACTAAATCCATTCAAAATATTTTCCAGGTAAAGCACGAACCATTCCTTTCATTTCCATTTGCATCAGAAGTGAAACGGTTGCGCTGACCTTCCAGCCCACAGACAAAGCCAAGTGATCCGAATGAATCTTTCCCTCTTTTGAAAATTGAGTAAAAAGCTGTTGTTCCTCTGCGGTAAGTTCAATAAATAAGGGCTTTTGAATTACTTTGGGCTTGATTTGTTGGTTCCACCCAAGAGCCGTTACAACCTCCATTGGGTTAGTCAATACTTGTGCTTTTTGTTGTAAAAGTAATTGATGGCACCCGCCACTCTTCAAATCAGAAGGGCGGCCGGGTACAGCAAATAATTCTCTACCATACCGATGAGCTAAATCAGCCGTATTCATACTGCCTCCTTTTACCCCCGATTCTATAACAATAGTGGCATGTGCCATACCCGCAATTAACCTATTTCTCCTTGGAAAATTAGCCCGATTGAACACCGCACCCGGTAAGAAATCCGTCAGCAGAATCCCTTGCTTTTCAATTGAGAGTGCATCTTTTGTGTGTTCAGGAGGATAAATCCTATCAAAACTATGGGCTAAACACGCTATCGTTTCCAAACCTGCTTTTAAAGCAGTGCGATGGGCTATAATATCTATCCCTCTGGCTAAACCCGAACAAATAATTGGATTATAGGGTGCTAATCCATGAATTAATGCTTCACAAAATGCTCGAGCGTGTGGCGTGTTCTGCCTTGTACCTACAATGCTGATAATCGATCGATCTTGAAAAGAAAGGGCTCCTTTATAAAATAATACTAAAGGGGCATCGGCACAAAACGATAATGCTAAAGGATACTCTGGAGTAACAAAAAAACAAACATTCAATCCCAAGCGCTTCAATCTGTTGAGCTCTTTTTTCAGCGGCTGGGAATCTTTCTTTCCAACGATTTAATTCCTTACAAACCTTTGCTCCTAAACCCTCAACATCATTCCAATCTTTGATGTTCGCTTGAAAAATTCCTTCAGGAGAACCAAAGTGAGTTACCATTTTTTGAGAGCGATGCCACCCCATTCCAGGGAGTGACTCAAGAAGTAAGCAGGCTTCTAAGCGTTTCATCGATTTGGGGTTAGTTACGAATATACTAAACCTTCTTTCGATACGTTGGTATGATTATAGTAATATTTTACTATTTTTGAGTATGCAATTAACCCGGCACATACAGGAACTTCTT
>JAURBX010000023.1 GCA_030828745.1 Flavobacteriaceae bacterium | reverse complement strand
ATTTTATCGCACAGTTATGATCATCGAATCATCAATGGTGCTACTGGAGGTATGTTTGTGAAGCGTGTTGCTGAATATCTCGAAAACTGGGAAGAAACATTACCCTATTAATCTTAAATTAATTACATGAAACTTCAACTCACCAAACCCCTTTGTTTTTTTGATCTAGAGACGACAGGTACTGACATTTCTAAAGATAGAATTGTTGAAATCGCAGTGTTAAAATTGCATCCCGACGGAACCCAAGAAAAGAAAGAATGGCGAACCAATCCCGAACAGTCCATCCCAGCAGAAGCGGCTGCTGTGCATGGGATTACGGATGAAATGGTGGCAAATGAACCTACTTTCAAAGAGCGTTCTAAAGAAATTTACAGTTATATCAAAGGCTGTGATCTAGCAGGGTATAATTCGGATCGATTTGATATTCCGCTACTTGTGGAGGAGTTACTTCGTGCCGAAGTAGATTTTGACTTTAAAAATAATAAAACAGTAGATGTTCAGACCATTTTTCACAAGATGGAGCAGCGAACACTAACTGCAGCACTTCGTTTTTACTGTAATGAAGAACTTACCGATGCTCACTCTGCCCATGCCGATACCAAAGCAACCCATGATGTTTTAATGGCGCAATTAGACCATTATCAAGAATTAGAACCCAACATCGCTTTTTTGAATGAATTTAGTTCCAGAAGGAAGACCGTTGATTTTGCAGGCTTTGTGGTCTATAATAAAGCGGGGGATGCTTGTTTTGGCTTTGGAAAACACAAAGGGAAAAAGGTTACAGATATTTTAGCCAATGAGCCCGGTTATTTTGGGTGGGTCATGAATGCTGATTTTCCAAGATATACCAAAAAGATTTTAACCGAGATTCGGTTAAGTCAAATGAATACTAATTCATAAAAAAGTGAAAATTGTTTGTGTAGGGAGAAATTATGCGGCGCATATTGAAGAATTACAAAATGAGAAACCCAAACATCCGGTTCTTTTTTTAAAACCTGACACCACCATACTCCAAAAAAAGCAGCCTTTTTTTATCCCCCATTTTTCCAATGATATTCATTATGAGGTTGAAGTTTTGGTGAAAATTCAGAGGTTAGGGAAGCATATTCAACCCGAATTTGCGTACAAATATTACAGCCAAATTGGTTTAGGAATTGACTTTACCGCCCGTTCGGTTCAGAATGAATTAAAAGAAAAAGGGTTGCCTTGGGAGAAAGCAAAGGCTTTTGATGGTTCCACTTTGATTGGCGAATGGTACAACAAAAATACTTTTGAGTCCTTAGAAAATATTTCTTTTTTGTTGGAAAAGAATGGGGAGAAAGTACAGCTTGGAAACACAGCCAATATGCTTTGGAAAATAGATGAATTGATCGCTTATTGTTCCCAATATTTTACATTGAAAATAGGGGATGTCTTGTTCACAGGAACACCTTCTGGAGTGGGCGCTGTTTCCTTGGGAGATCATTTGGTGGGCTATTTGGAAGGGCAACAAGCATTTTCGGTAATAATTAAATGAGATGAAAGCAGAGCTAGTCACTATTGGGGATGAAATTTTAATTGGTCAAATTGTCAATACCAATGCTGTATTTTTATCTAAAGCCTTAAATAAAATTGGAATTGAAATTATTCAAATCACGAGTATTTCAGATGACAAACAGGCAATTACTGAAACCTTAGACGATACGGTCTCAAGAGCACAAGTGGTTATTTTGACTGGGGGTTTGGGACCTACAAAAGATGATTTAACGAAGCATACTTTATGTGAATATTTCAATGATACCCTAACAGAAAATGAAGAAATTTTAGCTCATATCGAGGATATTTTTGCCAAATATATCACGACACCGATTACTAATGAAAATCGAAAACAAGCCTTACTTCCTTCCAAAGCACGTATTTTTAAAAATGCACATGGTACAGCTTCTGGAATGTGGTTTGAAATGGGAGAACAAGTAATTATTTCATTACCCGGTGTTCCTTTTGAGATGAAATCTTTGATGACTAATAAGGTGATTCCTGCGCTACAAGCGCATTATACGCGTCCCTTCATTTTGCACAAAACAGTTTTAACATAT
Organism: Flavobacteriaceae bacterium; assembly: GCA_030828745.1. Classification (GTDB taxonomy): domain Bacteria; phylum Bacteroidota; class Bacteroidia; order Flavobacteriales; family Flavobacteriaceae; genus MS024-2A. The sequence goes on along the minus strand of JAURBX010000023.1, from coordinate 17,417 downwards.
GGTTTGGGGGAAAGTATGATCGCTGAGCGACTGATCGATTGGGAAAATAAGCTTCCTCAGGGTATTAAACTGGCTTATCTTCCTAATTTGGGAAGAGTACGTTTGCGATTGTCTTCCAAAGGGAAAGATGAAGCCCTGCTTGAAAAGAGAGTAAATAATCAGATCGACAAACTTTTACCTTTAATAAAGGATATTTTTGTTGGTTTTGAAGAAGAAACTTCACTTGAAATTCAACTTCAAAAGCGTTTTATTGCTCAAGGGAAAACTCTAGCAATTGCCGAGAGTTGCACCGGAGGACTTATTGCTTCTCGATTAACAAAAAACGCGGGTTCCTCTGCATACTTTAAAGGGGCTGCAGTAACCTACCATACCCAAAGTAAAGTGGATATTCTGGGCGTATCCCATAGTCTTATCGATACCCATTCGGTGGTGAGTGAACCCGTTGCTGCATCAATGGCGGAACAGGTTCGAAAAAAATTTAGTACCACAATGGGAGTTGCTACAACAGGAAATGCAGGTCCGACAAAAGGCGATTCCGATGCAGAGATTGGAACCGTGTATATTGCTATATCTACTGAAAATGAAGTAGTTACAGAAAAATTTATCTTCGGAATTCATCGGGAACGCGTTGTAGAAAAAGCGGTGAATAAGGCTTTGGAAATGATTTATAAGCAGCTAGGATAAAAAGCTTTATTATTTTTAAGAAAAACAATTTTGTTACTGTATAAAAAACAGTAAATTTGCAGCCATGTTAAAAAAAAGACGGTTATGTCAAAAATTTGTGAAATCAGCGGAAAACGCGTAATGTTTGGAAATAATGTTTCTAAAGCTTTAAACAGAACCAAGCGTCGTTTTGATGCAAACATCATCAACAAACGTTTTTATATTCCTGAAGAGGATAAGTGGGTAACCCTTACAATATCTACAGCGACCTTAAAAACAATCAACAAAAAAGGAATTTCTGCTGTCTTGAAAGAAGCCAGAGAGAAAGGACATTATAAAGGTTAATAGAATGGCAAAAAGAGGAAATAGAGTACAAGTTATACTTGAATGTACAGAACACAAAGAATCTGGACAGCCAGGAACATCTCGTTACATCACAACTAAGAACAAGAAGAATTCACCTGAGCGTTTAGAAATTAAGAAATTTAACCCGATTTTGAAAAAAATGACGGTTCATAAAGAAATAAAATAAGTCATGGCAAAGAAATCCGTAGCATCATTACAAACCGGTTCAAAAAGATTAACCAAAGCCATTAAAATGGTAAAAAAAGGAGATAGTAATTCATACAGTTTTGTTGAAACTATTATTGCTCCCGATCAAGCTTCAAAATGGTTAGATAAACAATAATCCTTTTGACTAAACCCAAAATAAAAGCTACTTTTAAGGTAGCTTTTTTTATACACTAAAGTTTATGGGAAAACTTAGCAACTTTTTTTCAAGTAAAGACAAGAAAAAACTCGAAGACGGTTTGGCTTCAACCAAGAAATCCTTCCTTTCTCGATTGGGAACGGCTGTGGTTGGGAAAACGAAGATCGATGAGGACGTTTTAGATGAACTAGAGGCTATTTTGATTCAATCTGATGTTGGGGTGGCTACAACCCTCAAAATAATTGATGCTTTAGAAGCGCGTATTGCAAGGGATAAATATCTGAAAACAGAAGATCTTGTCCGTATGATGCAAGAAGAAATTTTGGAATTATTGGTTGAAGTAGAGAAGGATTCACAAGAGGGTTTTGACGCAAACATTTCTTCTAAACCTCATGTTGTTATGGTCGTTGGAGTAAATGGAGTTGGAAAAACAACCTCAGTAGGAAAGTTGGCGTATCAATATAAAAGTAAAGGAAAGAAAGTAATCCTTGGCGCAGCAGACACCTTTCGAGCCGGAGCTATAGATCAATTGCAGGTTTGGGCCGATCGAGTTGAGGTGCCATTGGTTCGACAAGAAATGGGCAGCGATCCCGCTTCCGTTGCTTTTGACACTCTTCAATCAGCAAAAGCACAAGAGGCTGATATTGTTTTTATTGATACTGCTGGACGTTTACATAATAAAGTCAATTTGATGAACGAATTGGCAAAAGTAAAGCGTGTCATGTCTAATGTTATTCCCGATGCGCCCCACGAGGTACTTTTAGTTTTGGATGGATCTACTGGACAAAACGCTTTTGAGCAAGCCAAGCAATTCACTGTGGCTACTGAAGTCACCAGCCTTGCTATTACTAAATTAGATGGTACTGCCAAGGGTGGTGTCTTATTGGGTATTTCAGATCAATTTCAAATTCCTGTTAAATACATTGGAGTGGGAGAGGGAATCGAAGATCTTCAGGTATTTGATAGAAAAGAATTTATCAAAACCCTTTTTAGTTAAACATTCGTAAAGTTAAATAATGAAAATACTTAGAGGCTTATCCATCTTTTTTTTAATTCTCGGTGCCGTTTATTTAATGGGTCCACGGGTAGAAAAACCTGTCTTTAATGAGCTGCAAGCGGAAGTTCCAACCGATCTTTTAAGCATAGATAACTGGGTGAATACTAGAGAAAAAGCACTAGGAAATGTTCGCCCTGGAAATGAATCTAAATTTTTTTTTAATGACTCAATTCCATCGAAAACCAAATACAGTGTTGTTTATCTTCATGGTTTTACTGCCTCAGGAATAGAGGGAGAGCCCGTACATCGTAATATTGCGAAAGCTTTAGGGGCCAATCTATACATTCCTCGACTGTTTGGTCATGGTCTGGAGGAAGAAGAACCCATGTTGAATTTTAATAATGAAGATTTTTGGCAATCGGGCTTGGAGGCACTAGCAGTGGCAAAACAATTGGGAGAAAGGATCATTGTATTGGGTACTTCTCATGGTGGAGCACTCTCATTAAGTTTAGGAGATGATCCTGCAATAGCGGCCTTGGTGTTATATGGACCCAATATTGAAGTTTTTGACCCTAAAGCAAAGCTCTTGTCCAAACCTTGGGGGCTTCAAATTGCCCGTTTAGTCAAAGGAGGGAAATATCATTATATGTGGAAACCAAGCGAAGAAAAACTAACTTATTGGACGGCAAAAACACGACTTGAAGCGACAACGCAAATGCAAAAGTTTTTAGACGTCAAAATGCAATCTTCTACTTTTAAAAAAGTTAAAGCCCCTGTTTTTTTAGCGTATTATTATAAAAATGACAGTTTACAGGATAAAATTGTTTCTGTACCTGCCATGTTAAAAATGTTTGATCAGTTGGGAACCCCTGAAGCACTTAAAAGAAAACAAGCGTTTCCTGAGGCAGGCGATCATGTTTTGACGTCTTATATTACAACTGACAATTATGATGAAGTGACCGAGGCAACTTTAGATTTTTTAAACACGATTGCACTGAAGAACTAAATATGCAATCGATTTTCTTGATTTACATTTGATTAAAGCCAGTTAAAAACCGAATAGGAGAAAATTAAATTATGCGAACAAAATCCACTGAAAAAAATAAAATCAATGTCATTACCCTTGGATGTTCCAAAAACGTCTATGACTCTGAAGTATTGATGGGGCAATTGCGTGCTAACGATCAAGAGGTGGTGCATCAAAAGGAGGGGAATATTGTAGTCATTAACACCTGTGGATTTATTGATAATGCTAAGGAAGAATCCGTAAATACCATACTGGAACAAATAGAAAATAAAGAGGCAGGAAAAGTGGATAAGGTCTATGTGACTGGATGTTTAAGTGAGCGTTATAAGCCCGATTTGCAAAAAGAAATCCCGCAAGTGGATGAATATTTTGGGACCACAGATTTACCGCAATTACTCAAAGTTTTGGGGGCGGATTACAAACACGAATTGGTGGGTGAACGTATTTTGACTACGCCCAAACATTTTGCTTATTTAAAAGTGTCTGAGGGTTGTGATCGTCCATGTTCTTTTTGTGCGATTCCTTTAATGCGGGGCAAGCATCGGTCAACTCCCATCGAAGAAGTTGTAATGCAAGCGAAGAATTTAGCTCGTGATGGAGTAAAAGAATTGATGTTGATTGCGCAAGATTTGACCTACTATGGTTTGGATCTTTACAAAGAACGAAAGTTAGCCGATTTACTTTTAGCACTGGTAGCCGTTGAAGGAATTGAATGGATTCGATTGCATTATGCATTTCCTACGGGTTTTCCTGAGAATGTGCTTCAGGTTATGCGTGAGCAACCTAAAGTTTGTAATTATTTGGACATTCCCTTGCAACATATCGCTGATCCTATTTTGAAGTCCATGCGTCGTGGAACCACCAAAGAAAAGACGACTACGCTGCTAAAAAAATTCCGAGCGGAAGTGCCTGGAATTATTTTGCGTACCTCATTAATCGTAGGTTATCCCGGAGAGACTGAAGAAGATTTTGAAACTCTTAAGGCATGGGTTAAAGAGATGCGTTTTGAACGTTTGGGATGTTTTACTTACAGCCATGAAGAGAATACCCATGCTCATCAATTAGAGGACAATGTACCCGAAGCGGTCAAACAAGAACGTTCCAATGCGATTATGGAAATTCAATCTCAGATTTCATGGGAACACAACCAATCTTGTGTTGGAAAAACCTACCGTTGTTTAATAGACCGAAAAGAAGGTGTGCATTATGTGGGAAGAACTTTCATGGATTCTCCCGATGTGGACAATGAAGTGCTGGTTGATGCAACGTCACACTATTTGAAACAGGGTGCCTTTGTCGACCTTTTGATTACAGAAGCAACCGATTATGATTTGGTGGGAGTTCCTGTTTCCTAATTAAGAAACTTTTGCTTAAAAATTTTTCTTTTACCTTTAAAAAAGAATGAAATGTATGAGCAATTTTAAAAAAGTAGGTTTTCTTTTATGTACGGTGCTTTTCTCCTTAGGCTGTGAGCAAAGAATCTCATATGATGTTGTAATCCTCAATGGAAGCGTATATTCTGGAAGTAAGGAGTCAAAGATTCAAAAGCAGGATATTGGAATTATTGATGATCAAATCGTAACTTTGGGTACAATTCAAAATCCAAAAGCTAAGCGCGTTATTGATGCCTCTGATCTTGTTATTTCCCCTGGATTTATTGATTTACATGCTCATTTAGAACCTGTTTTTAAGCTTTCCGATTGTGAGAGTCATGTTCGACAAGGGGTAACAACCAGCTTGGGAGGACCAGACGGGAGAGGACCTGTACCTTTTGGTCACTACTTAGATAGTTTAACCCAGTTGGGTGTGGGAATGAACGTCGGTTTTTTGGCGGGACATAACAGTATTCGTTCTGAAGTGATGGATTTAGACAACCGAGCGCCTACTGCTGAAGAATTAAAGAAGATGAAACAGCTCGTTGCCGATGCGATGATCGAAGGCGCCTTTGGTATTTCAACAGGTTTAAAATATCTTCCTGGAAATTTTTCTAAGGTAGATGAGGTGATTGCTTTGTCTAAGGAAGCTGCAAAGCGAGGAGGGATTTACACCTCCCATTTGCGTGATGAGGGCTTGACAATTTTTGCTTCGGTTGCTGAGGCGGTGGAAATTGCGGAAAAAGCCGCAATCCCTGTGGTGTTAACCCATCACAAGGTCATCGGAAAACCCATGTGGGGGAAAAGTAATCAAACCTTAGCTATGGTGGACAAAGCCCGTGAAAGAGGTTTGAATGTTGTCATGGATCAGTATCCTTACAATGCAAGCTATACTGGTATTTCTGTGCTCATACCCAGTTGGGCACGTGCTGGAGGAAATAAGGCTTTTATCCAGCGACTTGAAAATAAAAAGTTAAGAGATAGTATTAAAAAGGGAATTATATATAATATTCTGAATGATAGAGGGGGAGATGACTTAGACCGAGTTCAATTTGCTAAAGTAAAATGGATGCCAGAACTGGAGGGTAAAACACTTAAATATTGGTGTGAACGCAAAGGGTTAACTCCAACGTTAGAAAATGGAGCTGAACTCGTGATTGAAGCACAAACTTTAGGAGGTGCAAGCTGTGTTTTTCATGCCATGGATGAGGGAGATGTAATCAATATCATGAAGCATCCACAAACCATGATTGCCTCTGACGGACGTTTGGTCAAATTGGGTGACGGACATCCGCATCCGAGATGGTATGGAACTTTTCCCAGAGTACTGGGAAAATACGTCAGAGAGGAAGGTGTATTGAGTTTGGAAGAAGCCCTGTATAAAATGACTGCTTTTCCTGCCCAAATAATGGGTCTTGAAAATCGAGGACGAATTGCAGAGGGAATGAAAGCAGACATTACCGTTTTTGATCCCAAAACCATTATTGACATGGCAACCTTTGAAGAACCTCATCAGTACTCCAAGGGAATTCAATATGTACTAGTAAATGGTAAACTAGCTGTAGATGAAACCGTATTTATGCCATTAAAATCTGGGGAAGTCCTAAAAAAACAGTGAGTTAATTTCTTTATCTGACTAATTGCTAATTAACTCCAGCTGGGGAAGTTTACTTATGTCGTATTGGTACAACTTGCCCTCACCCACCACTATAGCGCTGGGGTAATCAATGATAACATCATAAGCAAAAGGAATCGGGCAGGTATTGACCACTTCGGGTTTTTCTCGGTTAGAAACATCTACTACTTTCATCCCAGCGGTCCCATCACAAACCAAAACATAATTTTGGTAAATAGCCAATCCATGAGGATTAAATAAAAGTTGGCTAGAGATCACCTCTAAATTTTCGGGATCTTCAAGAGCAATAATTTGAAGTTCATTTCGAGTGGTAAAGCAATTGGTTCCTCCCCTCAGGGTGACATAAGCATACTTTTCGTCAGCAACTACTGGATCGCAACTTCTAAAGTGATCCACACTATTGATGAACTCTGGGTTTGTTGGGTTGGAAACATCATAGAGTAACATGCCCGTAGTCGTTCCTATAAAAAGAAAATCATTCAATTGAAACAGCGTCTCTGCATTATTGTTGAGCGGTGTTTTTCCAAAGCGGAGGGGTTGGTAGTTTGTGTCAATTTCAAGCAAAATAAGTTCCCATTGATTTAATACATACATGAATCCGTCTATGGGTAAAAAACGAGCAAGAGATCCAGCTTGACTTATAACAGCAGTATCACTTTGCACTTCTTCTAAAGCCAAAGCGGCACTTTCATAATTTTGTGAAAAGCCCACTAAAAAGATGAAGCGGTTTTTAGGAATGTTTTCCCATCTTATTTCCAATTCCCAGCCGACCACGATACCTTTGTTGTCCTCAATATTTTCAAAACGAACATATTCATACGTATCGGCTTGTTCAATAACATCAAAAGCCCAGAGGGGACGTTGGAGTCTTTGCGGGATACCTGGATTGAAAAAAGATTACTGCCCTTGTATCAAGGAAACAATCCTTTAATGGCAGCTTATGAAATTAAAGGAATCCGATTTATAGCGATTGATAATTCTACCTATCAAATTAATGAGGAGCAGTTGACTTTTTTTAAGGAACAAGTTGAAAAGGGACTGCCAATGGTTTTATTGGTTCATATTCCAATGTATGCTCCTGGAAAGCAGATTTCATTCGGTTGTGGAAATCCAAATTGGGGAGCTGCCACGGATCGTAATTATGAATTAGAAAAACGACCAAAATGGCCAGAAAGTGGACATACGCAAACAACGCTTACTTTTCATAAGAACGTTTTTAATGCACCCAATTTATTAGGCATTTTTACAGGACATATTCATCAAAATTCAATTGAAATTATCAAAGGAAAACCACAAGTTGTCGCTGATGATAATGCTAGTGGAGGGTATTTGGACATCAACTTTTTACCTCTGGAAGAACAAGACAAAAAGTTAATTACATCGTGATTAATAAATTCACAATCGCTTCAAATCCAGATAATTTTAAAAAAACAAAGCATTTGCAAATACCATTTTCCCTGAATACCAAAATCCTCTAAACAGGACATTGTCTAACAAATAAATAAGGCTTCCACGCCCTTTGGTTTCTGAACCAAAGAGTAAGGATTTTTTCTGGTTTTCTAGCGCCTTATACCCTATAAATCCTGCAGCAGGTGAAGTATTTGCAGAAAGATAAGCGGCGTTATTTCCATTTTCTAATAAGGAAAATGCATCTTCATTCAATTTTAGGGTGTAGTATCGGTCTAACCCAAAGCTTAAAGGATTGGTTTTATCTAGAGAAACGGGAAAAACACTCCCAGATGTAATTTCACTAATTTCAGTACGTTCCAGCTCCTCGTAAGGAACAAGGGTCGTGTCTGTTTCTGGCCCTTCTTTCTTTTTTAGTTTGAACGCCTCGGTATTAGCAAAATGATCGAGTGCTCCTGCCAGGGCAATTATTTTTCCACCTTTACGAACCCATTCCATGATTTTATCGTTCAAATCATTATTAGACCATTTTCCATAATACCCATTAGGAAGAATGAGTTGATCCATCGTTTCTAAAGCTGACTCAAGTCTGCTTTCATCCACCTGCATTAGCGGGTATTCTAATTGTTGTTCAAAATAATGCCAGATTTCACCATAGCTTAAAGTTGAGGCTTGATCTGTTCTCAAAATCGCAACTTTAGGGGGTTTGATCAAGTGAACTTCAGCTGCTCCTAAATCCGGACCAGCGGAAGAATATCCTGTAGTGACGGGGTGGAGTGTTCTTCCAAATTGTGTGGCTATAATTTCTAGCTTTTCTAGGTAAGAATCTTTTTTTAGGTTATCTCCTTTAAGAACAAAAAGACTTCCGCGCTCCCAAGATTTTCCACTATTAGTAATCGGTACGCTGTTATATCGAACTCCTAAATCCGCTTTGAGAAGGGCGGCTAAAAATTGAGCATCAGCAAAACTTTTATAGGGGAGTGCATAACCATAGACTTTTTTAGAAAGGGAGGTATTGGGCTTTAGAGCTGATGGAAATGGAACTGTTGCAAGGTTTTCTCTGGTGGCATTGGCTTTTAATCCATAGGCATAGGGGAGTGACCATGCAGTGATGTCGTAGGTAAGGGAATCATTGAGTTTAGTTTGGGGTTCCAAAAGAATTTGTGCCATCTTTCCTTTAGGTTGGTTGGTGGGAACGACCAAGGCATTTTGAGAAAAAGAGGTGTTTCCAACCCGCTGTTTTTGGTAATCATACCCTTTAACCGAACTATTTTTTTCAAGTCCGTAGCTTTTAATTTCATGATGTTCTAAAAATCGCGCCAGCGCACTAAGCTTGTCAGGATGTCCTTCGAGCACAAAGTTTTTGTATTTCAAATTTTGATTCTTAAAAAAAGCTTGGTAATTTTTGTTGAGGACCGATTTGTTTTTTGTGGCTGTTTCTACCGTAGAAATTCCTGTGGTGTAATGGTGTGCAATACGGTCGGTCAGTGTTACTTCAATATTTTCATTGTTGTCCACTCCCAAACCAGCATACCCTCCACCTGCTTGTTCATAGGTCATTCCTATAGCGCCTAAATAGGTTGGGTAGGTGTCTCCATAGCTAGGGTAAAGAAGGTCAAATGTTTGTTTGGTAAAATAAAACCATCCTTCTTGGTCAAAATATTTGGCGTGATTTTTACCTAAAGTATCTTGAAATTCTTTTTGAAAATCGGTAATCACTTCATGCAATGGTTCGGCAGCAGGAGCAAAATAATAGGGACTATTAATGCCTTGTTCGTGAAAGTCAACATGGATATGTGGCAACCATTGATTGTATTGTTTCAGTCTTTGTTGGGATTCGACTTGGGTGATCCATGCCCAGTCTCTGTTGAGGTCAAACATGTAGTGGTTACTTCGTCCATTATGCCAGGATTCGCTATGTTCACGGGTCAAGCCCTTGCTGTCATACGGAGAACTTTTTGTTTGATTATAAAAATTCACATAGCGATCTCTTCCATCAGGATTAATACAGGGGTCTAAAATTACAATGGTGTCTTGGAGCCAGTCTTGATATTGGGTAAGTAGTGCGTGTGCTGTTTTCATAGAAGCTTCTGTGCTGGAAGATTCATTTCCATGAACATTATAACTTAACCAAACGATCACTTTGTTATCATTTTTTGGTCCGGGTTCCATCCCGCTGTTTTGCAGGTGTGTTTTCCGAATACTTTCAAGATTTTCAAGATTTTCTGGGCTGGAAATAAAAGCTAATTGCAGTAAACGACCTTCGTTTGTTTTTCCATAAGCTTGTAATTTGATACTTGTAGAGTTTGCCTCAAGGTGTTGGTAATAATCTACTACTTGATGGTGTCGGGTGAAATTTGTGCCTAGTGCATATCCCAGAAAGGTGTCTGGGGTCTTTAACTGGGCATTCGTGATCCATACAAATAAGAGAAAAAATAGACTAAAGTGTGGGCGTAACATAGAATTTTAGTTTTAAAAAATAAATGTACACTTTCTGCAGGAACTCTAAATTTCTATTCCCAAAAAAACGAATATCTTTACATAAAATTGTTCATGGGTAATCAGCAGCTCTCTTTTCAAGAAACCGGTCGTTTTTCAGCTTTGATTTGCGATTATTTATCTGCAAAAGAAACCTTGAAGCCTTTTTATAGTGCTTATCCTAAATTAGACAATTTCGCTTCGCAAATTGAACTCAAGAAAAGTAGTTTTTCTGCTGCCAATAGAAATGTTCTCGTCCAAACTTTGAGAAAGCAATATGCTATTCTGAAACCATCGGCTGAGGTAGCTGAAAATTTAGATCTGCTAGAACAAGACAATACATTTACGATTGCAACGGGGCATCAATTGTGTTTGATGACTGGTCCTTTGTATTTCATTTATAAGATAATCAGTACGATCAATTTATGTGATCAGTTAAAAAAGAAATACCCCAATTCTAATTTTGTACCCGTCTATTGGATGGCAAGTGAGGATCATGATTTTGAAGAAATTAGTGCCTTCCGCTTTCAAGATAAAAGCATCAAATGGCATCGGGAAGCTGCTGGAGCCGTAGGAGATTTGCCTTTGGATGATCTTCAAGAAGTTTTGCATGTCTTTGAACAGCATTTGGGTTCACAACCCGAAGCTAACACCGTTAAAGAGTGGATTCAAACCAGTTATCGTTCTTCTAAAAACTTATCTGAAGCGACTTTTAGACTAGTCAATCAACTTTTTGGAGATAAGGGCTTGGTGGTCTTAGAACCCAATAAGGCAGAATTAAAGCAAGTGTTTTTACCTGTTCTAAAAGAAGAATTGACAAATCAATCTTCCTTTGAAAAGGTAAGTTCACAAGTTCAAAAAATTCAAACAGTATACAATAAAGAGTACACTCCGCAGGTAAATCCTAGAGAAATAAATCTCTTTTATTTAATAGAAAACGGTCGCTATCGAATTGAAAAAGAAGGATCAGATTTTTTATTAAATGGTACAGAACAGCGTTTTACTTCATCAGCATTTTACGCTCTTCTGGAAAAGCATCCTGAGCGTTTTTCCCCAAATGTAATTTTACGTCCTGTATACCAAGAAGTCATACTACCCAATTTATGTTATATCGGTGGAGGAGGTGAGTTGGCCTATTGGTTTCAATTGAAAAGTAATTTTGAACACCTAAATGTCCCTTTTCCTATTTTATTAGTTCGAAATTCAGCTCTACTATTTTCTGAGAAGCAAGGAAAGAAAATGAAAAATTTGGAGATAAAAGCTTCCGAGCTATTTTTAAAACGCAATGCATTAATCAATAAAAAAATTAGGCAAATCAGCAATATTGATCTGGATCTTGACTTTTTGAAAATAGCATTAAAGAAACAGTTTGAACATTTGAATGGGTTGGTAGAGCAGACGGATAAATCCTTTGAAGGAGCAGTAGCTGCTCAAGAATTCAAACAATTAAAAGGGATTGAGCATCTTGAAAGACGTTTACTCAAAGCACAAAAACGCGTGCTCTCCGATCAGGTTAATAGGCTGGTTATGCTGCATGAGCAATTGTTTCCAAATGATTCTTTACAAGAGCGAAGCTTGAACTTTGTTAGCTTGTATTTGGAATTGGGAGCGGACTTTCTCCCCACGCTTTTTGATGCCCTAGACCCGATGAATCCCAACTTTATTTTAGTTGAATATTAAAGCATTGAATAGGCGTTGATATTTTACCTCTGACTTCTTCATCTGAACCTTGTATAATTCGGCTTAAATTGTATTTTTGCTCATGCAAGAAAAAGTACTCATTCTCGACTTCGGTTCACAGTATACTCAGTTAATTGCTCGCCGTGTTCGGGAGCTTTTTATTTACTGTGAAATTCATCCCTATAACAACCCTCCAAAAGCCATTTCTTCTTTTAAAGCGGTAATTCTATCCGGCTCACCCTTTTCTGTTCGCAGTGAAGATGCGCCTCATCCCGATTTATCAGCAATTAAAGGAAAGATTCCCCTTCTAGGAGTATGCTATGGGGCTCAATATTTAGCTCATTTTTTTGGGGGTAAAGTAAGTCCATCCAACACCCGTGAATACGGAAGAGCTCATCTTTCTCTGGTTGATTTGGTCAGTCCATTCTTTAGAGAGGTTACTGAAAACAGTCAAGTTTGGATGAGTCATGCCGATACAATTTTGAACCTCCCCGAAGGGGCAGAATTATTGGCGAGTACTGAAGATGTGGAAAATGCTGCTTTTAAAATAAAGAATGAAGAAACTTATGCCATACAATTTCACCCTGAGGTTTATCATTCCACTGAAGGAAAGCAGGTTTTGGAAAACTTTTTAGTTCATATTTCGGGGGTAAAACAAGATTGGACGCCTGATTCTTTTGTGGAGAGCACAATCAAAGAGTTAAAAGAAAAAGTTGGGGAGGAAAAGGTCATACTAGGCTTGTCTGGAGGAGTTGATTCTTCTGTGGCAGCGATGCTGTTACACAAAGCCATAGGAGCGCATTTGAATTGTATTTTTGTAAATAATGGCTTGCTCAGAAAGAATGAATTTGATGAAGTTTTGGTGCAATATGCTGGAATGGGATTAAATGTCAAAGGAGTGGACGCTACCGATCAATTTTTGGATGCACTTGAAGGCGTTTCCGATCCTGAGACCAAAAGGAAAATAATTGGTAAAACCTTTATTGACGTTTTTGATGCTGAAGCACAAAAAATTGAGGGAGCCAAGTGGCTCGGCCAAGGAACGATTTATCCTGATGTGATTGAATCTATTTCTGTAAAAGGTCCCTCTGCAACCATCAAATCACATCATAATGTAGGTGGACTTCCTGATTACATGAAATTAGAGTTGGTTGAACCGCTTCGAATGTTGTTCAAGGATGAAGTGCGCCGCGTTGGAAAAAGCATGGGAATGGATGCTGAACTTCTCGGAAGACACCCTTTTCCGGGACCGGGTCTTGCCATTCGAATATTAGGAGACATCACCCGTGATAAAATAAGAATGCTTCAAGAAGTGGATGCAATCTTTATTCAAGGTCTTAAAACTTGGGGTTTATATAACCAGGTATGGCAAGCGGGAGCAATCTTCCTTCCTGTTAGCAGTGTAGGTGTTATGGGAGATGAGCGTACCTATGAGAGTTGTGTTGCTTTGAGAGCGGTTCAATCCACGGACGGTATGACAGCAGATTGGGTGGATTTACCCTACAAGTTTTTGCAGAAAATCTCCAATGAAATCATCAACAATGTCAAAGGAGTCAACCGAGTAGTGTACGATATCAGTTCAAAACCACCTGCTACAATAGAATGGGAATAGTTTTTGTAAGTAATCAAATATGAAACAATTTAAATTCATTTTTACCTTATTCCTTCTGTTCAGTCTTTTTTCAGAAGCACAAACTCCTGAACGATTCATTAATCATCGCGTCAGTAGAAACCAGAGTTTGAAAGAGATCTTGGAGCAATACGGGATTTTAGAAGCGCAATTATTGGAATACAATCCCTTGGTGGAGCGAGTGGGGGTAAAAAGAAGAATGAATTTAAGAATACCTGTCTATGCTGTTGGAATTCAGAAAAAAGAAGAGCTAATATCGAATACTGTTTCCGCTTCAACTGAGGATTTAATTCATTTGGTGGCACCCAAAGAAACCAAATGGCGATTGGCATATCAGTATGGAACGACCATAGCGGTATTGGATTCATTAAATCCAGAAATAAGGGATGGACTTAAAATTGGACAAGAAATTAGATTGCCCCATTTTTTAGAAACAAAACCACTGCCTGCAAAGGATTCATTGTATAATTATTATAAAGTATTACCTAAAGAAGGCTTTTATCGCATAGAAAAAAAGTTGGGTGTGAGTCAGCAAGTTTTGGATTCGCTCAATCCAAATTTAGCGAGTACTGGACTTCAGGTAGGAATGATTTTAAAGATTCCAGGAAAGCAAAGCGGAAAATTAAAAGTTGAAAATGATTTATTAGTTGAACGAACCAATCTTTTAGATTCAACATTGCAACTGCGTAAAATAAAATTGGGAGTATTACTCCCTTTTAGAGCAAAAGAAATCGTTTTTGATTCCATTGAGGATACTGAAAAAACACTTGCAGGAAGAAATTTGCACACGATTTCATTGGATTTTTATTCGGGGGTGCTTTTTGCGATTAAACAAGCTGTCAACAAAGGGATTGATATTGACTTAACCACCCTTGATACCGAAAATAACCCCACTAGTGTGCAGCAAATTATTCAATCAGGAACCTTAAGAACTCAAGATTTAATTGTTGGGCCACTCATCCCCAACAATTTTAATTTGGTTTCAAATGAAGCTAGTTTAAGTACGATCCCTAAAATTGCTCCGCTTTCTTCTAATTCAGTAGTCTTTAGGAAGAATGTTTTTCAATCCGTAACTCAACAAGCTGATTTTCGCGATAAAATGTACACCCATTTAGAGTCGCGATTAGATTCTACACACAATGTGGTCATTGTAGCTGACTCATTGAACAGAAGTCTTGAGCGTCAATTGAAGCAGCGTTTCCCTTGGGCGATTAGTTTGCGGCCTGAAAAACAAGACTATTTATTGCCTGAGCTAGTGGATTCTTTATTGGTGGATTCGTTGCCGAATAAAATTCTTTTGGAAACACAATCTTTTCCATTGATTGCGAGTGCCATCTCGCAGTTCAATGCGCAAAATACCAAAGACCGTGAAGTTCAAGTTTTTACAAGTTACCGAAGTAATGCCTATGATAATGAAAATTTATCCAGAGCTGTATTAGGGGGAGTTAGGTTTACCTATCCCGTTGGTTTTAAACCATTAGATCCAGAGTTAGATAAAGAATTTATTACGGCTTTTATCCATGAATATGGGCAGCCTCCAAGTAAAGAAGCCATTAGAGGATATGATGTTGTTTTGGATGCTATTTTAAGAATGGCTGTAGCCAAAGAGCTACCTGAATCATTGAGCTTAGGTGAGACGGAGTATTTTTCCAATCGATTTCTCTATGGTAAAGAACAAAATGATGCTTATGCCAATAAGGCTCTGTTTATCCTGCAGCATGAGGGCTATGAAATATTTGAAATAAAAGAATGAAGCCAAGCAGCGAAAAGTTCTCTTTGATTTTTGTAAATTTGAACCCGGTAGGTTAACTGTCAAAAACAACCGGATGTCCAACACCAAATATATATTCGTAACCGGAGGGGTTACATCATCACTAGGAAAAGGAATTATTGCAGCTTCTTTAGCCAAACTACTTCAAGCGCAAAATTTCAAAGTGACTATTCAAAAATTTGATCCTTATATCAATGTGGATCCAGGAACTTTAAATCCCTATGAACATGGAGAGTGTTTTGTTACCGATGATGGTGCCGAAACCGATCTTGATTTAGGGCATTACGAGCGTTTCTTGAATGTAAATACATCTCAAGCCAATAATGTAACTACAGGAAGGGTATATCAAAGCGTTATTGAAAAAGAGCGTCGTGGAGCGTTTTTGGGGAAAACAGTTCAGGTGATTCCACACATTACCAATGAAATTAAAGAACGGATGCGCCTTTTGGGTGAAACCGATCAATACGATATTGTCATCACAGAAATTGGGGGAACGGTTGGGGATATCGAATCCCTTCCCTACATTGAATCCGTTCGTCAAATGATTTGGGATTTAGGTAGAGAAAACGCGATTGTAATTCATTTAACACTCATCCCTTTTTTAGCTGCTGCTGGAGAGCTAAAGACAAAACCTACTCAACACTCTGTCAAGACTTTGATGGAGAGTGGAATTTCTGCGGATATTATCGTTTGTAGAACAGAGCATGAATTGTCTGAAGATTTACGCCAAAAGCTAGCCTTGTTTTGCAATGTAAAACGCGAAGCGATTATACAATCCATTGATGTAGAAACCATTTATGATGTTCCACTCAAAATGCTTGAAGAAGGTTTAGATCGTGTTGTTTTGGATAAGCTTCAGCTGAAACCCAAACAAGCATTGAACTTCAAGCCTTGGAATGAATTTTTAACGAAGTTCAAAAATCCTAAACATACCGTCAAGATTGGATTGGTTGGAAAATATGTAGAATTACAAGATTCGTATAAATCTATTTTAGAATCCTTGATCCATGCTGGTGCAGTCAATGAAACCGAGATTGAGGTGGTGAGTATTCACTCAGAAGAATTGAGTCAACAAAATGTAGTTGATACTTTAGCGCCTCTGCAGGGTCTGATCGTAGCTCCAGGTTTTGGGGAGCGAGGCATAGAAGGAAAAATTATTGCCGTTGCTCATGCTAGAGAAAGCAAGCTTCCCTTTTTGGGGATTTGTCTTGGAATGCAGATGGCAGTAATTGAATATGCCAGAAATAATGCGGGACTTAAAGAAGCCAATTCTGCTGAAATGGATCCTGCTTGTAAAGCTCCTGTAATTGATTTAATGGAGTCCCAAAAAAGTGTTATCAACAAAGGAGGAACCATGCGATTGGGAGCTTGGGATTGTTCTTTGACTGCGGATTCTCTTGCCGAAAAGGCGTATGGAACGAATATGATTTCTGAGCGTCATAGACATCGTTATGAATTTAACAATGATTTTTCAGATCAAATTTTTGATGAAGATTTTGTCGTATCAGGAATTAATCCCGAAACCGGATTGGTAGAAATTATAGAATACAAAAACCACCCCTGGTTTGTAGGCGTTCAGTTTCACCCTGAGTATAAAAGTACCGTATCGAAACCCCACCCTTTATTTTTGGCCTTTGTAAAAGCCAGTCTAGTAAAAAAAGGCAAGGCTTAACCTTGAAAATAAATTATGGAAGAAAAAAAGTTTGACCCGTATCAGTTTATAGGTTTTGTTTTAATTGCAGTTATTCTAACTTGGATGCTCTACAGAAATGGACCAGATGAAGAAGCAACCCCTGTGCAAGTTACAACAGAACAAGGGACAACAGCAGCATCTACTCCTGAAGTCGTTCAAGTTTCAGACTCCATTCTCCAGCAACAAAAAGTGGAGGCTTTTGGAGATTTAGGGACTTTATTTGTTCCTAAAGCCATTGAGAATGTGAAAATTCAAACAGATAATTTTAGTGTTGAAGTGCAGTCTAAAGGAGGTCAAATAGCTCTTTTTCAATTAGATGAATTTGAAAACTTTGAAGATGCCCCCATTCGTTT
>JAURBX010000053.1 GCA_030828745.1 Flavobacteriaceae bacterium | reverse complement strand
CCTTGTCATGCCTTTTTTCAGTTTTATGTTGCTGATGGAAAATTATCCTGTCAGCTGTATCAACGAAGTGCCGATGTCTTTTTAGGAGTCCCTTTTAATATTGCTTCCTATGCACTATTAACGCTAATGGTTGCTCAGGTTTGTGGGTATGAAGCGGGAGACTTTATCCATTCTTTTGGAGATGTACATATTTATTCAAATCATATAAAACAAGTAAATGAGCAGCTTTCCAGAACACCCAAGCCTTTGCCAGAAATGCGATTGAATCCTGCCATTAAAAATATTTTTGACTTTACCTATGATGACTTTGAACTCATCAATTATGATCCTTACCCCTTAATAAAAGGAAAAGTGGCTATATAGTATTTGCTGGTGAATGAAGAACATTTAATAGCCGGTCGAGTTCACTCATCTGATTGTAATAATGAAAAGACACACGTACTCCTTTTCCCCTTAAAGCACATTGAATGTTGTTTTTAAGAAGTGAATGATATAATTTTTCTCCCCCTTTGAGACTAAAGATACTACTGTGGGATTTTCTTTTACTGACCCAAGATTCTATATAATTAAGTTCCATCAGCTTGAGCTTCACACCTTCTGCCAATTCTTGTTTGTGCTCCATTAATGCAGGAAAATCATTTTGTTTCAAGTCCTCAATGGCAAAACGTAAACTTGCAGTGGCAAGGATATTAAAATGTCCCGAAAAAATACGATTGTAGATAACCTCAGGGGTTATATTGGCTCTTTTATAATAATTGTCAGAAGTCAATAAAACTCCATTTCCAAATCCTGCCATGAGCCATTTATATCCACTTCCCACGACCACATCAAAAGGCGAGGTGGAAAAATGAAAAGGATGAGCACCTAAAAACTGCGTCCCATCTCCGATAATTAACAGTTTTGGAAACTGTCGCTTTAACTCTTTTAAAAAATCAAAATCAATAAGCATTCCCGATGTATACTGCACAATACTCAAGCCCAAAACATCAATTTGATCAGCCTCTATTTTAGCTTTAATCGCTTGTTCAACCTCCAGCTGTTGGGCAACAGTCGTTATAGTAAAACCCTGCTCTGAAAAAGCATCACATAAGGAAGGGTAATCTTCTTCTAACAACAATACCTTCAAACTTTTGGGTAAAAGCGTTAAAGCTTGTCGAATTCCAAAAGAAAAATTAGGAATGATAAAACTGTGTTTTGAAGACGCTCCAAAAAAATCAGCGATTACTTCATGCGTCTCCTCCAATATCTCGTAAGCTTTTACCTTATATCCTCCTCCGGTGTGAACAAAATCTTTGTCCTGTTCTTGTCTAAATTTTGCTAGGGCAGTACTCATTGGACCTACATAAGCTGTATTTAAATAGGTACAGTTTGTTAATAATGGTAGAGATTCTGAATACATATTATGTTTAAGAAAGTGTATTTTTGTTTGCAAATTTACTCTTTTAAAGAAATGAATGAATCAGAATTTCAAAAAGATATTACCCTAATTGCCGCTGCATCAGATAATCATGCGCTTGGAAAAGACAATCAATTGATTTGGCATATCTCGGAGGATCTAAAACGATTTAAACGTCTCACCAGTGGCCATGCCATAATTATGGGGCGAAAAACATTTGAGTCGATGCCCAAGGCGCTTCCTAATCGGAAAAATATAATCTTGACGCGGAATAGCTCCTATCAAGCTTCGGATGCCTTTGTGGCACACACAATTGAAGAGGCATTAAAGTTAGCAGCAGATGACCCACAACCCTTTATCATTGGAGGAGGTGAAATCTATTCGCTTTTTCTCCCCCTAGCAGACACCCTAGAACTCACCCGTGTTCATGGCCAATTTGAGGCAGATGCTTTTTTTCCTGAAATTAATACACAAGATTGGAAACTAGTCGCAGAAGAGAAACATGCTGCAAGTCAAGACCAAGATTTTTCTTATTCCTATTTAACATATAAAAAACAAGCCCAATGAACGCTTTTGTATTTCCCGGTCAAGGGGCTCAATTTCCAGGTATGGGAAAAGAGCTATTCGAAACGAATACCACAGCAAAAAAACGCTTTGAACAGGCCAACAGCCTCTTAGGTTTTAACATTACCGAAATTATGTTTGGGGAAGATGCCGAAGCCCTGAAGGAGACTCGAGTGACACAACCCGCCATTTTTCTGCACTCTACAATTTTGAGTGAAGTCATGGGCGAGCGTTTTGCTCCGCAAATGGTGGCTGGACACTCACTAGGAGAGTTTTCTGCACTCGTAGCAACGGGAGTATTGTCTTTTGAAAACGGATTGCAATTGGTTCAGGAACGGGCCCTTGCGATGCAAGCTGCCTGTGATGAGACTCCAGGAACTATGGCTGCAATCTTGGGACTAGAAGACGAATTGGTCGAATCTATTTGTGAAAAAACACCGGGAATTGTGATCGCCGCTAATTATAATTGTCCCGGCCAATTGGTTATTTCTGGAGCTCAAGAAGCTGTTGAAAATGCTTGTGTTGCTTTTACAGAAGTAGGAGCCAGAAGAGCTCTACTCCTTCCCGTAGGAGGTGCTTTTCATTCTCCCTTAATGGAACCTGCCAAAACACGTTTGGCTAAAGCCATTGAGAATTCAAATTTTAGTGAGCCTAGCTGTCCCGTCTATCAAAATGTAACTGCAATAGGTACATCGGATCCAGAGCGCATTAAATCTAATTTGGTAGCTCAACTTACTGCACCTGTTCGTTGGACCCAAAGTGTTCAACAAATGATCGCAGATGGTGCTACTCATTTTACAGAAGTGGGACCCGGAAAAGTATTACAAGGTTTGGTTAGAAAAATTGACCGTAAGATGGAAACAGCCTCGGGAGCCTAATTTCTTAGTTAGTTTGAATTTAAAAAGGAAAGAACTTTTTCTGTGATAAATTCTATTTGATCCAACATTAACTCCGAATGCATGGGAAGAGAAATCACCTCTTTAACCAATTGATTCGTCACAGGGAAATTAGCTTCATTTACCTCAGGATCTTCATAGGCCTTCTGTCTATGTAAGGGAACAGGATAATAAACTCCACATGGAATTTGATGATCCTGCAGGTAGTTAACCAAAGCATCCCGGTCCGCGTTAACTATCCTCAAAGTATATTGATGAAACACATGAGAGTCACAAACCGCATCTCGGTAGGGTGTAATAATATTGGGATGGTTTGAAAGCAATTGAGAATAGCGAATCGCTGCTTCTTTTCTTCTTTCGTTATAAAAATCCAAATACTTAAGTTTAATATTTAAAATAGCTGCTTGCATAGAATCCAAACGAGAGTTCACCCCCACAACATCATGATAGTAGCGTTCATACATTCCATGATTTACTATTCCCCTAATAAAATGGGCTAAGTCGTCATCATTGGTAAATATGGCGCCCCCATCACCATAAGCCCCCAAATTTTTAGATGGAAAAAAAGAAGTTGCCGCAATATGACCTAAGGTTCCTGTCATTGTTTTTTCTCCTTTTTTATTGGTATAACGTGCGCCAATCCCCTGTGCATTGTCTTCGACAACAAAAAGATTATACCTTGCAGCGATCGCATTAATCGTATCCATATCGGCAGCTTGGCCAAATAAATGTACGGGGATGATGGCCTTTGTCTTGGAAGTAATTGCGGCCTCTATTCGAGTAGGATCTAAATTGAAAGTTTGGGGATCTACATCAATCAAAACGGGTTTTAATTTCAATAAGGAAATCACTTCAACCGTCGCAGCAAAAGTAAAATCTGCCGTAATCACTTCATCCCCTGGCTGAAGCTCAAGGCCCATCAAAGCAATTTGTAAAGCATCCGTTCCATTGGCACAGGGTATCACATGTTTTACTCCTAAATATTTTTCTAAGTTTACTTGAAAGTCTTTTACTGCGGGTCCATTTATAAAGGAAGTCGTTTCCAAAACTTTTAGTAGCTCAGTTTGAACCTCATCTTGTATAAAGTTGTATTGACTTTTCAAGTCAACCATTTGAATTTTTTTCATCAGAAACGTAGCAATTTTATGCAAATATAAGCAGGATTCTATTGGCTTAAACTATGGAATGAAAACCTTAGGGTATTTTTATGATCGTACTGTCTTTTATCTCTTTTGTAGCTACCAAAAAAATTACGTTCCTTAGATTCTTTTTCATTTTAAACCCACAGGGAAGTGGCAAAAGCTTATGTTTTGAAAATGATTAAGGCTTAAAACTCTGGTCGATAAAATATTTTTTACCTTCCCTTTAATAATATTTAACTTTTTTAAAAGGACAAGAGGAGTATCCCAATTGAGATTCCTTTATGTATTTTTGAACTTAATTATGAATGTTTTATTTAAAAGGTTTACGC
Organism: Flavobacteriaceae bacterium; assembly: GCA_030828745.1. GTDB lineage: Bacteria > Bacteroidota > Bacteroidia > Flavobacteriales > Flavobacteriaceae > MS024-2A. Next base: position 7,100 of record JAURBX010000053.1, on the reverse strand, counting down.
CTTGTGAGTATAGCTCACATATTTTGAAAAATGAAACCATTATTTAAAAAATTATTTTTTAACGATTAAAAAATGGAAATAGATTTTGTAGTTACTTGGGTTGACATGGATGACCCTAAATGGAAAGATGAATTTTTTCGCTATTCAGGAAAAATTGATAATTCCGTTAATGAATTGTCTGAAGCTCGCTTTCGTGATCACGGTTTTTTAAAGTACTGGTTTCGAGGGGTTGAAAAATTTGCTCCCTGGGTTAGAAAGGTTCATTTTGTAACCTCTGGACAAAAACCTAAATGGCTTGATATTAATCATCCCAAATTAAATCTTGTAAGTCATAAAGATTACATTCCAAAAGAATATTTACCTGTTTTCAATTCCAATTTAATTGAAATCTACATGCATAAAATTCCCAATTTGTCAGAACAATTTGTGTATTTTAATGATGATTTCTTTATTACAAACCACCTCTCTCCAAAACGCTTTTTTGAGAATGGGCTACCCAAAGACATTGCTGCTTTTCGAAAAAATACAGGCTTATCGCAATTCGAAAAAATGCTTAAAAACAACATCCGCCTGATCAACAAACATTTTGACAAACAAGAAGTTTTCAAAAAAGATGCTTGGAAATGGTATGACCCGTCATACGGAAGTAGAGGTAGACTAAATTATTTGCTCAAATATTATAATAAATTTATCACATTACGCACTCCACATAATGCGCAACCCTTTTTGAAAAGTACTTTTGAGGATGTTTGGAAGCATTGTGAAAAAGAACTGAAAGAGATGTCTATCCATCGATTTCGGAATAACAAAGATTACACTCCGGAGTTATTTAAAACTTGGCAAATTTGTAGCTCAAATTTCGTTCCTTACAACACCTATCAAGACACAAAAATGTTTCCTCTTATGATTAAGTCCAAAAAAGCAATCAAGGCAATACGGACTCAATCTTATTCTTTGGTTTGCTTAAATGACAATGTACACATTAGAAACTACCAGCAAACAATGGAACGCTTAAAAGAGTCTTTTGAAAGTATTTTACCAAAAAAGTCTAGCTTTGAGCTGTAGAGAAAAAGCATAAAAAGATTGTGGATTATTTTTCAAATACAGCCTTAACAGGATACAATTTTCTTAAAAAAGGTTCAATATAGGCTCTGTCATCATCAGTAGCATGTTCTGTGTCGTTTAGGCAAAAAAGTTTGGGATTATATTTAGTAATGTTTTTTTGATAATCCGTTTTATGCACCCTTATTCGGCATGACTCTTTACGGTCAACATAAGTCAAAATTCCTCTTTTTCTGGCGATAGCATAATAATTAATAAGAATCCGATGAATATCCGATGCCTGTCTAAACCGATTAAGAAAAACAGCTTCTAATTCTTCCTTGAAAACATCTTCAACTACGGCTTTATAATCACTTTTCAAACAGGCATCAACATTGTGATGTGGAATAATCGGATAAAACCTGCCGAATTTTTTCTTAAATAATTTATATGCATTTTCAATTGCTAATCTATAGTTGTTAATCGGGATGTTAAGTGTTTTTTTAAGTTGAATTTTATATTGAATCAATGGGTCATATTTCATTCTCATGAAAGGAATACCCGCTTTAAAAAAGAATGAAGGCTCTAAATCAGCATGGATAAAGGTATCGTCATTTGCAAAAAGAAAGTGTTCAGACAAGTCTGGGATTTTGTAGACAAAGTACTCCATAAGACTAGAGTTGAAGGTGGGGAGTATCTCCTTTGGAATAATCTCAGAGTGAAAAACGATTTCAATTTTTGGATGACTCGTATCTAAAAAAACTGGGGTTTGATGGTCAGTAACGATAAATATTTTTCTAATCCAAGGAAGGTGCTTTTCAACTGACCTTAAAGAGTATTTTAACTCTTGATTATTTTGATATCGCCCTGAAGTATTGATTTTTTTATCCATAAAACGCTGCTTTTTCTTCAACCATTTTGGATCATTTCCGTCTACCCATAGATATACCAAATCAATTTTCATTTTCATGCAAAAAAACGCTGTAAATTATTTTTCTTTCGTTTTACTTCTAATTGGGAAATAAAATCAAGTTTTTGCGCTAAGATAAGGATTTGATTTTGGGTTAAAACTAACTTTTAATGCAGAATAATAGCTGATTAGGAATTGTGTATTTGATTTATAAAAATTTGAAAAATTATGCGCCAATTATCACTTTTATTATTTTTCCCATCAATCCAAATCGGATTTGCTCAAGAAAAAGCTCCAAATATTATCCTTAGGTTAAGCGATGGAATGGGATTAACCCAAATTAGCTCGGGAATGCATGTCAATAATAACAGCACTGCGTTAGAAGGCTTTGAATATATTGGGCTTTCAAAAACTTATGCCTCAAAAAATTGATTACAGACTCCGCCACAATTGGAACTGCAACGGCTACAGGAGTAAAAACATATAATGGAGCCGTTGGAATTGATCCTCAAAGGAAACCTCAGAAAAGTATTTTGGCGTATTGTCAAGAAAAAGGATATGCTACTGCCTTATTGGCCACTTCAAGTATTCTTGATGCGACCACAGCCTCATTTTATGCTAATATCAAATAAATCAATACGAAGATATTGCACTTCAATTGAGCGAAGACCAGATTAATTTATTTATTGGTGGGGGTGAAATGCACAGTAAGAAAAGATAAAAGAAATTTAATTCAAGAAATGACATCCTATGAATTTGTGAGTAGTCTTGAACAAATTAATACAAGTAAATCTAAGAATTTAGGTTATTTAACCTATTCCGATGAACCTCCTAAAAAATCAGAGGGGGGGGGAAGCCTGCTTTAGAGGACATAGCTGTTGCAAGTCTTGAAAAGATGGAATCCCTATGTTTTTAGTTATGGCCCCAATGCAGGAACTTTCAGAGGAATTTATGAGAATACTGCCATTTTTTACAAAATGATAAAAACATAAACGAAATAATTCTTTATTTCGTTCTTGATTCGTCAACAATTGATTTTTGAAATTTCGCGTCGTCCTCCAACACTTCATAGAAGCTTTCCAAAAAGTCAAACATGTTTTTGAATTCATCTGAATCTGTAAATTCTGATTCATAGGAAGCCACCATACTCAAAAGCTTTGTTTTTTTGCTTAAAAACTGTTGTCTAACTTCATCAAAAAATTGCTGCTTTCTTTTAAAACCTCTATACTTTCGATCTTGAACAGAATTAATTCCCAAGGTTGTATTTACGGTTGCATAGCTTGGGTTTACCCAACCTGTCATATCAAAGTCATAAGGCAACGGAATAATTTGACTTTCAACATAGAGGAGTTTCCCGTTGTGCTGATAAGCTACTGAAAAATCGGTATTCCCTAGCAAAAATTGGAAAAATGCATTCTGCACAGAAGTCAAATGCTGCATCGCCATGGGATGAACAAAACGTTCAAAAACCTTGCCTTCATGGCGTTGTGCCACGCGTTTGTCATCTTCAATCAGAAAACCTTTTAATTCAAATTTCTTGAACTTTTTCCCTTTAGGTTCTGTAAAATCTATATTAACACGACGAGTTTTAAAATGGTAAGGTGAGATGTGCTCATAAATCTTGTATGCAAGAAACTCTTGAAGAATATTGTCATTTTTTTCACTTTCTAATTTACAAGGCAATACAAGTTTCATTGTTTTATTTCCATCAAAAATTGTCCCAGTATATTGTTTCTTTTTAATTTTCATTTTAACTGGAGGGAAGTAACATTGATTCCTCCTAAAATTACCTCTAGCCCTAAGATTAACTTCAATAGAAGCCCATTTATCATTATGCAAATACTCAAGATTCGTGTCAATAAAAGTCGAATCATTGGTGTTGCGATTCATTTCCTTGTTTGAATAACTCAATTTAATTTCTAAGGGAGTTTGGTCTAGAAAAAGTGCATCTGATTTTATATCCTTTTGAGCTATTCCAGCAAACGAGATTAATAAAATGAACGTTATGATTACTAGGTTCTTCATAATATAGTTAATAAATTTACCCAAATGTAATAATTAAATCATTATGTCAAGATATCTCATCATCATCAATCATAGGACTTTATTGACTTTGATTCTTTCGATTTTAATGCCTCTGTTGGCCTATTATTTTGAAGTGATTTACAATATTGACCTCACCTTATTAAGTATTGCAATTATTTTCCCTCTTGTTTTTACGATTAGAGGCGCCTTTAGAAGAAGAGAAAAGGCTTTAGAACATCTGAGTCGTTTTAGAGCAAGTTTGAAAACCGTGATTAATATCTTTCAAAGTAGTGCCAAGATTCCTCAAGAAGAAAAAGATCGAGCTACTCTTATTTTACATGCTGTTGGTAACAACTTATTTGATCATTTAAAAACTAAAGAAGAAAATTTTGTTTCCTTCGATAAAAGCGTAGAAGAATTTTATTCTTTTCTGGCTGAAAAAAGCAACTTAATCGGCAACGGAGCTCGAGAAAAATCATTACGTTTTTTTAAAGACACCGTGGAAAGTGCGGATAACTTAATTGCAATTCATTCTCACAGAACTCCCGTGAGCTTGAAAGCCTATTGTTTAATTTTCATTTACATTTTCCCCATAATATACACTCCAACCATCATCAACAAAATTGGTTTCGCCAACCCGAATTGGTTAACATTCTTTATCGTGATTTTGAGTGAATTTATTCTAATTTCCCTATATAATATTCAAGATCAAATGGAATATCCTTTTGATGACGAAGGATTGGATGATATTAAATTCAAAGTTTTCAGAGTCAATCGAAAATAATTTTAAATCCTTCTGCATTATTGTATCTTGGTATAAAATACCATGATGTCATGTGAAACAACACGCTTGAAAATGCTACCGTATATGTTTTAGTACACCCTTCAATTAGTGATGGTAAGCTTGTTATTAAAATACTGCGTTCATTTAAAGGAATTGATTTCTATTCAACCCAATAAAGCTTTTTGTTTAAGATGAAATCAATTAGATTAAAACAATAAAAAAACCTTGATTTTATGAAAAAAATACTTCTGTTGAGTTATGTCCTTTTGATGGTGAGTTGTACAACATCATCTTCTCCAAAGAATGAATTAAATGTCCTCATTGAGCAGTATCAAAATTACAGTAAAGAGCGAACTAAAAAAACACCTCTGGGAGATTATCGGGAATCCCGGTTTGAAAAATATGCCACCTTTTGTGATTCATTACAAACGGAGCTTGAAGCTATTTCTCTCGCCGGCTTAGACGAGAATGATCAACTTTCATATGAACTGTTACGTTTCAAACTACACGAAACAGCAGTACAATACAAATTCAAAACGCATTGGAATCCTATCCTTTCAGATGCTGGATTTCACTCTAGTTTGACCTATCGAGTTCGTCCAATTACCAGTAAAAAAGCTGCGCTGGATTATTTAAACCTATTAAAAGCAATTCCTACTTTTATAGAGCAACAAACTGAATTGATTACCAAAGGATTGGATGCAGGGATTGGACAACCCCTGATAATTTTTGATGGATACGCCTCAACCTATGAGCAACATATTACATATACTGCTGAAGCAAACTTTTATTATTCCCCTTTTTTAAAGCTACCCGATCCGATTTCTTTGACTGAAAAAGATTCACTTCGTCAAGCCGCAAAAAAGGTTATCATTGAATTGGTTGTTCCTTCATTTGAAAAAGTAAAAACCTTTTTTGAAGAAACATATTATCCAAAAACAAGAACTGCAATCGGTGTTTCTGAAATCCCAAACGGGAAAGCGTTTTACCAAAGTCGAATTGACTTTTATACCACTTTAAAAATGACCCCAGAAAGTATCCATAAAAAGGGTCTTGAAGAGGTTGCACGAATAAAAAAACAAATGGAAGGCATTATCGAAGAAGTTCAATTTAAAGGATCCTTCAGTGATTTCATTACGTATTTAAGAACCCATCCGAAGTTTTATGCCAAAACTCCAGATGAACTTTTGGCTCATGCTCGAAACATTGCGAAAAAATTAGACGAACAATTACCCCGATTTTTTAAAACCCTCCCCAGAAAACCCTATGGAGTGGCTCCAGTTCCAGATGCCATAGCACCTAAATACACGAGTGGTCGCTATGTTGGCACAACTCCCGAGAGTACCGACCCTGGATATTATTGGGTAAACACCTATAATTTACCCAGTAGACCGCTATATGCAATCCCCTCACTTACGGCACATGAAGCCGTACCTGGGCATCATCTTCAGGGGTCTTTAAACAATGAACTTCCAGAAAGTATCCCTCAATTTAGACGCAACTTATACCTTTCGGCTTATGGAGAAGGTTGGGGTTTATACACAGAATATCTGGCTAATGAAATGGGAATATACACCACCCCCTATGAACATTTCGGAAAACTCACCTATGAGATGTGGAGAGCCTGCCGATTGGTCGTTGACACGGGAATCCACGCTTTTGGATGGACACGTGAAGAAGCGGTCAATTTTATGGCAAAAAACACAGCCCTGTCCCTTCATGAAGTCAATACTGAAATCGACCGCTATATCTCTTGGCCTGGGCAAGCATTATCCTATAAAATTGGAGAACTTAAAATTCGTGAATTGAGAGAAATAGCCGAAAATGAACTGGGGAATCTTTTTGACATCCGTGAATTTCATGAAGTCATCTTGGAAAAAGGAACGGTGACGCTTCCCCTTCTAGAAAAAAGAATCTTAAACTATATTCAATCTAAAAAATAATACATGAAAGAAGACAAAATACACATCTTTAGAAAATCAAAGGGTCAAATTGTAATCGATGGACCTGTAAAACTTACTGATGAGGAAGGAAATGAAATTCCCCACGGAGATCGTTTCACTCTTTGTGGCTGCGGAAAATCTCAGAAATTACCTTTCTGCGATGGTACGCACAAAGGCATTTAAACCTTAAAAAACAGTCCCATTTGATTGAGAAGTGAACAAAAAAGCCGAGATGAATATCTCGGCTTTCCGTTGTGTGCGGGTGAAGGGACTCGAACCCCCATGCCGCGAAGCACTAGATCCTAAGTCTAGCGTGTCTACCAATTTCACCACACCCGCTTTAGGGACGACAAATATAATTAAGTTTTCCAATAAATTTTCCTCTTCTAAAAAAAAT
>JAURBX010000144.1 GCA_030828745.1 Flavobacteriaceae bacterium | reverse complement strand
TTTCAAAGCATCATAATCAATGCTTTCAAACTCTTTTTTATAATCAAAGTCTTCACCCATTGGATTGGATAAGGAAGAATGCTGACGCAGTATGTTTAAGTTTAATTGATTGGGCCACCAATCATGATTTCTTGAACCACCACCTGCGGCTTTTTTAACGATTTCACTTGAAAATGGGCATTTGGCACCAGAGCTACCATTAGAACCACTTGAATGTTTAAAGTTTTCCATTACTATATTTTTTATAAAAATATCAATCATTTGTAGAATTCGATAAACTTACCCATTATATTTCCATATAGTTATATTGATATTGATTATTACGACTGAAAGTTAAGTTTAGGCTGAACTAAATCAAAACAGTTTTCAACATCAATCCGCATTATTTAAATCCATTTTCTGAATTTAATTTATTCATATTTAATCGGTTTAGAGTTGTTTATTAGTTCTCTTTTTGGTTTTGAATTTGTATTTTTGCTTGAGAGCAACTATTCATGGCTAAAAAGCAAAAAACCTCTGAAGCTGATTTAAAGAAAAAACGACAACAACAAGTGTTGTTCGGGGGAGCATTATTGTTAATTTCCGTATTACTTGGAACTGCTTTTCTTTCTTATCTAATTTTTTGGCAAGCTGATTTCAGCACCCTAGGATCCATGGGAGATAAAACCGTTGAAGCTAAAAATATTTTAAACAAGCTGGGAGCTTATTTAAGTCATTTTTTCATTTTCAAAGGAGTTGGATTAGCGGCCTTTTTGTTCGTTTATCTAATTGGAATATCAGGATTTAAACTCTTTTTTCAAGGATCTACCTCCCGACTAATCTCCATTTGGGCATGGGGTATTGCGCATTTAATATGGCTTAGTGTTGCCCTCGCCTATGTGTGGATTAAAACGCCATTATATTCAGGTATTATTGGTTTTGAGATATATGAATTTTTAGTCGCTTATATTGGCAAACTGGGTCTTTTGGGAATCTTGCTTTTCACCCTCCTTTGTTTTATTGTCATTGAATTAAAATGGACCCCAGAACATATAAAATCATGGGTTGCAAGTTTAAACAAGGAAAAAAATACAGCTGAATCGATCAGTGAAACTAACGAGAATGAGGCTACAGTCGCATTAGAGTTTTCTTCACAAAATGAAAATTTTGAAGAAACAAGTCTCAATGAACTAGAATCAGAAACTTCTGATTCCGTGCTAGAGGAACCTTCTTTAATCACAGAAAAAAATGCTGAAATTGGTTCCATTGAAATGGAAATTGAAAGTTCCGAAGAAGAAACCGTTGATGAAAAGTTAGCTAAGAAATTAGTTGAAAAACAAGACTTTTTTGATCCTACTTTAGAATTGAGTAAGTTTATGATGCCCAGTTTTAATTTACTTAAAGACTATGGTGAAAGTGGAATTACCATCAATCAAGAAGAGCTTGAAATCAATAAAAACAAAATTGTAGAAACCTTAAATAATTATAAGATAGGTATCGCCAACATCAAAGCAACTATTGGACCCACGGTCACACTCTACGAAATTGTACCCGAAGCAGGCGTTCGAATTTCTAAAATCAAAGATTTAGAGGATGATATTGCACTTTCTCTATCAGCTTTAGGAATTCGGATCATTGCACCCATTCCAGGAAAAGGAACTATTGGCATTGAAGTACCCAACCAAAAGCCTTCCATTGTTTCAATGCGCTCTGTAATTAGTGCGGCTAAATTCCAAAAAGCGGAAATGGAATTACCGATTGCGCTAGGTAAAACAATCAGTAACGAAACTTTTGTGGTTGACTTAGCCAAAATGCCTCACTTGCTTATGGCCGGTGCTACTGGTCAAGGTAAGTCGGTTGGATTAAATGCTGTGTTGACTTCATTGTTATACAAAAAGCATCCAGCAGAAGTGAAATTTGTTTTGGTTGATCCTAAAAAAGTTGAATTGAACATCTACAATAAAATCGAGCGTCACTATCTTGCCAAACTTCCAGATACGGATGAAGCCATTATTACCGACAATACCAAAGTGATCAACACATTGAATTCACTTTGTATTGAAATGGACAATCGCTATGAATTGCTCAAAAATGCAATGTGTAGAAATTTAAAAGAATACAACACTAAGTTTAGAGAACGAAAGCTAAACCCTAATGATGGGCATAGCTTTTTACCTTACATTGTATTGGTTGTAGATGAGTTTGCAGACCTTATCATGACTGCAGGGAAAGAAGTAGAAACTCCTATCGCCCGTCTTGCGCAATTGGCCAGAGCGATTGGAATACACTTGATCATTGCAACGCAACGTCCCTCAGTCAATGTAATCACTGGGATTATCAAGGCCAACTTTCCCGCGCGAATTGCCTTTAGGGTAACCTCAAAAATTGATTCTCGAACGATTTTAGATAGTGGTGGTGCCGATCAACTCATTGGTCGAGGAGACATGCTCTACACCCAAGGAAATGAACTTACCCGAATTCAATGCGCCTTTGTGGATACACCCGAAGTAGAACGAATTGCAGAATATATTGGAGGTCAACGGGGTTACGCTGATGCTCATTTATTGCCAGAATATGTTGGAGAAGAAAACAACAGTGTATTAGATATTGACGCAAGTGATCGGGATGCACTCTTTAGAGAAGCTGCAGAGGTCATTGTAACTGCACAACAAGGTTCGGCATCTTTATTGCAACGTAAATTAAAACTAGGATATAATAGAGCGGGAAGAATAATCGATCAGATGGAAGCTGCGGGTGTCGTGGGACCCTTTGAGGGAAGTAAGGCAAGACAGGTTTTAATTACTGATTTGGCTGCTTTAGACCGTCTTATTAATGATGGAATTTTATGAGAAAAATATTTTTTTTAAGTCTTAGCCTATTTGTAATGTATAGCGGAATAGCTCAAACTTCTGAGGCTGCCATTAAACTATTGGATGAAGTATCCGAAACCATTGCTGCCTTTGAGAACCTTAGCTTTGATTTTTCATATACTTTAGAAAATAGACAAGAAAACATTAAACAAGAAACAAGTGGCACGGTAACCGTTGAAGGAGATCGATATAAGCTAATGTATCTTGGAGCGGAACAACTTTTTGATGGGAAAAAAACCTATACTGTCGTTCCGGAGAATGAAGAAATAACAGTCAGTAATCCGGAAGATGGCGAAGATTTTGGAATCAACCCCTCAGAACTTCTAAATTTTTACAAAGAAGGATATGATTATCAATGGGATATCAAACAAAATATTTTTGGTCGACCGATTCAATTTGTAAAACTCATCCCAAGTGATGAAAATAAAGAAGTTAGCTACTTATTACTGGGGGTTGATGTTCTTAAAAAAACCATTTACCGCTTGATTGAAATTGGATCTAATGGGACACGTACTACCCTTACTCTTTCCAATCAATTGACTAATATCTCTTTGGCACAGGACTTTTTCACATTTGATGTTTCCCGCTATCCTGATTATTATATAAACAACTAATCGATTGAAAATAATAGATCGATACATATTAAAAAGTTACTTAAGTCGCTTACTGAGTGTCTTTACCATCTGTATGTTTATTTTTATCATACAGACTTTTTGGCTTTTCATCGATGAGTTGGCTGGAAAGGGTTTGGATATTATTATTATTTCTAAATTCTTGTTGTATTATTCTCCAAAACTAATCCCTTTAGTACTTCCGCTCTCTGTTTTGTTGGCTTCTCTCATGACCTATGGAACACTCTCTGAAAATTATGAGTTTGCTGCAATGAAATCAACAGGAATTTCTCTTCAAAGAGCGATGTTAGGATTAGTCATTTTTCACATCCTTTTGGGTATTGGGACTTTCTATTTTTCGAATCATGTTATCCCTTATGGAGAACTGAAATCCTACAATCTACGGAGAAACCTAGCCAAACTAGAACCTACTCTTGCCATACGAGAGGGGATTTTTAATGAAATTGGTGAAATCAACATTAAAGTGGATAAAAAATATGGAGATAATGAACGCTTTCTAGAAGATGTTATCATTCATGAATACACTACAAATAATGAAAACAATATCGTAATTAAGGCAGAACGGGGAGAAATGAAAAGTGAGACCACCGATCCTAATTTAAAACTAGTTTTGTATAACGGGAATCGATATGAGGAAGTAATTTCAAAAAATGCAGGCGACCGAAGGCGAATTCCACATGCAAAAGTTTTTTTCGAGGAATATGAGATGAATATCGATTTGTCAAAATTCAATAATGTTGATCTTGAAGAAGAAAACTATAAATCCACCTTCAGGATGCAAAAAATTGATCAACTAAGAGTGAGTATCGATACCTT
>JAURBX010000055.1 GCA_030828745.1 Flavobacteriaceae bacterium | reverse complement strand
ATTTTTTTTAGAAGAGGAAAATTTATTGGAAAACTTAATTATATTTGTCGTCCCTAAAGCGGGTGTGGTGAAATTGGTAGACACGCTAGACTTAGGATCTAGTGCTTCGCGGCATGGGGGTTCGAGTCCCTTCACCCGCACCATCAGAAAGCCAAGACGATGTTCTTGGCTTTTTTGTTTTATGGGTCCAGAGATTATTATTACTTTTTTTATGTTTCTAGGTCTTCTTTTTTGGGGGATGATCAAGGCAGTTTGGTGGGTTTTAAAGAGAATATCAAACTTAGTTTTTATTCCTTGGATGTATGTCACTAATATGATCAGACAGAAATTTTGGGGATTGCCTGAGCGAAAAAATCAAAAGCATCTTTTTTAAAGTCAAGTTGATTTTGACCCTATTTAAGAAATTATTATTTTAGGATACTTTAATTTTTAAAAAAGCATATGAAATCTTTAAATGAAAATTGGTTTGCCTTCACGCTAGTAGCCGTAATATTTGGAATTTTAGGTTTTCTTTTAGGAAAACAAGGAGGTCATAGTAAGTGCCCTATGATGGATTTTCCCCACGCGATTCAAATGGATGAATTTGGTGGGATGAAAAAAGGGGGTAATATGTTTATGTTTAAATCAGATAGAATGATGAATGGAAAAGATGGATTTGAAATTGACATAGACACTATTCATTCTGGAGGAGAAAAACAAATTAAAGTAAGAGTAATAACAGATAAAGAGGAATAATTTTTTTACTTCCCTTTTGTTAAGTTGCTATATTCTACTTTAGAAGTGATTCAATATCTTTAACGAGATTGTTATTCATCTGAACTTTATGACACATGAAATTTTAACACTTTTAGAAACAGCCCAGCGGTGGCATGCTCAGGGGAAAAGACTTGTTTTAGCCACCGTAGTTAGCTTGGAAGGATCATCCTATAGACGCCCCGGAGTTAGAATGTTGATTGCTGATTCAAACGAAATGTGTGGCGCAGTGAGTGGTGGTTGTGTAGAAAAAGAAGTATTATATAAAGCTCAATCAGTCTTCAGTAAAGGAATTCCAAAAATAATGTCATATGACGGTCGGTATAGATTGGGTTGTGAAGGAATTCTATATCTACTAATTGAACCCTTTCATGTTTCTGAATCATTGGCTATTTTATTAGAAAGTATTAATTCTAGAATCTCTTTTAATTGTGTTTCTTATTATTCATTATCAGAAGGAGAAGATACTTCCTTAGGTTCACAATTTATAATTGACTCTGTAATGATTCCAGTGCAAAAGAATTATCAGCCATCGGAAGAAATACAGCTTTGTTTTGAGCAAGAATTTCCGCCTCTTTTTCAGTTGTATATTTTTGGGTCTGAACATGATGCAGTAGCATTGTGTCGGATGGCTTCTGAAATGGGTTGGAGGGTTACGATTATCGCTGCTCCTGATGAAGCCAAAACAATTGACTTTTTTCCGGGTGCTTATGAGCTTCTCACCCTTACTTTTGCGGAAATTGAATCATATTCTTTTGATTCTGATACAGCTATAGTCCTAATGTCACACAGCTTCAATAAGGATGTTCAATATTTAATTGCACTAGCTGAGGTTAAGCTCACCTATTTTGGGTTGCTCGGTCCCTCAAAAAGGAGGGAACAATTAATTCATGAATTTTTAAATCATAAACCTGAAACAACCACTGACTTTTTAGATCAACTATATGGTCCTGCAGGTATAAATTTAGGTGCTGAAAATGCCCATGAGATTTCTATTTCTATTATTGCTGAGATACTAAGTGTTACCCGGAATCAAAAACCCTCTCCACTGAGAGAGAAAAAGGGAAGAATTCATGAATAACATTCCCAGCGTCCTCGTTGCTGCAGGAGCCTCTAGAAGGATGGGGCAGCCTAAACAGTTGCTGCCATGGAATCACCACACACTCATTGAACACCAAGTCAATACTTTACTTACTTCTTCTCAGGAAGTTTATGTAATATTAGGTGCTTATGCAGATCAAATTCGTCCCTTTCTTAAAAATTATTCGGTTAACATTATTCAGTGTGAAGATTGGGAAAAAGGAATGGGAAATTCTTTGTCTTTTGGAATAAGAAAAATCAAAAAAGAAGTCGAAGCCATTGACGGTATATTAATTTCTTTGATAGATCAACCTTTAGTAAATCATGAACATTTACAAATTTTGAGAAGTACATTTAAAGCAGGTGGAAGAGAAATAATCGCTTCAGCTTCAAGCCATGGATGGGTTGGGGTTCCTGCTCTTTTTAGCGCTCATTATCTAGCTGCCTTAGCTTCATTAAAAGGAGAAGAAGGGGCAAAAAAAATTATAAATGCTGAATCAAAAAATGTAATTAAAGTTCAGGGGAAAGACCTCTTAGTAGATATGGATACACCAGAAATTTATCAGGAGCTTTTTCAAAAATTTAGCCTCCAATGGTAATCATACTTCTGTTTTTTTTATGATTCTGAAGATCTTCAAAGCTTTCATTAGAGTCCATTCCAGATCTTATTGCATATTTTCCGATCACCGCCTTTTTGATTATAGGTTCAAGATCTTCTTTATTTCTAAGGGCTGAAAGTAAATCACTTTCTTTATCTGAAAACAAACAATTTTTAAGTTGTCCATTAGCTGTTAATCTCAGACGATTGCAAGTGTCGCAAAAAGGATTGGTTACTGTACTGATTATTGCAAAACTCCCCTCAAAACCATTTATTTTAAAATTCTTTGCCGTATCATTTGGTGCGTCATCCAGGAGTATTATATTGTCAGTGCTGAAGTTTTTATGAACTTCTTTCATGATTTCTTCAAATGTAACGGTTTTATCTCTCTTCCATTTATTTCCATCAAAGGGCATGAATTCAATAAAGCGAAAAGAAATAGGATAATCTTTTGTAAAATTGATAAAATCAATGATTTCATCATCATTTATTCCTTTCATTAAAACAGCATTAATTTTGACATTAAACCCTTCTCGAATTAATTTCAGAATGTTTTGATGAACTTGATCAAAATAATTTCGGAAGGTTATCTCTTGAAAACGTTTTGCCTGAAGGGTATCAAGACTTATGTTGATTGAGTGTACTCCTGAGTCTTTGAGAAGGGGGATGTGGCGGTCTATAGAAAAAGCATTAGAAGTTAACGAAAGTTGAACCGGCAATTGTGATAATCTTGAGAGGATGTCTGGAAAATCTTTTCTGACCAAGGGTTCCCCACCGGTAAGGCGGATTTTATTGACACCATTCTTTACAAATAATGCAGCTAAAGAGAAAATTTCCTCAGCATTCATTAATTGGGGCTTGGGAGTGAGGGTTACTCCCTCTTGAGGCATACAATAAGAACAACGTAAATTACAACGCTCCGTTAGGGAAATTCTCAAATAATTATGACCTCTCCCAAAGGAGTCTGTAAGTAAAGGTTTTATAGATGTCATTTTTTGTGTTGTGCGCCTTTTAGGATATCAAATAAATGGAGGGCAGCAGGAAAAAGTGCATGCATGGATTCAATAGCACCTTGAGTTGACCCCGGTAAAGCTAAAATAAGACTGTCTCCATACATCCCTGCTACACTCCTAGAGAGCATTGCATAGGGAGTGCGGTCTTGTCCAAAATTCCGAATGGCTTCTTCCATTCCAGGAATTTTTTTATCTAAAAAGGGAGCTAAAGCTTCGGGTGTTTGATCGCGCGGAGATAGACCTGTTCCCCCAGTGAAAATAATTAAGTTTCTTTTACTTTGATGTTGTTTTTTAAGCTGCTCTTGAATTGAATCAATTTCATCAGGAATAATTTCGTAGTTTATGGAGGAGACTTCCCATTTTTTTAAAGCATCCATGATTGCTTTTCCTGCAAAATCCTCTTTAGATCCTTTTGAAATAGAATCAGAACAAACAATTACAGCTGCGTTGACATCTGATTTTACTTTGTAGACATCTGATTTACCTCCTTTTTTGGTTACTAATTTTATATGGTATATTTCAACGCCTTTGTCAATTGGCTTTAACATGTCATAGAGATTTAAAGCTACTATACTTGCTCCGTGCATGGCTTCAACTTCAACACCTGTTTTATAAATGGTCTTTATAGTGCATAAAACCGTAATTTCTAAACCATTAATTTCATATTCAAAACCGGTGTACTCAATTGGGATGGGATGACAATCAGGGAGAATTTCAGGAGTTTTTTTTACACCGAGAAGTCCTGCTGCTCGACTCATTTCAAAAACATCTCCTTTTGGAACCTTTTTTTGCTCAATGGCTTGGATCGTTTCTTTTTTACTAACCTTAATAATAGCTTGAGCAGTTGCTTCTCTGAGCGTATTTTTTTTTAGTGTAATATCTACCATGCTTATTGATTAATTTTCCATTGATGCGAAGCATCTTTAAAAATTTCTTTCCCAAAGATGGGAAGTTTGTCTTTAATTTCATCTACAATTTGAGGTAAAGCTTTAAAAACACTTTTTCTGTGTGGACCAGACACAAAAACAAAAAAGCAGAGTTCGCCCTTTTTTACAATACCTAAACTGTGGTAAATATGCATACACGATAACTTGTATTGTGCAAAGGCAGCTTCTTTAATCTCATGACAAATTTTATTGGCCATCTCACTTTGTGCAGTGTATTCTATTGCTGTAACTTCATTTCCGTCAATTGCATCTGCTCTGACTTGTCCTAAAAAAATGGAATGTGCTCCAATAGTAGTTTTTGATTGATGATTTGCAATAGATTTAGAAATCGATATGGGGTCTATCGCGCCCACTCGAAAAATATTTTTTATTTCTTCCTTCTTCATTTTATTTCTGATTTTGCATCCATTCTTTTAATTCATTTGCTCCTTCTTTTAAACTAAAATAATTCGATTTTTTTTTGATTTTTGACAAAGCTTGTAAACTTCTTTTCCCTGATTGGCAAAAAAAGATTTTCTTTTCATTTTCATTACCAAAAGCAGATTTACTTTCAATTTGATCCAAGGAGGCCTTTTGAACGTCTGGTAAGTTAATAAATGGTATTTCATTTTTATTTCTTACATCAATCCAGTGTATTTTTTCTTTTTTATTTAGTGAATTTAAAGATACTTGAAATTCAGTAGAACAAAGTGCATCATTATACGGGAGTGGCTTTTTAAAGGAAATAACCTTTTCAAATACGCGTTGTTTTTTTGAAAAACGAAGTAAAAACTGTGTATGGTTCAGAAGATTTAAACACAACATTTTTCCAGAAAGGACATCTTCTTTTTTGGTTATAATTTTTAAAACCTCTGTAGCTTGAAGTAGTCCAATAACACCCGGTAAAACACCTAAAACACCAATTTCACTACAGTTAGGAACTTCAGTCTCGCTTTGGGTATTTGGAAACAAACAGCGGTAGCTAGGGCCGTTCTCATAATTAAAAACAGATACCTGACCTTCAAATTTATGAAGTGCTCCATAGACCATTATTTTATTCAATAAAATACAGGCATCATTGATGAGGTAACGAGATTTTAATGAATCGGTTCCATCTACAATGATGTCGTATAGCGTTACTATTTCTTGATAGTTAGTTTCATTTAAAGCGAATGGGTAATCAATAATTTTGATTTCACTATTGTGTTTTTGCAATTTCGACTTTGCACAAATAGCTTTATTTTTTCCGATATCTTTTTCTTCAAAGAGGATTTGACGATGCAGGTTTGATAAGTCTACCTGATCTAAGTCCATTATTCCAAGAGTTCCTACGCCTGCTGCTGCTAAATATTGTAAAATAGGGCAGCCAAGGCCACCAGCACCAACGACTAATACCTTTGCCTTAGAAATATTTTCTTGACCTTGTGTTCCAATTTCGGATAGTTGTATTTGTCTTTGATAACGATTTTCCATAATTAACCTCCTGAAAAAGGGGGGAGTAAATCTACGGCTGATCCATTTAGTTTTTGATTTTCATCAACTATTGTATTGTCTTGTGCAAACTGAAATTGAAACTTCTCTAGCTCAGGGTATTGAACCGATAGCAGCCTTTTTAAAGCTCCAACTGTATTTATATTTACAGACAAAAATTCTTCGTTTTTATTTGTAATTTCTGCTAATTGACCGTAATACCTAATTTTAATTTTCATATTAAAACAAGATAAGTTTTATTCCTGCTGTTGTTAAAATAAAAGCTAAAAAATATTCCAATTTTTTATTATTCCAACGTTTACTTCCATAATATGATCCTATACTACCTCCGATTAAAGCAACAACAACCATTAGCATTGTAAGTGGTGGGAATTCAATTCCACTGCTCCATTGACCTAAAAGGCCTGATGCAGAATTAACCCAGATAAATAACGCAGAAACTGCAGCAGCTTCTTTCATATTTCCGTAATGTAATAGTAATATTATTGGGGTCAGGATTATCCCTCCTCCAATCCCAATTAGACCAGAAAAAAGCCCTATGCCAGCTCCAAGCAGAATGGCAAGAAGGGGTTTTATAGAATTTGGATTTTTGAGGGATTTAGGAGTACTAAACAGCATTCTTAGTACAGCAAAAAACAAAAAAACACCTAATATTTTTTTGTAAATAGCCGGGTCTAATGCCCACTGTCCTCCAATAAAAGCCATCGGAATAGAGCCTATGGCAAAATATAAAAATAGGTTTTTGTTAAAATGACCTGCTCTGTAATATTGTGTGAAAGCAATGCCTGCAACAATTAAATTTAAGAGTAAAGCCGTCTGTTTCATCATCTCATTAGGAAATGAAAATAAGGCCATCAGCGCTAAATACCCACTTGCTCCACCGTGACCAACACTAGCATATAAGAAAGAAATGATGGGAAGAAGAATTAGGAAAAAGACTTCATTTAATTCAAGTGTCATAGTCTGTTTTATGGGATTGTAACATTGGGTAAAATTAAAGTCTCAACCAGTTCGTTTTCCAAATATTCTTTTTTAGTTTCTGGAATGTAAACCAAAGCATTTGATTTTGCAAAACTAATAAGCATAGAAGAGTTTTGATAATCCAAAATAGTAACACGTTGTTTTTCTATAAATGCTTTCAAAAATAAAGCTCTAGGTTCTTTTGTGCTAAAACGGTGGGTAATGGGTAATTGAAAACGACTCAATCCTTTCCCATCATCACCTTGTAGTTTTTTAATCAAAGGGACGACATAAACATAAAAACAACTAAGAGTTGACGCAGGATTTCCAGGTAAAGCAAAAAGATAGGTTTCTTTTTTTTTACCAAAAAACAACGGTTTTCCTGGGCGTTGACGCACTTTATAAAATAACTGATCCACACAAAGCTTTTCCATAGCTTTTCCAACAAAATCATAGTCCCCTACAGAAATCCCTCCAGATACAAGTACAATATTAGATTCTTTTATTGCTTGGTCTATCGCGTTGACAGTAGTATCCAATCGATCCTCTACTTTTATAATGGTTATATTTTTAATTTCAAAATGTTTCAGTGCAGCTTGAAGTAAAAGACTATTACTTTCATAAATTTTTCCTTCTTCAAGTTTTTGTCCTGCTTGTATTAATTCATTTCCTGTTACGATTACACTTACTTTAAGCGAAGAATAGACGTTCAGTTTTTCGATTCCTAAACTTTGAATAAATCCCAACCCAGCTGGATTTAAAATTTGACCAGCTTCAAGTGATATATCACCTGCTTTAATTTGAGAGCCAATTTCACGAATATTATGATTTAAAGGAGGTGTTTCGTTAATTTGAATATAATCTTTTTTTATACTAACCTTTTCCTGCATCACAACAGCATTTGCCATTTCTGGAACTGCTGCTCCAGTAAATATTCTCACACATTTTCCTGGCTTTAAAGTATGAGTAGGTGAGTCTCCAGCTTTAATTTCACCAATAACTTGATATTGATTAGAATCGCTCAGACATAATGCATAGCCATCCATAACAGACTGCCTAAACGAAGGCAAGTTGATTGGAGCGACAATAGGTTTTGCTAGAATTCTACCCAAACATTCGCTTACAGGTAGGTTTTCTTCCTTTTTTAAAAAAGAATTTTCATTATTTATTAGCGATAAAGCTTCTTCAACTGATATCATAGACAATTACTAGATGAAGAATATGATTCAATATTCATTTCCTCAATTCATATACCCAATACATTATTCATTTATCCTGCTAAGGGCTTGTCGGTAATAAAAGGTTGATTGTATTGTCTTACTCCTGTGGCTCTATAGAGAGCGTTTGCTAAAGCTCCCATTACAGGAGGAAAAGGGGGCTCACCAAGGCCAGTAGGGTCTATTTTATTTTCTACAAAATGGACTTCAATTTCCTTAGGTGCCTCACCATGGCGAATTAAACGATAGGTGTCAAAATTATTTTGCTCTGGCACTCCATCTTTAAAAGTCATAGCACTATACATAGCATGACCGATTCCATCTACTAGTCCACCCTCAGCAAGGTTAGTTGCTGCATCAGGGTTGACAACAATACCACAATCTATCGCACAGTATACTTTTTGAACTACTGGTTTTCCTTTCACCATAATCATGTCAAGTACATTCGCAACATAGGAATTGTGACAAAAATAGGCCGCGGTACCTCTAAAAACATCGGGGTTTTTATTTGTACTCCAAGCAGCTTTTTCTTTCACCAATTTTAATACTCCGGCATATCTGGAAGCTACATAATCATTGTTTGTGCCTATCGGTTTACTTTCTGCTTTAGTTAGTAATTCTAATCTAAAATCGATAGGGTCTTTACCAGCAGCTTCTGCAACTTCGTCAAGGAAGGCTTGCTCCGCTCCAGCAATAAAATTAGATCGTGGAGCTCTAAATGCACCGACGGTAATATTTGAAACCTGTGACCACTCTTCTGCAACGTAGTTTTCTACTGCACCCGCAGGAAAGCGATTTGCTGCAAGAGGACTCTCAGGAATTCCTCCCGCTCTAACTTGAAAAGCAATTAAATTTTTATTTTCATCCAACCCAGCTTTGTAATAGGCATGATAAGAAGGTCTGTAGGTACCTTGTGTCATGTCATCTTCTCGAGAGTAAACCAACTTGATTGGTTGCTTCATTTCTTTAGAAATCACTGCAGCTTCTGTCAAGAAGTGACCATATAAGCGTCTTCCAAACCCGCCACCCATTCGAGTCATTTGAATATCGATATTTTCTACCGGCATCCCCAGACGTTTGGAAACACTTTGTTCCATAATTTCTGGAGTTTGAATTGGACCTACTAGAGTTGCTTTTTCCTCAGTGACATCTGCATAAAAGTTCATGGGTTCCATGGTGTTGTGAGCTAAAAACGGACAGGTGTAGGATCTTTCGATAATCGTCACTGCCTTTTTAAAAGCCGCCTCAGGATTTCCGTCTTTACGAACTACTTTAGCTTTCTTTATGGACATTTTCTCCAGAATTCTTTTATGGTCTGCTGTACTTTCGAGTCCAGCAGGAGTTTCTACAGTTATGTTTCTTCCAAAAAAGTTAAGTTCTTCAACTTTTGCTTCTGCCATTTCCCATTCAGCTATTAATTCTTTTTTGGCTTGCATAACTTCCCAAGTTGAACGTCCAACAAGTACAGCAATCTCATTAAAGGCATCATTGTCGAATGCTCCTAATGAATATCCGCTCTCATGCGTTTTAATGGTAAAAACACGCTCAATTCCTGGCATACTCTTAGCTTTGGAATCGTCAATTGATTTAAGTTTCATGCCAAATGCTGGGGGATGAACAATCATAGCAATTAGCATATTTTCAGATTTATAGTCCAATCCGAAAAGAGGTTTTCCAGTTACTATTTTACTACCATCTACATTTTTACGA
The DNA here is from genome assembly GCA_030828745.1 of Flavobacteriaceae bacterium. Lineage (GTDB taxonomy): Bacteria > Bacteroidota > Bacteroidia > Flavobacteriales > Flavobacteriaceae > MS024-2A. The sequence continues at coordinate 1,359 of JAURBX010000055.1, read as the reverse complement.
GAAGATCCTATTATCTTAAAGTCAGTAACATCTTTTAGCTTGACTTCTGATGGAACTTCAAGCGTTGCAGCCAAAGAGGCCATTTCTCCAAAGCCTGCTTGTTTGCCTGATAAAGTATGAATTAATTGTCCTTCACTTGTAGTTATTTCAGATGCTGCGACGTTCCAGGTTTTAGCTGCTGCTTCAATGAGCATTGCGCGAGCCGTAGCTCCTGCCATTCTTAGACTATTCCATCCTTGACGAATCGATTGACTACCTCCTGCGAGTTGACGCTTGAATAAAGTAGTATTTAAAGGTGCTTGTTCTACAATAACATCGTTCCAATCTGTATCTAATTCCTCTGCAACGAGCATTGGCATTGAGGTTTTAACATTTTGTCCTATTTCAGGATTGGGGGACATAATAGTAACAAGTCCATTGTCTCCAATTTTTAAAAAACCATTAATTTTAAACCATTCTTTTGGCAATGCTTTTACTTGAGATGGTGTCATATCACAAGACATCAACCAATTAAACCCAAGTACCATTCCACCACTGGCTAGCGTACTGCTTTTTATAAAAGAACGTCTTCCTATTTTTATTTTTGCAACTTTCATTTTGTGTCTTTTTAGTTGAGGTCTTGTGAGTTTGCAGCTGTTTTAATGGCAGCTTTTATTCGAGTATAGGTTCCGCAACGACAAATATTTCCATGCATTGCTGAATCGATATCACTGTCGCTTGGATTTGTATTTTGATTTAAAAGAGCAGAAGCTGTCATAATTTGACCTGCTTGACAATATCCACATTGTGGTACATCATGTTCTAACCATGCTTTTTGAACGGGGTGATCTCCTTCTTCAGATAAACCTTCAATGGTTGTAATTTTTTCTGAACCTACCGCAGAAATAGGTAGTTGACATGAGCGAACAGCCACACCATTTAAGTGAACAGTGCACGCACCACATTGAGCTATGCCACAGCCATATTTTGTCCCGACTAAATCTAAATGATCACGAAGTACCCATAAAATAGGTGTTGTGGGATCAACTTCAACTTCACGGACTTTTCCGTTTATGTTTAGTTTAAAATGAGAAAGCATGATTTATAATTATTAATTAATTTCCTAAAGTTAATAAAACCTTTTTAGTTGTCATATTTACCATTAAATTTCTTTATGCGCCCCATCACAAAAAGGTAGCTTCTGAGATTTTCCACAGCCACAAAGGGTAAAACGATCACCATGAGGGATCTCATTTCCCTCTTCATCGGTCAGTTTTACGTGTCCATCGATTACAATTTGACCCTTTGATTTTCTAAAGATGTGTATTTTGTCTTCTTTCATGTATTATTTTTTAGATTGAATATAGTTTAAGATTCTTT
>JAURBX010000119.1 GCA_030828745.1 Flavobacteriaceae bacterium | reverse complement strand
CAACAATTGAAAAAAACAAAAGACCAACCCAATATTGCCTTAGCTGATTTTATTGCGCCTAAAACCTCAGGAATACAAGATTATATGGGTGCTTTTTGTGTGTGTACGGGTTTTGGAACTGCCGAAAGAGCAAAAGCCTTTGAAGAAGAAAATGATGACTACAATTCCATCATGATTAAAGCTTTGGCAGATCGCTTGGCAGAGGCTTTTGCTGAATGCCTGCACTTAAAGGTGCGAAAAGAATACTGGGGCTATGCCGCTGACGAGAAACTGACCAAGGAAGAGTTAATCAAAGAAACCTATAAAGGGATTCGTCCTGCACCCGGCTATCCCGCTTGTCCAGATCATTTGGAAAAAAAGACCCTTTGGGATCTTTTAAAGGTGGAAGAAGAAATAGGCGTGCAGCTCACGGAAAGTTTGGCCATGTGGCCGGCAGCAGCAGTCTCTGGGTATTATTTTGCACATCCCGAAGCCAAGTATTTTGGTTTGGGAAAAATCAAAGAAGATCAATTGACATCTTACAGCCAGAGAAGAAAAATTTCATTGAATGACGCCCGAAAGTGGCTGAACCCTAATTTAATAGAAGACTAGATGAAAGTAACGGAACATATCGCCAAAGCCAAAGGGAAAACACAGTTTACCTTTGAAATACTTCCTCCTTTAAAAGGGCAACACATCAATGCATTGTTTAATTCTATAGACGAGCTGATGGAGTTTAAACCCCCTTTTATTGACGTTACCTACCACCGCGAGGAACATGTCTATAAGGATAGAGGAAATGGATTACATGAATTGAAAGTCATTAAAAAGCGCCCCGGAACGGTAGGAATATGTGCTGCCATTCAGGGTAAATATAGAGTAGATGCCGTACCCCATATTTTGTGTGGGGGGTTTTCTAAGGAGGATACCGAAAACTTTTTGGTAGATTTAGATTATTTGGAGATTGACAATGTGGTGGCACTGCGGGGAGATTCGGTAAAGTCAGAAACCTATTTTACGCCCAACAAAGACGGGCACGCTTACGCCAGCGAATTGGTACAGCAAATTGCCGCGCTAAATCAAGGGAACTATTTAGACGATGAATTGTTAAATTCTCATCCGACCCATTTTTGTATCGGGGTGTCGGGCTATCCTGAAAAACATATGGAAGCCCCCAGTTTGGAAAGCGACTTGCATTTTTTGAAGAAAAAAATCAAAGCAGGAGCAGACTATGTGGTAACCCAAATGTTTTTTGACAATCAAAAGTTTTTTGACTTTGTGGCGAAAGCCAGAGCCGAAGGAATTACGGTCCCAATTATCCCCGGATTAAAGCCGCTTTCTACCCTTAAACAACTCAATATGATTCCCCATCGATTTCATGTAGACCTGCCCGAAGCCTTAATTAAAGAAGTCATAAAGTGTAAGGACAATAAAGCCGTACGCCAAGTGGGTGTAGAGTGGTGCATACAGCAAAGTAAAGAACTCATGACTTCATCCGTCCCTTTCTTGCATTATTACTCCATGGGAAAATCCGATAATATTAAACAAATTGCGGAAGAGGTTTTTTAGGAAGTCAATTTCTTAAAGAGCTGTTCCAGACTTTCGTTTTTGAATTGAAGGCTAAGAATTTTCAATCCATTGTCATGGGCAAAATCAAAGACAGCTGGGCGCATGTCTTGGGTTCCGCTGAGGTGTAATTCGTAATCAAAATCATGGGTATTGACTACTTTTTGGACATTGGGAAGTTTTTCTAAAGCGACCAATTCGATACGGTAATCGAAACTCACTTCAATAATTTGTTCTTGTTTGCTTCGCAATTCCTCTAAGGCTTGGTCCAAAACAATTTCTCCTTTATTGATGATAATCACACGATCACAAAGGGCATCCACTTCTTGTAAAATATGGGTGGAAAGTAAAACGGTTTTATCTTTTCCCAATTGGCGAATTAATTTTCGAATTTCGACAAGTTGATTGGGGTCTAAGCCCGTGGTGGGTTCGTCCAAAATGAGCAATTGCGGGTCATGTATCAAAGCCGCTGCCAAGCCTACTCGTTGCCGATAGCCTTTGGAAAGCGTTTGAATTTTGTGACGTTGGTGGTCTAAAAGCCCTGTCTTTTTTAGAATCTCTTTGTAGGGTGGATTGTCGAGTTTGTAAAGATTGGCTACATATTTTAAATATTCTACCACATACATTTCATTGTACAGCGGATTGTTTTCGGGTAAATAGCCCACTTGTTTTTGGATGCGCTGCAAGTCAGTTTTTAAGTCCAAACCCTCATAAGAAATTTGTCCTTCCCATTCTTTGTAATAGCCAGTAAGAATTTTCATTAGGGAGGATTTTCCAGCGCCATTGGGGCCTAATAAACCGACCACTTCCCCTTTTTTTAATGTCACAGAGACTCCTTTTAAGGCTTTTACAGCACCGTAGCTTTTGGAAACATTTTGAAGAAGAAGCGACATTTATTTTTTGATTTAAAGATAAGGAGTTTGTTTTTTTAAGCCCTACGAGATCGTAAACTTTCTATGACTACGGTAGTCAATATAATTCCTCCTCCAATAAGACTGCTAGCTGGAGGAATTTCATTTAAGAAGAAAAAGGCAATGAGAATTCCAAAGATGGGTTGAATGCTGTTCATGATGCTTGCCGTTGATACCGTGAAATAAGTTAAACTATTTAAAAACAGAGAATGCCCTAACGCAGTAGTGACCAATCCTAAAAATAATAAATAAGGAATTTGTGCAGTAAAGGTGTCAAGCGGATACAACATCAATACAGGAAAAAGGAGTACAAGGGTGATACCCAATTGATAAAACATCAATAATGAACCCTTGATTTTTTCAATTCGTTTTTTAAGGATTAAGTTTCGAAGGGCATAGGTCAAAGCAGAAAATAAACCCATTAGGAGCCCCTTACTTTGTTCGCTTTCAAAATCAAAGGCAGGGACGAGCAGATAAATTCCAATTAAAATAAAAACCCCAAAGATCAAATGAATGGGATGAAGTTTTGTTTTAAAGAAGAGGGGTTCTAGAAAAACAGTCAGGATAGGAAAAGTAAAAAGGGACAACATTCCAATAGCTACGCCACTCCATTGAAGTGCAAAAAAATAGGTCACCCAATGCAGGGTGAGTAGGGTACCACTCCAAAGAAGGGTAGTGCTGTTTTTTATAAACTCTTTTTTAATACGCTCTTTTTTCCATAAGCAATAAGCGCCCAAGACAAGAAAGGCAACAAGGGCTCTAGACCAAATAATCAAGGGGGGAGGAAGCGGAATAAAACGTCCCAAGGGTCCCGAAGTACTGATACACAATGTCCCGAGATTGAGAAGTGTTAAATAATAATAGTGCTGGTTTTTCATCTACGAGTGTATCGGCTTAAAATCATGCGTTAAAGTACTAAAATTTGGAAAAGGGAAATTGTTTGTATGTCCAAAAGGAGGGTGTCTGCTCTTTTTTTTGGCAGCGATTATACTGGGAGTTGCTGTAGTTCTTGTGTCATTGACTATGTTCGTTCTGATCACTTAAGCGGAATTAACATCTAACAATTTAGCGATACTCTAAGTGGGAAAGCAATAGCAAAAGGATATACTTTTCAATAATTTGGGGAAATTTCATCTCCTCTAAGGTAAAAAAAATTCCTAAAAATTTGTTTTTGACAAAAGCTATGCTACTTTTGCAGGGATTTAATGTCAATATGAATACAACTTTCTTTTATTACAACAACTTTTATTACTTCTATTCGGAAGCAGGAAGGACTTTGTAATATTTAGAATACGATATATAAAAACAAAAAAGTCCTGATTAATCGGGACTTTTTTTTTGGAACTAATGAAAGAAAACAAGAACGTAGCGATTCAAGGGATCAAAGGATCTTTCCACCATGCAGTAGCACAGAGCTACTATGGTGAGGGTCTATCATTGCTAGAATGTGAAACCTTTGATGCAAGTGTAAAAGCGCTTTTGGAGAATACCGCTGATCAGGCTGTGATGGCCATTGAAAATTCGATTGCAGGATCAATTATTCCAAATTATGCCTTGATCGATCAAAATGATTTACAGATCGTAGGAGAGTATTCGCTTAGTATCCATCATAATTTAATGGCCTTGCCTGGACAAACTTTAACTGATCTTAAGGAAGTGTATTCACATCCTATGGCCTTGTTGCAGTGTAAAGATTTTTTCAAAGCCTATCTCCATATTCGACTGGTAGAGGCAGAAGATACAGCTGATGAAGCACGTCGTATCGCTGAGAATGCCATTTCAGGAATAGCAGCAATTGCCAGTGAGCAAGCGGCTGCCTTGTATGGCTTATCGATTTTAGCCCCGTCCATTCAAACGATTAAAAATAATATAACTCGTTTTGTGATTGTTCAGAAAAAGGGCATTTTGGTAGGTCAAAAAAATATAAATAAAGCGGCTTTAAAATTCACTTTGGATCATCAACGAGGAAGTTTAGCTGCGGTATTAAATGTCATGAGCGATTGTCAACTGAACCTCACAAAAATTCAATCCTTACCCGTGATTGAAACTCCGGGAAAATATGCCTTTTTCGTAGATGTAACTTTTGATGAATTTGAATTTTATGATAAAGCGAGAAAGTTGATTACGATTATGGCATCACAATTTAAAATTTTAGGCGAGTACGCCCAACATATACGATGATAGCAACTGCAAACCGTTTAGCGAGTGTTCAAGAGTACTATTTTTCACGCAAATTGCGGGAAGTAGCCCAGATGATTCAGGCAGGACATCCTGTGATTAATATGGGGATAGGCAGCCCGGATTTAGCGCCGCATCCTGAAGTAATCGATGCCTTGTACAAAGCGATGGAACACCCCAGAGCGAACATGTATCAGAGCTATCAGGGACTCCCCGAGCTCCGTTCGGCTATTGCTAATTTTTATCAAAAGCATTACCAAGTCAATTTAGATTCCAATGCTGAGGTACTTCCCTTGATGGGTTCTAAAGAAGGCATTATGCATATTTCGATGGCTTTTTTAAATAAAGGCGATCAAGTGTTGTTTCCCAATCCTGGCTATCCGACTTATGCTGCGGTTACTAAACTTGTAGAAGCAGAGCCGCTATTGTATGACTTAACGGCTGCCAATCACTGGCAACCTGATTTTGAAGCTTTGGAAGCATTAGACACTTCTCGGGTCAAAATCATGTGGATTAATTATCCACACATGCCCACAGGTACTGAAGCGCAAGCTGAAACCTTTGATCGATTAATCGCTTGGGCGAAAACCCGAAACGTATTATTGGTGAATGATAATCCATATAGTTTTGTTCTGACCCAAAAACCCCAAAGCATTTTGTCTCGACCCGGAGCCATGGAGGTTGCCATTGAGCTGAACTCTTTGAGTAAATCCTTCAATATGGCAGGTTGGCGTGTAGGGATGTTATGTGGAAAAACTGCAACGATTCAAGCCGTTTTAAAAGTAAAAAGCAATATGGATTCTGGAATGTTTTTTGGAGTTCAACAAGGAGCAATTGCTGCCTTACAAGCAGAGGAGTCGTGGTTTGAAAGTTTGAATACTATATACAGAAAGCGACGAAAGTTGGTGGAAAAATTAGCCACAAAATTAGGTGCTGAATTTGATCCTGAAAGCGTAGGCTTATTTGTTTGGGCTAAATTGCCCAAAGGGGCAGGAGATGCTGAAGTATTTATCGATAAAATTTTACAAGAGCAACATATTTT
>JAURBX010000073.1 GCA_030828745.1 Flavobacteriaceae bacterium | reverse complement strand
ATCGTAATGGTGGTTGTACTCCTACTCTCTGTTTTTTGGAACTTGGTTTATGCTGTAGGAATAGGACTAATTTTAGCCGCTTTATTCTTCATGAAAAAAATGGGAGATATCTCCAAAGAAGATGCTAGAGTTTCTTCTGTCGTAAAAGAAAAAGCATGGAAAGATGAGGGTAAATTAAGTAATACTTTTTTAGAAAATGTGTTTATCAAGCACCTCAACGGACCTTTGTTTTTTGGATTTACCTCTGAATTTATTAGTGTTTCAAAACAAATCCCATCAACTGCAAGTATCGTAATCATACGTATGGATCGTGTACCTTATGTAGATCAATCTGGATTATTTGCACTGGAAGATGTACTAATGGAATTAAGTCAAAGAAAAATAACATGTTATATGGTAGGGGTAAAATCACAACCCAAATACTTGATGAAAAGCATACGGATTATTGGTAAATTAATTCCTGATGAACATCTTTTTGAAACTTTTGAAGAGTGTAAAAATTGGGTGGTTTCGCAACAAAAAGCTATTCCTAGTAACTAAATAAAAAATCCCTCTCATGCGTTTTTTTATTTAGTTACCTTGATGTTTTTGTTTTCAATCAGAGAAACTTGCTCCAAATTTCCTTGATGAAATAACTGGAGTAAATTATCTAAGGGTTCAAGTTTATGGGCAGGTTTATAGTTCTCATAGTCTTGAAAGAAAATTCCTTCAACTTCTCTTTTATTAATTGCACGACGAAAACGCGTACCTCCCCCGTCAGTTAAATAATTATAAGCTAGAAAGTCAATTTCATAAGTTTCTTGATTGATCCAATAGCGGTATTCATCCTGAAAATCTTTACCTCCACCGTCTTCTTTGAAAATTACTTTAATGGTCCAATAGAAATTTCCATCTATTTCAACAGAACGCATGAGTTTTTTTATCACGGCACCGTCTTTAAGGGGTTTTGGAAGCTGAAAAAAATACATTACGGAGTTTAGCGAATTAGAATATACCCCTTGAATACTATCTGAAAGTTGAGTGGAAATACCATTCAAATATCGCTTTAAAGGTTCTTTTGATGTCATTACATCTTGAACTTCAATTTCCTTTTGAAATGTTAATCTAGAGAAAGAATAAAAAGAAGGTCTTCGTGTTAATACATAATGATAATCCCTAAAATCAAAATCAACAGTGAAACGAGCAGTATCAAATCCAGAATTTTGAATCGCTTTTTGAATAATCTCGTCAACTGTTTTCTCCTTTGGCTTTTGACAGGCTACCAATAAAAGTAAAAATGGAAAAACAAACTTCGAAAAAGAAATCATTGATAAGTTTATTAATAAATCTGATGAAAAACGAAGATACGGCTTAATTATATCCTTTACATTTGGACAAAATTTTAAAATCAATGGAAACGCTAAAAACTTTAATTATTGGAAGCGGACCTGCAGGGTATACCGCAGCAATATATGCAGCTCGTGCTGATTTAAAACCGGTTCTTTATACAGGAATGGAACCCGGAGGTCAACTTACCACTACCACTGAAGTTGATAATTTTCCAGGCTATCCTCAAGGGATTGATGGCCCAACAATGATGGTACAATTACAAGAGCAAGCAGAACGCTTTGGTACTGAAGTTCGCATCGGTTTCATAAATAAAGTAGTATTTGCTATTCAAAAAGGAGAAATGCATAAAGCTTTCACTGAAGACGGCACAGAAATTCAAGCGCAATCTATTATTATTAGTACAGGAGCAACCGCAAAGTATTTGGGTCTTCCCAGTGAACAACGCCTTAGAGGGGGAGGGGTATCTGCATGCGCCGTTTGTGACGGATTCTTTTACAAAGGACAAGAAGTTGCTATTGTAGGAGGTGGAGACACGGCCGCTGAAGAAGCAACCTATTTAGCTAAAATCTGTTCTAAAGTAACCATGTTAGTTCGTAAAGACGAAATGAGAGCATCAAAAGCAATGCAACATCGAGTGACAAACACCTCAAATATCGACTTACGTTATAACACAGAGATCGATGAAGTTTTGGGGGAACAAGTTGTTGAGGGCTTGCGAATGAAAAACAACAAAACTGGTACCCTAGAGGAAATCCCAATTACGGGATTATTTATTGCCATCGGTCATAAACCAAATACCGAAATTTTTAAAGGTCAATTGGACATGGATGATGCAGGATATTTAATCACCAAAGGAAAAACCACAGAAACTAATTTACCCGGTGTTTTTGCTTCTGGAGATGTTCAAGATAAAGAATATCGTCAAGCTGTTACTGCAGCTGGAACGGGTTGTATGGCAGCGCTTGATGCAGAACGCTATTTACAAGCGATATAAATCAAGACGCTTCAATTAAAATGGAACCGTCTTCTCCTTTTTGATAACTTACTTCGATGGGATGACAGCAAACTTCACAGTCCTCAACATATTCACTTTGATGTAGGCTAGTATCAAAAAGCATTGATATGGTTTCCCAGCAATAGGGACACTGAAAAAAATGTTCTTCCATTGAGCCCATATTATTCTTGAGCAGATTGGAGTAATTCCCAAGTTTCCATCAATTGCTCCAGCTCTTTCTTTTTTTTCTGATAGTTATCAAAAAAATTGGGTTGAGCAATGGTTTTGTCATATTCGATCTCTAATTCGAAATCAATTGCTTTAATCTCTTTTTCAAGTCGAGCGATCTTCTTTTCTACTTTCTCAACTTTCTGTTGTGTTGCTCGTTGTTCTTTTTGCTTTTCAAAAGAAGTGGTGTCAACCTCTTTTTTTTCTTGACGAGCCACTGGAGTTTTCTTCTCCAGTTCCTTTAGGGAGGATAATTTTTGAAACTCTAAATAAGCATTAATATCTCCTAAAAAAGGTTTGACTTCTCGATCTTTAAAAGAGACTACCTTTTCACACAAGCCTTGCACAAAGTCACGGTCGTGAGAGACTAAAATTAAAGTTCCTTTAAAATTACGCAACGCCTCTTTCAAAACATTTTTTGAAGCAATGTCTAAGTGATTGGTCGGCTCATCCATAATCAAGACATTGAAAGGTTGAAGTAATAATTTACAAAGTGCCAATCGGTTTCGTTCTCCTCCAGAAAGCACAGATACTTTTTTCTCAACGGCTTCCCCTTGGAATAAAAAAGAACCCAGTAAATCTCTAACTTTTGTTCTATTTTCGGGCGTTGCAGAATCTTCAGCAGATTCTAAAACTGTCTTTTTACCATCCAAATAGGTTGATTGATTTTGAGCAAAATATCCCAACTGAACGTTGTGTCCAAGCTTAACAGTCCCGTGGAAAGAAATTTCATCCACTATAATCTTGGCCAAAGTTGATTTCCCTTGTCCATTTTGTCCAACAAAGGCAATTTTCTCACCTCTAATTACCTCTAAATTGACCTCATTTAGAACCTGCTTATCACCATATACTTTTGATATGTTATGGGTTTCTAAAATAATTTTACCTGGTTGATGAGAGATACCAAATTCAAATTTAATTTTTCTATTCTCTTCAGGGTCAATCTCAATGCGATCAATTTTATCTAACTTTTTGATCAGGGATTGCGCCATACTTGCCTTGGAGGCTTTAGCTCTAAAACGTTCAATCAGCTTTTCAGTTTGTTGAATTTGTTTTTCTTGATTTTTTTGAGCTGCTTGTTGTTGCGCGCGTAATTCATGTCTAAGCAACATGTACTTAGAATAGGATTTTTTAAAATCAAAAATTCTTTGTTGTACGATCTCAATGGTACGATTGGTCACTTGGTCAAGAAACATTCTGTCGTGAGAAACCATCACTAATGCTCCTTTATATTTTTTAAGAAACTGCTCTAGCCAAATAATAGATTCAATATCTAAATGGTTGGTAGGCTCATCCAATAATAGAATATCATTTTCTTTCAATAACAGTTTTGCCAATTCTATCCGCATACGCCATCCTCCAGAAAAAGTGTCGGTAGCCGCGTTTAAATCGTCCATAGAAAACCCTAAGCCAAGTAATATTTTTTCTGTTTGTGCTTGATAATGATAGCCCCCAATCATTTCATATCGGGTATTAAGCTCTGTGAGTTCATCCAAGACATTCATGTAAGCTTGACTCTCATAATCTTGAGTTTTCTCCATTATTTCATGGATTTCCTCCTGCCGTTGCTCTACTTTTATTATTTCTTCAAAGGCGAGATATGCCTCTTCTAAAACCGTCCGCCCATTTTCAAAATCTAAATCTTGAGGGAGATATCCAATAAGACAATTTTTTTCTAGTGCAAAAGTTCCAGAAGTAGGAAGATTTTCTTTCGCTAACAACTTTAACAAAGTAGATTTTCCTGCGCCATTTTTACCAATTAATCCTACCCTATCTCCTTTTCCTAATCGAAAAGAAATAGAATCAAAGAGGGTCTCCCCTCCAAAACTCACTGTGATGTTATGTGCATTAAACATAGGATTTATTTGGTATGCAAAAATAGGCTTCAAAACGATTAATCGCTACTGCTTGGGGTAATTCTTTTTTAAGATGGATAAAATCATGTAACCAACAAGAGAGCAAAGGAGCCATAAGCACTCCACGTGTTCCTAAGCCGTTAAATACATAAAGATTGTTATGTTCTGGGTGCTGACCCAACAAAGGTCTTCGATCACTTACTGTCGGTCGTATACAAGCTTTGTGATGGATAACTTCATAAGGCGCATCAATAAGAGTTTCTAATTTACTACGAATCCACTTAAGCCCCTCAGCAGAAATTTCATTCACTTTATTGTTCGGATTGAATGTAGCCCCTACCCAAAATAAATCTTGTCCAATAGGGCTAATAAAAACCCCCCCTTTAATGATTTGCTTTTGAGATAATTTAGGAGCTTTAATTTTTAAATACTCTCCTTTAGAACCGATTAAAGGCAAGTAATTAAACCAAGGGTTATTTTTTAAACCAAAGCCTTCACAAAAGACTACATTTTTTGCTTCAACCCCTTTGTAAACGACCTTTTCTTTATATATTTCTAATGCTGCATAGTCAAACCTTTCCTCAAGCTTTTGATTAAAATCTAGAGTGGTTAAAAAAGCTTCTAACATACTACTTATGTCAAGACGACCCACATTTTTGACAGAACCATAACCAAAGTTTCGTCTAATCCCTTCAGATGATTTAGTATGGAAAGTAGATTCTAAGAAAGGGTTCAATCCTTCTTCTTGTGAAGCAACTACCCATGAATTTTGTTCTCCAGCAGAAAAAAAATGCCGATGAATGGGTAAAGGATGAAAAACTGTAGTTTTGAATTCAGACTCAAAACGCTTATAATTTGGCATTGCATAATTTAAAAACTCAGATCCTTTCCAAGCCAGAGTATATCGCTTCAAAACGGTTGGGTTACAAATACCCGCTGCGTTTCTACTCGCACTATTTTCGGGTTTATCAATAATTAGAAATTCTTTGTTATCTTTTTTTAATTGCTGTGCGTAATGAAAGCCAGCCAGTCCAAAACCTACAATTATTGAATGTTTCATAGTAAAAATATCATAAAAAAAGCGCTAAAGTTTCCTAAAGCGCTTGATGGGTATGAAGAATAAAATTAATTATTCCAAAGATCTTGTTCAAAGTCTCTAATTACTGATTTGATTCGCTCAGATTCAAGTAATTGACGTAATGCATCTTCATATATATACTGTTTTACAGCGCGGTCTTCGTAGACATTCTCTTCTTGATAAATAACAGAATTAAAGCGTCTAGAGTTTAGCATATTATCAAATGTAATAGGTTGAGAAGAATTTCTAGAATTAAATACTTGACTCTTATTTAAAGCCTCTCGCGCATCTGGAAACCAAACCCAAAAAAGAGGTACTAAAGCATCTGCCATTGCCGCTGGACCTTCACTCAAGGTAGATACATCGGGTGCAACAGGAGCGATCCCTAAAAGTCTATATTTTAATTCTCCTAAACGTTTATTGACATACCAAGTCCCTTTGATCCGGTATTGAACCACTTTATCTGTTTCTATCTTATAGATATCATAATCATCTTCTGAAACTTGTTCCCCTGAATTTGATTTTTCTATACCGATAGCTGAAAGTTTTTTAGACTCTAATCGTTCCTCCAAGTCTTCTGCTGTTAATTTATCATTGAAGTATGAGGTAGAATAAATTTCAGTAATATTCCCCGATTTAATATTATCAATTAGCACTCTAAACAAGGACTGTCTTGTAGAGGAAAGAAATCCATTATTAATTGTTGGATAATAATAGGGAAAATTAATTCTTTCATCTAAATTAATTGTCTCCCAAATCGTCTTTGACCACAATACGTCTCTATCATCTACATAACCGTAAGCAATGGGTAAACTATTGTTTGCTGCAAGTTGTTCTGCATTTTGAAATCCAATTTCTTGAGGCACCTTGGCATTCAATAAATTGTTTTGAGCTAAACTTTGCTCAGTACAAATTAGTAGCGTAAATAAGACAATAAAGACTTGTTTTTTCATTTGGACAACTATTAGTTTATCGTAATGGATATCGGTGACGTTTGTTTTAACTTATAACTTGGATTTGAAGGAATTATTACTTCGATGTCAGAAATAATTACTGTTTGTCCATTTTTAATTCTACTTAAGGCTCTTATTGCCTTACTATCCAACTTATCTCCCTTAATTACAGCACTAGGTTGCCCAGGAGCTCTAAAACGGAAAGATTTAGTTTGGAGTGGTAAATCAAAATCAAAGTCTTCTAATTTAGCTTCCACTGTGCCTCGCTCTAAACTTGATTTTGGAATTGTAAAAGAACCTGATTGTCCTCTAAAATATCCAGCTGGTTTGGGTATATCTTTTATTCTAAATGAAGAAACAGAGGATACTCTGTTACCATCAGGAAGGGTCCCAGAAACGTTAATTTTCACCTCTCTCCCCTTACCTGGAAATAAATTATACTTGCTCCCTTTAACTCGTCTGAGTCCCGGGGCAGTGGCTTTAATTTTGCTGTCTTGAATTCCTGGAATAGAAATCGTAATCGGATTTTGAACTCCACGATAAACCACATTCATTTTGTCTGCAGAAATAACAGCCGAATTTGGTTTAGAGATCACAGAATACATTTGATTCACTGAAATTTTAGATTCACTCCCTTCATTTAGAAAAATAAGATTTCCTTCAATCGTATGGTCCCCTGGAGACCCTGCATTAACTTTTAATTTAATACCTCCAGGAATTAACTCATAATCAGCTGACGATAGCGTTTTTCCGTCTATTTTAAGATCTACAGAATTTGGGTTTTGAGCTCCACCCTTTCGACCTAAAATAACACTTCCATCAAAAGTTTCACCTTGATAATAAGCTCCTTTTTCAGTGATTAAAAGACTCGTGTAATTAGATTCGTTTACAGTAGATGACATTTTTAATTCCTTACCCATCAAGGTTGTTAAAACATCGTGTTCTGTTTGACGAATATCATTTTGCATCATCGTTAGTTTAGCTAAAGATGAAATTAAAGGAAATCCTTTAAAGTTTGCAGCTAACCAGGGTTCATCTATATTGTCTTTATTTTTGATATTCCGATTCATATCACCAATAAAAAATCTAGCCTCAACCATATCAATTGATGCTGGATACTGACTACCAAAAACTTTAATCACATGCCCACGATATTCCTCTACCATGCTTAAAAATTCATCCGAAGCTTCTGCGGATCCTTCTTTAAACCAGATTACATCAAGCGCTTCCCCTTTATCCATTTCTGCAAATTTTTCAAGATTTGGATCTTTAAGTTTTTGCTTCTCGGTAATTTTAGTTTTTATATTTTCGATTTTATTGAAAAAGGTATCAGATTCCTTTTTAATTTGTTTTGCAGTTCGGTCGTGACCAATCCATTTGCCTCCTTTCTCAGAAGCATTTACTTCTATATTAGAATATAACAAGTTGTTACTCTCGAAAACTCGCTCATTTGCATCAGCAATTTTCACGAACATCTGACCAAATCCGTCCAAAACTTCTTTACTCACATTCAATGCTAGCATGGTAATAAATACCAAATACATCAAACTGATAAGCTTCTGCCTGGGGGTTTCTTTTGCTCCAGCCATCTCTTATTTTTTATTCATTGCGTTCAACATCCCACCATATACATTATTTAATGCGGCAAGGTTCGCTGACAGATTTTCCATTTGAGCCCTAAGTTGTTCTGCATTTTCATTTACCTTATCGCTGAAATCAATACCGTCTTTGGAACTTGCAAGCTGATTTTGATAATTTAAATTTAATTGTTCCAAATGAGAAGCTGCATTAGCCAATTCTGAAGAATAGGTTTGTGATGCTGTAATTGCTTCTGTTGCAGGAGAAAGTGCTTTAGCAGAAGTTTCTAAGCCTTTGATACTATCGGCTAGAGAATTCATTAATTTAACATCCAACTTAGCTTCTGCCATGATGGCATCAATTTTGGAGGACAAACCTTCAGCATCTCCAGCTACTGTAGTTTTTTTAGCTCCAGAACCTTTTACTTTTTTAACATAATCATTGTGTTCTTCTTTAATCTCTCCAGTGTTTAAGGCTGCAACGGTAAAGATCAATGCTTCTGTTCCTAAACCTAAACCTAATACTAGTCCCCCTGTAATTGGGCCTATTTCAAGGTGAAGAATTTTAAAGAGAGCTCCAATAATTACTACGGCTCCTCCAAGACCAAACAACATGTGCATGGCAACTTTACTTCTAAGGCGTTTATTTAAGATTTTATCATCCATTTTAAATTGATTTATTGATTTGTTAATTATATGATGCTAAATATAGCAAGAATTCATTAATTTTTTAATTATTTGATTTTAACCTTTTGAACGCCCAAGTAATCCTGAACGGTTCTAAAACCAATATAACTTCTGGAAGTATCTGAATATTCGTAATCTCTTGAACTGACTCTTAAAAAATAAGCCACATCCTTCCAAGATCCACCACGAACTATTTTTCGAGCTTCATTTCTAAATGACATGTTTGGGTTTAGAGAAGCTACATATTCATAAGCCCCGGTATCATAGGAGGAATTTGTCCACTCAGCAACATTACCCGCCATATTGTAAAGGTTATAGTCGTTTGGTTCATAGGATCGTGCTTCAACCGTATAT
>JAURBX010000054.1 GCA_030828745.1 Flavobacteriaceae bacterium | reverse complement strand
TGTGCTTTGCAACCGTGAGATTAAATTTGATGTCTTTTTAGAGATTGCTTTGTCTTTAGGCGCAACCTATGTAGCCACAGGTCATTATTGTCAGAAAAGCACTTTTACAAGCTCAACGGGAACCCTTATTCATCAGCTTAAAGCTGGAGCAGACAACAATAAGGATCAATCCTATTTTTTATGCCAGCTGACACAACAGCAATTAGCTCGTGTTTTATTTCCCATCGGACATTTGCAAAAAGAAGAAGTGAGAAAAATTGCTTTGTCGCAAGATTTGGTAACTGCTGAGAAAAAAGATTCCCAAGGACTCTGCTTTATTGGAAAAGTAAAATTGCCTGATTTTTTACAGCAGCAATTAAAACCTAAAACGGGAACCATTATTGAAATTCCAACTGATTTTTCGGTTTATTCTGAATCTGAAAATCCACAAAGCGATTTAGTGAATCGTGCTAAAAAAGTACGTTATCAACCCTCAGATGGAGCTGTAGTTGGCGAACATAATGGGGCTCATTTTTATACCATTGGTCAGCGAAAAGGACTGGGAGTAGGAGGGAATGTGGAGCCTTTGTTTGTTATTGACACCAATGTCGAAGACAATACAATCTATGTGGGCCAAGGAAAAGCCCACCCGGGATTGTTTCGCTATGCCTTAAAAGTGGCTCAAGAAGATATTCATTGGGTTCGGGAAGATTTAAGCTTAGAGCCCGGAGAAACCAAGACGGTATGGGCTCGTATTCGATACCGACAAGCCTTACAACAAGCAACGCTTTTTCAGACTGAGGAGGCTCTATACGTTTCTTTTCAAGCCCCACAATCTGCGATTACTTCGGGGCAGTTTGTGGCGTGGTATCAAGATGAGGAACTGATAGGTTCTGGGGTGATTTCTTAATTTTCCCAATTTTCCATTTGTTCCATCGCTTCTTTCACACTTTCAACTGGACGCAAGCAGTCTCTGTTTTGACAGACATAAACATAAGTTTCTCCTTCAAAAAAACGATCTTTCAATAAAGGTAAAAAAAGGCGAGGCATCATCCTTAAATTCTTTGAGTACGATGGCATTGAAAGCAAGCGCATCTTCCAATATTGTTTTATTTCCAAAGGTTTTATAGAGCGCAATAGTCGCTTGCGTCATAAAAGCATAATCTTCTAAAAACCCATCTATTTTCGGTTTTCCTTCTTGAAAGGTGTGGAAAAAATGCCACTTTTTGTAAGTTTTTTCTTTTAGAAAGGAATAAATACTTTCCGCTTCATTTATAAACTGAGGGTCTCCGAAGGCTTCATAAGCTTGAGTTAACCCTACGATCAACAAAGCGTTCCATGAGGTAATTATTTTAGTGTCAATTAATGGAAATTCACGCTGTTACATTTCTACTTTGAGTTTAGAAATCCAAGCCTCTTTTTTTGCTTCTAAAGTTTTCTTGTCTATTTTGCATTGTTCCTAAAAAGCAGTATCAATGGAAGAAAGCTTTAAATTATAAAAATGTTCTTCAAAGGGTTCGTTGAGGTCAATATTAATATCTCCGACACCTACCTCTGCTCCTAAATACATATAAGGGTTAGTAAAATAGTTGTAAGTATGAGTTTCTTTTAGGGTATTGGAAAATTCAATATTAGTTTGTGTCCTAGATAATTTTGAAAAAAGAGTTTTGGGTTCTTTTTTACACATACTGAACAAAATTAATGCCTAAAGCAGAAAGGTTCTTTCACTTGAGGAGTTGGTGCTTTTATAAATAAGAATAACCCCATATAAATAGAGGGTTATTCTTATTTTAATATTAAAGGTAACTCTTAGTACCCAGGATTTTGTTGAATCGAAGGATCTCTATCTATTTCTTCCTGGGGAATTGGAGTGAAGTATACATGATCTTTCCAAACTCTATTTTCAAATACAATATCGGTAGGTCTATAGAGATAATCAAAATCAGCAAAACTTTTTCTATAATTATCTGGGGTCATAGAACTTCCTGCTTTTTGGGTTGCTTGAATTAAAATTTGTTGCACTTGCTTGTCTAATGAATACGAGCCTTCTAACCAACGCTTCATGTCAAAAAGACGCGCATCTTCATTCACTAATTCTTTATCTCGCTCTCTTTTGTAAATTTCTAACAAATCAGAACCTGAGGCGGTAACCTCAGGTAATCCATTTCTAAAGCGCAATTTGTTTAGCCATGATTTGGCATCACTATCTTCCCCAAGATTAATCGTCGCTTCAACATAATTTAAAAGAATTTCTGTATAGCGAATGTATGGGGCATCTACTTTTTGAAGATTATTTGGCCACGATGCGGGGGAATAAGGATCTGCAAACTTTTTAAAATAATAACCTGTTCTAGAGCCATTCCAGTCTTCAATTGGTCCTTGTCTCGTATCCACTCCATTTTTTAAATTTCCATCCTCAGGTTTATAATTGCCTTCAGAAAAAGTGTAATACCCAGTTTGAATTTCATTAAAATTATCATGCTTAGTAACGTCAGAGGTTCTTACCTTCCAAGAAGCACCATCAAATAATAAAGTTGAATAAAAGCGCGCTTCTCTTTTCCCATAGGGGTCACTTGCATGATCAGGATTAATTCGTGATAAACCTCCGGCACGATTTGGGATTCCATCAATTACAATCAGTGCAGAGGAATTGTTGAATGTATTGCTTCCTCTTACTTGTATTCCAGGATCATCTGCCCCAGGGGCACCGTTTCCAGTATCAATATAGAGTCCAGCAACTTTACCTGCTAATGCAGTTCCTAGGTTGGGTGAGGCTGATTTTTCGAGAGCTTCACCACCAATGGTTGCAATAGATCCTGTTAGGGTAGCTTTTTTCTGTGTGCCATAACCTGTCACGACAATTTCTTCAAGACCTTGAACATCTTCTTGCATTTGAATGTTTAAGGTGTCATTTTGAGAACTGGATTGCTCTTGGGATAAAAAACCAAGATAAGAGAATACAATAATTGCATCTTCATTAGTAACGTTGATAGTATAAGCACCGTCAAAGTCAGTGACCGTTCCATTGGATGTGCCTTTTTCAATAATACTAACTCCTGGAAGGGGACCAGATTCATCAGAAACAATTCCAGAAATGATTTTTTGTGCGCTTGCTTGTGCACAAAAGAGTAACAGACTTAATGCTAAGAAGCAGTATCGATTACCATCAACAAGATAAGGGGATAACTTCATTTTAGATTTGGGTTTAAAATGTTAAATTCTGTTAAATATAGAAAATATGCATTAATTATCCCTTTTTTTTCAACAAAATAGCTTTTAAGGGCTTTAAATTATGAATATGATAATTTTAGTAAATAATTTTACTGCATTTTTATGATTCTTTATTTGGGGGAATCTCGATTCGAATAAATTTTGCAGCAAAGAATATTTCTTTTAAGGATTTAAATGGAAAGTTGTCAACTGCCTCATTTTATGAATACATTTAAAAATGCTACATTTGTTAATATGGTAAATTCAAGAGCATTTTTTCACCTTTCTTTAATTGTTCTTTTCCATGGAATGAGTTTTTTGAAGGCACAACAATCTTCCTACAATGAGAAAATTTATGGAGTAGAATTTGAACTCCCCATGGTTTATGTCAAGGGGGGTGATTTTGTCATGGGAAGTAAGAAAACAGAAGTAGGTCATTTTGGAGATGAGGGGCCACAGCATGGAGTTGCATTAAATGCTTTTTGGATGAGTCAGGTTGAAATCACATGGGATTTGTATAACCTTTTTGTGAGCAGAGAGATTGATCAATACCAAATTAAGAAGGACGAGACCAGCGAAGTTTCTGTTGATGTCGACGCAGTTTCTGGAGCGACCACTCCGTATGTAGAGATGAGTTTTGGAATGGGTGTAGATGGCTATCCAGCAATTTGTATGACACAATTAGCTGCTGTAAAATTTTGCGAATGGTTATCCGCCATGACAGGAAAGTTTTATCGATTACCTACCGAGGCAGAATGGGAATACGCAGCCAGAGCAGGGAGTACTGCTGCTTATTGCTTTGGGGAGGAAGTGTCGGAGTTAACCCACTATGCGTGGTATGCAGAAAACAGCAATGAAAAATATCAAAAAGTAGGTTCGAAAAAGCCCAATGCATGGGGACTCTATGACATGCATGGAAATGTAGCGGAGTGGACCTTGGATCAATATATCCCAACAGCCTATTCAAAACGAAAAAAAGGAGTGGATTCTCCTCTAGAGACGGGTGAAAAGATTTACCCAAAAGTAGTGAGAGGGGGTTCTTGGATGGACAACCCTAAACGACTGCGCTCTGCGGCACGAAGACCTTCATCAAAAAAATGGAAAAAAAGAGACCCCCAAATACCCAAAAGCAAATGGTGGCATACAGATGCTCCTTTTGTTGGATTTCGGGTCGTTCGACCTGTAAAAGTTCCTTCGATTGAGGATCAAAAAAAATATTGGAGTTACGAAACCGATTAAATCAAATAACAATAACAAATCAGAATTATGACTTACAAGAGTAAAAACCAAAAAGAAAAAGGACAGTCTCGAAGAGCCTTTGTTCAAAAAACAGCTTTAGCTACCAGTGCTTTATTAACCGTACCCATGACCCTAGAAGGGATGGCTCATGTCCATGCAGAAAAAAAGTTAAAATTGGCTTTGGTTGGTTGTGGAGGTAGAGGATCAGGAGCAGCAGTGCAAGCCCTTACCGCGGATGAAAATGTAGAGTTGGTGGCAATGGCAGATGCTTTTGGCGATCGAATTGAACGAAGTCTCAAAGGAATTTCAGAACATTTTGAGGGGGAGAAAGTAATCAATGTTCAAGAGAAAAATCGCTTTGTAGGATTTGATGCATACAAGAAAGCAATTGATATGGCAGATGTGGTAATTTTAACCACCCCTCCAGGGTTTAGACCTTATCATTTTGAGTATGCCATAAACAATGACAAACATGTGTTTATGGAAAAACCTGTCGCTACCGATCCCGTTGGGATTCGTAAAGTGTTAGAGATGGCAAAAGTGGCTAAAGCTAAAAAGTTGAATGTTGTAGTAGGTTTACAAAGACATTATCAGTCAAAATATATTGACTTAAAGCAAAAAATTGACGCAGGAGCGATTGGGAAAATTCGAAGTGGCCAAGTCTATTGGAACGATGCAGGAGTCTGGGTGAAAAAACGTAAGCCAGGGCAATCTGAATTGGAATATCAAATGCGAAACTGGTATTATTTCAACTGGTTGTGTGGAGACCACATCTTAGAGCAACACATTCACAACATAGACGTAGCAAACTGGTTTGTGGGAGAATACCCAGAATCTGCACAAGGCATGGGAGGTCGTCAAGTGCGAAACGGAATTGATCACGGAGAAATCTACGACCATCATTTTGTTGAATTTACCTATCCAAGTGGGGCGGTAATATCAAGTCAATGTCGTCATATTCCGGGAACCATGAGTCGAGTTGATGAAGTTTTTCAGGGAACGAAGGGAAGTTTAGCAATTGGAAAAGGAGAAATTACCGATTTAGAAGGAACAACTCAATACAAATACCCAAGAAAATGGGGGGAAGATGCCAATCCGTATCAAGTAGAGCACGATAAGTTATTTGCTTCTATACGAAACGGAGGAGTGATTGCTGATGCTGAGAATGGGGCAAAAAGTACTTTGTCTGCTATATTAGGAAGAATGACAACCTACACGGGTAAAAAAATCACTTTTGAGGAGGCCTTAAATTCTCAATTACATTTGATGCCTGAATCCTTAACATGGGATAGCACGCCGCCATCAGTTCCAGACGCCAATGGATTGTATCCCATTCCTACTCCAGGAAAAACAAAATTTATTTAAGATGAATAGAAGAAATTTCACGCAGCTCGCCGGAGCAACAGGCCTCGGACTTTTTAGTGGTGCTACAGCTTTTGCAAATTTAAAGCAAGTAAGTTCAAAACACGTTTTTAATTTGCCTTATGCCCCTCATTTGGGGATGTTTAAACACCATGCAGGTTCAGATCCTATTGATCAGTTAAATTTCATGGCAGATCAGGGTTTTACTGCTTTTGAGGACAATGGAATGCGAGAACGTGACCTTGCTCTTCAAGAGAAAATGGGGCGGACCATGGAAAGACGGGGAATTCGAATGGGTGTTTTTGTAGCCCACAAAATTTACTGGCAAAAACCCAATTTAGCCAGCGGTGATGTGAGTTTGAGAGAAGAGTTTTTAGACTACATTAAGAAAGCCATTCCAGTAGCTAAACGTGTCAATGCCAAGTGGATGACTGTGGTCCCCGGCCATGTTGATTTACGACAAAATATGGCCTATCAAACGGCTCATGTAATTGAAAGTCTTAAGCAAGCCGCTGCTCTTTTAGAACCGCATGGAATTGTCATGGTATTAGAGCCGTTAAACTTTAGAAATCACCCAGGTTTATTTTTATCAGAGAGTCCACAGGCTTATGAAATTTGTAAGGCGGTAGATTCTCCCTCGTGTAAAATTTTATTTGATATTTACCATCAACAGATTCAGGAAGGCAACCTGATTCCAAATATTGAGCAATGTTGGGATGAGATTGGCTACTTTCAGATTGGTGACAATCCTGGAAGAAACGAACCGACTACAGGTGAAATTAATTATACGAATGTCTTTAAATACATTCACAGCAGAGGTTTTGATGGAATTTTAGGAATGGAGCATGGAAACAGTCGTTCTGATAAAGAAGGAGAGCAGGCGGTGATTGATGCCTATATGAAGGTTGACCAGTTTTTGTGAGTAAAAATCGAGTCAGTCGACTTTTTGGTATAGAGTATCCTATCATTCAAGCGGGTATGGTTTGGGCGAGTGGGTGGCGTTTGGCCTCGGCTGTTTCCAATGCAGGCGGTTTGGGTTTGATTGGGGCGGGGTCGATGTATCCTGACGTTTTGAGAAAGCATATTCAGAAGTGTAAAAAAGCCACTCAAAAGCCCTTTGGGGTAAATGTTCCCTTGTTGTATCCGGATATTGACCAGTTGATGGAAGTGATTGTGGAAGAAAAAGTGCCCATTGTATTTACCGCAGCAGGTAATCCAAAACTTTGGACAGACTATTTGAAATCTCATGGATGTACTGTAGTGCATGTGGTAAGCTCGGTAAAGTTTGCCTTAAAAGCCCAAGATTGTGGAGTAGACGCTATAGTGGCGGAAGGTTTTGAAGCGGGGGGGCATAATGGGAGAGAGGAGACCACAACACTAACTTTGATCCCTTTGGTAAAGAAAGCCATTGACATTCCCTTAATCGCTGCAGGGGGAATTGGTTCAGGGGCAGCGATGCTGGCTGTAATGGTGCTAGGTGCTGAGGGTGTCCAGGTGGGTTCTCGATTTGTTGCAACGCAGGAAGCATCATCCCATGCAAATTTTAAAGAAGAGGTGGTAAAAGCGGATCAAGGGGCAACAATCCTTACGTTAAAAGAAATAACCCCTGTACGCATGATAAAAAACGCTTTTTATCAAAAAATCAATGCCTTGTATGAGTCCGGAGCAAGTGTTGAGCAGCTTCGCGAAGCTCTAGGAAGAGGTCGCGCTAAAAAAGGCATGTTTGAAGGCGATCTTGTGGAGGGAGAATTGGAAATTGGTCAAGTGGCTGCACAAATAGAAAGTATCATTCCAGCAGCGGCGGTTGTTGAAGAATTTGTTGAAACCTATAATTTGACTTTGGATTCTCTTTCAAAAATTAATTAGATATTTTTTGACCCTTTAAGCGTATATTTTTTTCCACAAATTTTTACCTGTTATGGCTGTGGTCGTAATAAAGCCTGAAAACAATGCACCTCCTATGCCTGCAGTTACAATGTCTTGGCCGGTTAAGTACAAGCCTTTGATGGGTGTTCTTGGGTTCAGGAATTTTTGTTTGTAGCGTTCTGGAGTATGTTCCAAACCATAGAGTTCTCCCTGTTCATAATTGACGAAATGTTTTGTTGTCAATGGGGTAGATAACTCATAACAATCAACTTTATCTTTTAGTTGAGGTAAATGTTCAAAGAGATGATTCAAGAGGCGTTGTGCAAAACGTTCTTTGTAAGCTTCATAGGTTTCTCCTCTTTTCATCCAGCGTGTTTCATCCCATTGTTTAAAGCTTTCATAGGGTAATAAGGTAATGATATCGATAGTGCTTTTATTGGGATAACGTTCAGACCAACTCGGATCTTTTGCAGCAGGGAATGAAACATAGACCACAGGAAAGGCTTGTTCATGGTCTTTTAAAAAGCGATCCACACAACTGTCGTGATCTAAGTCCTCAGGATAAATCCACAGATTTTTTTTGGGTAATTGTAACTCTTCTGGACTTCCATTCAGACCGATATACAGACAGCCATGAGCCACAGAGGGTTTAACTTTAGTCAGTTGCTTCGAAAATTCTTTATAGATTTTGTGCTCTTTGGGGATCATCTTTTTGTAAGTATTCATTAGGCCAGCTCCACTTATAATTAGCGGGGCATAAAATGATTTCCCATCGCACATTTTAACTCCAATAGCGCGTCGTTTTTTTAGGATAATTTCTGCTACTTCTGCATTGATCAATATCGTTCCTTTTGCAGCCTCAATGACAGGATCAATCGTTTTTATAATCTGTGAAGATCCTCCGATTGGAAAACTCCCGCCTCCAAAATAATGCTTTACAACAGAGGCATGCATAGCAAAACTACTTTGTTTAGGAGGTAAACCATAGTCACCGTATTGTCCACAGAGTACTTTAATGAGTTCTTCATTATCCGTTAGGGTGCGAAGCACTTCGTAGGTTGTTTTTTCTGAAAACTTTCGATAGGGTTTTTGCAGTAAGTTGCCGAGGAGACTGCCCACTATTTTAGGGAGTGCTTTGTTGATATAAAACTTTCCCATCGCTTTATTGGCCTTGAATACCAAATCGACATAGGCGTCAATTGTCGAACGCTCTTCTGGAAAGTAAGAGGTCATCTTATCTTTAAAAGGATTGACTCCTTTTACAAAATCATAGCGTTTATCTCCTATAATAACTTGATCATAAACCTCCCCCATGTCTGCCCAATGGAGGTTTTTGTTGGTGATATAATCAAACATTTTTCGCAAGGGACTGTTTTCTTTTTGAACTTCCCCAATGTAATGAATACCAACATCCCATTCGTATCCTTTTCTTTTGAACACATGAGTAAAACCACCCGCAGTATAATGACGTTCTAGCAACAATACTTTTTTTCCTTCTTTAGCCAAAAAGGCTGCAGTAGTTAAGCTTCCCATGCCTGTTCCGATAATTATGGCATCATACTGCTCTTCAAGCTGAAGGGGTTTTTTGTAGGATTGTATCATGGAAAACTATTTTGTTTTCTAAAGTTAGGGTATTTGAAAGTCAATTCCTATGCTTTAAATGCATAATGAAGAAAGTAATTGTCTAAATGAAAGACCAAAAAAAGTAGAGAACTAGAATTTCAAAAAGTTGTTTGATTAGATCAATTGATACGTAATCGGGGTGATTTTAAGTTTCACTCTAACGCAGGGATTGGCTAAACTTCTTGTTTTTCTTTAAACTCAATAAGAACTTGATTGCTCACCAAATCCTCAAAAGTTTCTCTTTTACGAATGACATTGGCTTCGCCATCATACCATAGGATTTCAGCAGGGCGGAATCTTGAATTGTAATTACTTGCCATGGAGAAACAATAGGCTCCTGCGTTATGAAAAGCGAGAAAGTCTCCTTCAGCAATTTCAGCAATTTTACGATTACTCCCAAAGGTGTCGGTTTCGCAAATATATCCAACTACGGTGTAAAAACGTTCTTTACCCTCGGGCTTGGAAATATTTTTTATTTCGTGGTGTGATCCATAGAGCATAGGACGAATCAGATGATTAAACCCAGAATCTATTTGTGCAAAAACAGTAGAGGTGGTTTGTTTTATTGCATTTACTTGGACTAAAAAGTACCCTGCTTGACTCACTAAAAATTTGCCTGGTTCAAAGACAAGTTCTAGCTTACTTCCATAAGTCTTGCAAAATCGACGAAAGCGTTCGGTGAGTTTTTCACCGAGTTCTTCAATATTGGTTTCAATGTCGCCTTCACGATAGGGTACTTTAAATCCACTGCCAAAATCTAGAAATTCTAGATCTTTAAATTGTAATGCGGTATCAAATAGAATTTCGGCAGCATATAAAAACACCTCAATGTCTAAAATGTCGCTACCCGTGTGCATGTGAACCCCGTTGATGTGCATTTTCGTATTTTCCACGATGCGTAATACGTGGGGAATTTGATGAATAGAAATTCCAAATTTTGAATCGATATGTCCCACAGAAATATTGCTATTTCCCCCTGCCATGACGTGGGGGTTGATTCGAATACAAACAGGAATATTGGGATGCTTGGTTCCAAACTGTTCTAGAATAGAAAGGCTATCGATGTTGATCTGAACCCCCATTTGAGCTGCTTGCTCTATTTCTTCAAGGGAAACACCATTAGGAGTATAAATAATGTCTTTAGGTTCAAAGCCTGCTTTGATTCCCAACTGAACTTCTTGAATGGATACTGTATCCAAGCCTGAACCCATTTTTCTCATTAATCCCAAAACCGAAAGGTTGGAGAGGGCTTTACAGGCATAATTAATTCGAAGTTTTTCTACCCCTTTAAATGCGTTTTGAAGTCTTGTGAATTGTTGTTCAATTTTATGGGCATCATAAACATAAATCGGATGGCCTTCTTGTTTTGCAATGGAAAGTAAAGTCGATTCTTTCATCTAATTAATTCAATAGATTACGAAAGTACTAAGGAATTTGATTTACACAATGAAAACGAACAAACGATATAAAATCGCAACAGATTGTTATATATGTAACAAAAAGTTTTTCCTTGGTGGGTTCATTTTCCGCTTGTGTTTCTTTATTTTTGCAGCAGATTTTAGAAATGACTTATGAATTTACATGAATATCAAGGAAAAGAGGTTTTAGCTGGATTTGGCGTAACGATACAACGTGGAATTGTTGCAAAAACAGCCGCTGAAGCGGTTGCAGCGGGAAAACAACTCACAGAAACAACAGGTACCGATTGGCACATCGTGAAAGCTCAAATCCATGCCGGAGGGCGAGGAAAAGGTGGAGGAGTGAAGTTGGCTAAAAACCTTCAAGAGCTCGAGACAATCGCAGACTCCATTATTGGGATGCAATTGATTACCCCACAAACCCCACCTGAAGGAAAAAAAGTAAATCAAGTTTTGGTTGCTG
>JAURBX010000033.1 GCA_030828745.1 Flavobacteriaceae bacterium | reverse complement strand
TTTGGTTTAAATTTGGGTTTGCACTAATTTACACTTCTTTATTCAAAAATTTCAATTAGCAATAATTAAAGTTTCTTTAGACAAAAAGAATCGATATTTTCGTTCTGTGAAATCTGATCTCATTGAAATTCAATTAAAAAGCCTTCCGCAGGTTGCAGGGGTGTATCAATATTTTGATAAATCAGACCGTGTAATCTATGTGGGTAAGGCCAAAAATCTAAAAAAAAGGGTTAGCTCTTATTTCAACAAGGTCCATGAAAATAAAAAAACCACCGTACTGGTAAAAAATATCGTTCGGATAGAACATATTGTTGTTGAAACTGAAATGGACGCCCTTCTTTTGGAAAACAACCTCATAAAAAAGTACCAGCCTCGATACAATATTTTACTTAAAGACGACAAAACCTATCCCTGGATTTGTATCAAAAAAGAACCTTTTCCACGAATTTTCTATACGCGTCGCGTCATCAAAGACGGCTCGGAATATTTTGGCCCTTATACCAATATGAAAACAGTAATGACGCTTTTGGGATTGGTGCGTACTTTGTACCCACTGAGAAGCTGTAAGTTTGATTTAAGTGACGAAAAAATAGATGCTGGTAAATATAAAGTTTGCTTAGAGTACCACATGGGTAATTGCTTAGCGCCCTGCACCAAACAAATTGAAGCTCAAGTCTATGAAAACAATATCAAAGACATCCGAGAAATCATCAAAGGAAACTTTAAAGAATCCATACAAGGGTTTAAAAACCAAATGGATGCTTATGCTGCAGCTATGGAATTTGAAAAAGCCCAAACCGTCAAAGAAAAAATCGAATCGCTGACAAATTATCAAGCCAAATCTACTATTGTAAATTCCAAAATAAATAATGTAGATGTCTTTAGTATCATCTCAGACGAAAGCTATGGCTACATCAATTTTATTCAGGTGTCCCATGGAGCAATTGTGCGATCCCACACCCTGGAAATAAAAAAGAAGTTGGACGAATCAGATGCTACCTTATTACAATTGGGAATCATTGAAATAAGACAATTATTTGCTAGTTCCGCCAAAGAAATTTATTTGTCTGAACTGGTTGCCCTGGGTGAAAATTTAAAAGTAAGTGTACCCCTTCAGGGAGATAAACGAAAGCTTGTAGATCTATCGCTACGCAATGCCAAATTCTTTAGAATGGATCGCTTTAAACAGATGAAAATTGTAGATCCAGAACGACATACCTCACGGATAATGAGTCAAATGAAAATCGATTTGAGGTTGCCAAAGGAGCCCTATCATATTGAATGTTTTGATAACTCTAATATCCAAGGCTCTAATCCAGTAGCAGCTTGTGTCGTTTTCAAAAACGGAAAACCACATAAAAAAGAATATCGGCATTACAACATAAAAACAGTAGAAGGGCCAGACGATTTTGCCTCTATGGAGGAGGTTGTATACAGGCGCTACAAACGTTTGTTGGAAGAAGAAGCTTCACTCCCCCAACTCATCGTCATTGATGGAGGAAAAGGACAACTTTCCTCCGCAGTAAAAAGTTTAGATTTATTAGGCCTTCGAGGTAAGATTTCTATTGTAGGAATTGCCAAACGCTTGGAGGAAATTTACTTCCCAGGAGATTCTATTCCAATGTATCTCGATAAAAGATCAGAAAGTCTTAAAATATTACAGCGTGCTCGAGACGAAGCACACCGTTTTGGAATAACTTTTCACAGACAAAAACGAAGCAAAGGAAGTTTGAATTCTGAATTGGATCAAATCAAAGGAATTGGTCCTGCAACCCGAGATAAATTATTAAGTCATTTTAAATCCTTAAAACGAATCAAAGAAGCCTCAAAAGAAGCTCTAGAAAATGTCTTTGGGAAACAAAAAGGATCCAAAATCTATGACGGATTACATTCCCAATAAGATATTTAACATTTTATAAACGTGAGCCTAACTTATCAAACCCACGGATTCGTTATCTTTGAGGTATGATTAAGAACTTCTTCTTTATACTTTTTTTAGGAACTTTTGTAAGCTATTCCCAACCTATTCCATCCGATAGCATTGAGCCCTCTGCTCCTTTTCAAGAGGGAGAATGGTTTCAATTACGAATCCATTATGGTTTTTTAAATGCCAGTTATGCTACACTTTCGCTGGAACAAGATACGCTGAATGGGAGGCCTGTCTTTCATGCCAAAGCGTATGGAGAAACCACCGGAATTGCAAGTTGGTTTTTTAAAGTAGAGGATTATTACGAAAGCTATTTTGACCAAACAACGATTCTACCTTATAAATTTATCCGAGACATCAATGAAGGCGGATACACCAAAAATGTAGAAATTGATTTTAACCATGATCTCAAAAAAGCTAAAGTCAACAACAAAAAGAAAAAAGCAATAGAAACGTTTGAAATTGAACCCAATGTTCAGGATTTGATTTCCTGTTTTTACTATTTACGCAACTTTTATCCTAAAGAAAAAATTAAGGTCAATGAAAGCTTTGATATCAACATGTTTTTTGATCAGGAAAACTATGTATTCAAACTAAAATATTTAGGGAAAGAAGTAATCAACAGCAAGTTTGGAGCTGTAAACTGTCTGAAATTCCGTCCTATAGTTCAATCGGGTAGAGTGTTCAAAGAGCAAGAAAGTGTTACCCTATGGGTTTCTGATGATGAAAATAAACTTCCGATTCGTCTGCAAGCTGACATTCTGGTGGGATCAATCAAAGCAGATATTGAAAATTTCAAAAATTTAAAGTACCCTTTTAAAATTAATGTCAACTAGCCTGAATAGAAAAAGAGGATAACTTTTCCATTGCTTTTTTTATTATTCACTTTAAGTTTAGACCTTTGCAAAAAATAACTCTATGTATCGAGTACTGACACTTCTCTTTTTTCTGACACTTCTCTCTTGTAATAATAGTGGTAAAGCTACAACGAGTGAAACAGAAGTTGCTGAGGTTGAAATTCAACCCAATCTCCATTTTGGAATTGACCTCAACGATTATGAATTACGTAAAAATAAAATCAAAAGAGGTGATACTTTCGGTAAGATCCTGGAAGAAAACGGAATCGATTACCCTCAAGTCTATACTATTCTTGAAGCCATCAAAGGGAGCGTTAGTGTTCGTAAACTAACTTTAGGAAAACCGTATAGTCTTTTTTACAGCAAAGACAGTATTCCCACACCCGAATATTTTGTCTATCACCCGGGTGTTTCGGGTTATTCTGTAATTCATTTACGAGACAGTTTGTATGGTCAAGAAGTTGTAAAACCCACTCGTTTGGTGGAATTGGAAGCTTCAGGTGTTATTGAAAGTTCGCTTTATGAAACCATGCAAAACAGTGGAATCAATGAAAGTTTGACCTATTATCTTTCGGATGTTTATGCATGGACAGTCGATTTTTTTAGATTACAAAAAGGAGATCGTTTCAAAGTTATTTATACCGAAAAGTTTGTGGATGATTCAATTTCTGTAGGGATTGAACGAATTAAAGCTGCCTATTTTGAACACAATGGAAAACCCCTTTATGCCTTTGAATTTATTAGCGATCCTGAAAAAGGAATTGTAGATTATTTTGACAATGAAGCCAACAGTTTACGTCGCGCTTTTTTGCAAGGCCCTTTAAAATTTAACCGCGTATCCTCTCGCTATAATTTAAGGAGAAGAATTGCCTATTACGGAAATCGTATTCGTCCCCATAAAGGAACTGACTTTGCCGCTTCGGTTGGAACACCCATATTAGCAACAGCCAATGGAACTGTTGTTAAATCCAGTTACACCCGAGGCAATGGAAACTACGTTACCTTAAAACATAATGGTACTTATTCCACCCAATACCTCCACATGAAAAAAAGAAAAGTAAAGGTCGGGCAATTTGTAGAACAAGGAGATGTTATTGGATGGGTAGGAATGACTGGAAACACCTCTGGGCCTCACGTTTGTTATCGCTTTTGGAAAAATGGCAAGCAAGTAGATCCATTCAAGCAAAAACTTCCCGATGCGAAACCTATTTCTTCCGAGTTAAAATCTAAATTTGCCGAATATATTGTTCCTTATAAAACCAAACTAGATTGTATTTCATTTGAACCTTCAGCATCAGATGAATTTGTAGAAAACAACAATAACCATAACAATGCACAAGATCCTTCCTAATTCAAATCCAACAGCATTAAACGCTTGGGAATCCCTCAATCAACATTTCCAAAACACAAAACACACCACCCTCAAAGGGCACTTCAAAGAAGAACCCAACCGTTTAGATTATACAGTTTTAGAATGGGAGGAGTTTTATGTAGATTTTTCAAAAAATAGATTAGACAAAAAAGGGTTTGATTTATTACTTAAACTAGCAAAGGAATCCGATTTAAAAGAGGCTATTGCAGCTCAATTTTCAGGAAATAAGATTAATGTAACAGAAGATAGGGCCGTTTTACATACTGCATTGAGAACCTTAAAAAAAGATCCCGTACTCTTTGAAGGAGAAAATGTTCTTCCTGAGCTTGCAGAAACCCAACAAAAAATGTACGCTTTCTGTGATAACGTAATTTCAGGAGCATGGAAGGGATATACTGGAAAAGCCATTACCCATATCGTCAATATTGGAATTGGAGGTTCAGATTTAGGCCCTGCCATGGTTGTTGAAGCGCTAGAATATTATAAAAATCATTTAGATGTTCGCTTTGTTTCTAATGTAGAGGGAGATCACCACCAAGAAGTGATCAAAGACCTCAATCCAGAAACCACCCTTTTTGTCATTGTATCAAAAACGTTTACAACTCAAGAAACCTTGAGTAATGCGAACAGCATCCGAGCTTGGTTTTTAAATCAAGCACCTGAACAAGCTGTTGCTCAACATTTTGTAGCCGTTTCCACCAATACCGAAAAAACTGCTGCTTTTGGAATTCCTGCTGAAAACACCTTCCCGATGAATGACTGGGTAGGGGGTCGATTCTCCTTGTGGAGTACAGTGGGTTTAAGTATTTGTTTGGCCGTAGGACCGAAACACTTTACTGGACTTTTAGAAGGGGCGGGCAAAATGGATGCCCATTTTCAAGAAACTCCTTTTGATAAAAACATTCCCGTAGTTCTTGCCTTAATCAGTGTCTGGTATAACAACTTTTGGAATGCAGAAAGTGAAGCGATTATTCCTTACACACAATACCTTAGAAACCTTCCTGCCTATTTACAACAAGGAATCATGGAAAGTAATGGAAAAAGTGTAGGGCGTGACGGAAAAAAAGTAAATTATCAAACAGGAACA
This sequence comes from Flavobacteriaceae bacterium, assembly GCA_030828745.1. Lineage (GTDB taxonomy): Bacteria > Bacteroidota > Bacteroidia > Flavobacteriales > Flavobacteriaceae > MS024-2A. Next base: position 11,862 of record JAURBX010000033.1, on the reverse strand, counting down.
TTGATCTGGGGTGCTTCTGGAACCAATGCGCAACATGCCTTCTTTCAGCTAATTCACCAAGGGACCAAGTTAATTCCAGCTGATTTTATCGGCTTCAAAAAAGCTCTTCATGGAAATAAAGACCACCAGGAAAAATTATTGGCCAACTTCATCGCGCAAACCGAAGCCTTAATGAATGGAAAGACAATCGGTCAAGTCAAAGTTGAACTGAATGCGAGTGGAATGTCACCTGAAGAACAAATTAAAATTGCTCCTTTTAAAGTATTTGAAGGAAACAAACCCACTAATACGCTACTAATCGATTCTTTAACGCCAAACTCCTTGGGTGCTTTGATTGCCCTTTACGAACATAAAATTTTTGTTCAAGGAATTTTATGGAATATTTATAGTTATGATCAATGGGGTGTTGAATTGGGGAAACAATTAGCCAATGTAGTTTTAGAAGACATCAAAGACAATGCAAATCACCTGCATGACAAGTCAACCCAAGCACTATTAAAACATATTCGTGATTAAATAAAGGGATTATTTCTCAAATTTGAGGTCCTTCACTTTAAGTTGTAGGCTCAGTATTCCATTAAACTCGTTTTCTTCAAGGGTGTATAAAACAGAAAAAAGAGCTTGATTTTTTATGGCTATTAAATGGGATCCCATTCCAAATGCAATCCCTTGAATCTTGGTTCCAGAAGGATCCGTAATTTCAAGCTTTAGGTGCTCCTGTGTTTTTCCAACTAGTCGGGTTCCTCCTGTATCTCTGCATTGATGTGTAACAAAGACAGGACGCATATTTTTGGGTCCAAAAGGCCCCATTTGGTTTAAAATTCTTAAGAGTTTGTGATTTATTTCTTTAAAACTCAAAACCATATCATACGTCAAACTTGGGGCTCGTTGTTCAGGTAAAATATGTGCGCTTACATAGGATTCAAATGCAGCTTTGAGGCCGTCTAATTGCTCTGTTTTTAGGGTTAAACCCGCAGCGTACTTATGTCCCCCAAATTGGATCATATAATCCTGACAGTACTCCAGGGCCTTGTAGACATCAAAACCTCGTACAGAACGAACAGAACCTGACAATACGCCTTCCGATTCGGTTAATACAATTGTGGGACGATAATAGGTTTCAATCAATCGGGAGGCTACAATACCAATGACACCTTTATGCCAGGAAGGATGATACACCACAGTAGAATAGCTCTCTTTTTGTTCGTTTAAAATAATTTGTTGCAAGGCTTCTTGAGTAATCCGTTCATCGGTTGCTCTTCTTTCAGAATTGTAAAACTCAATTGAACGTGCAACGGGAAGCGCTACTGCTGGATCTGTTGCAGCAAGTAAATGCACTGCATTAAGTCCATGATCCATTCTTCCTGCAGCATTAATTCGCGGTGCAATAACAAAAACTAAATCAGAAACACGTAGGGGTTTTTTTAAGCTTTTTAAAAAAAACTGAAATCCAATACGTGGATTTTTATTCAGCTGCTCAATTCCCAAAAAACTAAGGATTCTGTTTTCACCAACTATGGGAACAATATCTGCAGCAATAGCAGTAGCCACCAAATCTAAATAGGGAAATAAATCTTTTTCGGGAAGTTCCAAGCGCTGTTGGAGTGCTTGAATTAATTTGAAGCCAATACCACAACCACACAACTCTTTAAAAGGATAAGGACAATCGATCCGTTTGGGATCTAACACGGCAACAGCTTCAGGTAAAATTTCACTGGGTAAATGGTGATCACAAATCACAAAATCTATTCCCAATTTATGGGCATAGGCTACTTGTTTATTTGCTTTTATTCCACAATCTAAAGCAATAATAAGACCAATCCCCTCCGCTTTGGCCTTGTCAATTCCTGCAATAGAAATGCCATAGCCTTCTTTATATCGATCGGGGATATAGGGTGTTAGATTCTCAATTTTATCCTTTAAATAAGAATAAACTAAAGCTACAGAAGTTGTTCCGTCTACATCATAATCCCCATAAATCATTACCTTTTCTTGCTGTTCTATAGCATTCTCAATTCGATGGATGGCTTGAACCATATCTTTCATTAAAAACGGATCTTGAAGCTGTGCCCAATCGGGTCTAAAAAAAGTCTTGGCTTCTTCATAGTTGGTAACTCCTCGTTGCGCCAATAATTGAGCAACTACAGGAGGAATTCCCAACACTTTGGACAAATGTTCAACAGCGTTTTCTGAGGCTAAAGGAAGGGCATTCCATTCCATAGCTACGGATTTTTTTTGCCTGCTACCACAATGACAAATTCCCCTTTTGGAGGGTGGGATTGGAAAAACTGAAGCCCTTCTTCTATGGTTCCGCGAAAAGTGCTCTCATAAAGTTTTGAAATTTCACGAACCACAGCAAGTGAACGATCAGCTCCAAAATGAATCCTCAACTGATCTAAAGTTTTAAGTAGTTTATGTGGAGGCTCATAAAACACTAGAGTCCTTTCTTCCTGAGCCATTTGCTCAAGGCGAGTTTGTCTTCCTTTTTTTGGAGGTAAAAAGCCTTCAAAAATAAATCGATCACAAGGAATTCCGCTTTGAACTAAGGCTGGAATTAGTGCTGTAGGACCAGGTAAACATTGTACTTCAACACCTTCTTTTAATGCTTCCCGAACCATTAAAAAGCCTGGATCTGAAATTCCGGGAGTCCCTGCATCTGAAATTAGTGCTATCCTTTTCCCCCCTTTCAGTTGATTTAAAACACTTTGTACTTTTTTATGCTCATTATGCATATGGAAACTCTGATAAGGCGTATCAATTTCAAAATGCTTTAAAAGCTTTGAACTGACTCTGGTATCTTCTGCCAGAATCAAATCCACTTCGTTAAGCAAACGAATTGCCCGAAGGGTGATGTCCTCTAAATTACCGATGGGCGTGGGGATCAAATAGATCACTTGTTTTTGTTTTGAGCGTTATTGGTTTAAAAAAAATATTTTAAACACTAAAATTTTTCTGTAAAATTGAAATAAAACGTTCTTCGATTTGCTCTTTATCGTTCCAGTTTTGATATTCGGGTTTTACCATTTCCTTTAAAAATGCTTCTACCTCCTCCCAGCGTTCAAAAGTAACAATCTGAGAAAGTACTCGTTCATACGCATGAACATCTTCCTCAAATAAATGTTTGATAAAGGAAATACGGTCATTTAAGTCGATACTTACCGTTTTAGCGAAAAGATCATTGATGTTTTTTTTCTCTTCCTCAACAGGCGCCAAATCTAATCCTGAAGAAATGTCTTCTTTAGCAACAAAGGTGGGAGTCTCTGATACATTTTCAAAGAGATTGTCATAGGTTTCAGTTTCGGGCATTTCAGTAACTAAATTTTTTATGGCATCCATCACAGGAGGAACTTCTAACTCTTCTTCTTGCAGTACATGTTCTTCCTTTCTTTCTGAGGTACTCAGTGAATCCAATACCCCCCTGAGTTCATTTTGATGACGACTCCATTTCTTAGCGTTTTGCATTTCTTCTTCCTGGAGCAGCTTGTAATAAACTGAAATTTCATAAAGCCTATGGATGGCAGCATGAGTTTGATCTGCGTCCCAATTACTTTGGTTTTTGAGGACTTTCTCTGCCCATTTCGCTAAAGCACTTTTTATTTGTTCTGTCATGATTTTTCCTGTATCAACCCGAGAGATTTTAATACCTTTGCTTAAATAGGGTTCATAAAAAATCTATTTTCAAGTTGAAAATTACAAAATGTTTTTAGAAAATACCGTAAAGTCAAACGAACAATTTGGATGGATTGAGGTCATCTGTGGTTCCATGTTTTCTGGAAAAACTGAAGAACTCATTCGGCGGCTCAAACGGGCACAATTTGCCAAACAAAAAATTGAGATTTTTAAACCCGCTATTGACTTGCGTTATGATGATGAATTGGTCACTTCACATGATCAAAACCAAATCCCTTCAACCCCTGTTCCTGCCGCAGCCAATATTCCCATTTTAGCTGATGGTTGTGACGTCGTTGGAATCGATGAAGCCCAATTTTTTGATGATGAAATTGTTAAGGTTTGTAATGATTTAGCGAATGCCGGAGTGCGCGTTATTGTAGCAGGTTTAGATATGGATTTTCAAGGGAACCCTTTTGGTCCCATGCCCGCATTGATGGCTACTGCAGAATATGTAACTAAAGTTCATGCCATTTGTACCCGCACAGGAGGCTTAGCAAATCACAGTTTCCGAACCAGTGAAAATGATTCCATCGTACTCTTGGGAGAAAAAGAAAGCTACGAACCGCTTTCGCGGGCTGCATTTTATAAAGCAAACAAACAGAAAACAAAGGACAAAGAATAGGAATCTAATTTAACCGCTTGAACACACTCACACTTCACCTTTCGCATTTGGATCACAATTACAACTGTATTCGTGAAAAGATAAATTCAAATACCCTATTGGTTGGCGTAGTAAAAGCGGAAGGCTATGGAAGTTCATCTGTCCTTTTTGCAAAACGTCTGGTTGACCTCGGAGTGGATTATTTAGCTGTTGCCTATACCGAAGAAGGGAAAGAACTAAGAAATCAAGGGATTACAATACCCATCATGGTATTTTATCCTTTAGAGAATTCTTTAGAAGCGCTCATCGATTCTTGTCTTGAACCCTGTTTATACAGTCAAACTATTTTGGAAGGCTTTAAAAAAATACTCCTTCAGAAAAAAATTACTCAGTATCCAATTCACATTAAATACAATACAGGTCTAAATCGATTAGGTTTTCATCCTAACCAAAGTGATTGGGTAATCCACCAAATGGAAAACAACTGTTTCCAATTGGAAAGTGTCTATTCACATTTGGCAGCTTCAGAAGCTAAGCGACCTTCTCTTCTTTGTGACAAACAAGTTGCGCTTTTTGAAACCATAAAAACAAAACATAGCGCTGCGTCTTCACCAAGCCCCAAATTTCATTTACTAAATAGCTCAGGTGTTTTCAATTATCCTGAATGCCAATACGATATGGTTCGTTGTGGTATTGCTTTGCATGGTTTTGCCAATCATCCCGAATGGGATAAACTGCTCAAACCTGTTGGTGTTTTGGAAAGCACTATCACACAAATACACTCCGTTAAAAAAGGTGATTTTGTAGGCTATGATCACGGTTGGAACGCCCCACAAGACACCCAAATTGCAACCCTCCCCTTAGGGCATGCAGATGGTATTGGTAGGCACTTTGGACAACATCATGGATATGTGATTATTAATGGACAAAAAGCACCTATTGTTGGAAATGTTTGTATGGATTTACTCATGGTAGACGTTGGTTCCATTAGTTGTAAAGAAGGAGATCAGGTAGTATTTTTTAATCAATCACAGAATGCTTCTACTTTTGCAAAACAAGGGAATTCCATCAGTTATGAACTTCTAACGGGTTTGGGTACGAGGATCAAAAGGGTCGTGAGAGCGTAAAAGACTTTGTTTTGTTATAAATAAAACAAATTGTTATTTTTTCTTAAATCTGTTGTAAAGCATGGTAACTCTGGTTTTTAATTCTATTTTTGGCAAAAATTAAAAAAATGAAAGTAGCGGTTGTTGGAGCCACTGGAATGGTGGGCCATGTCATGTTAGAAGTCTTAGCGGAACGCAAACTTCCCATTACGGAATTATTGCTGGTTGCCTCGGAACGTTCGGTGGGAAAGGAAATGGAATTTGAAGGTAAAAGCTATAGCATAATTGGTCTGGAAACCGCCGTGGCGGCAAAACCTGATATTGCTTTGTTTTCTGCTGGGGGAGAAACCTCACTCGAATGGGCTCCAAAATTTGCAGCCGTTGGAACAACAGTAATTGATAATTCTTCTGCCTGGAGAATGGATCCCTCCAAAAAATTAATTGTTCCTGAAATTAATGGTGATCAATTGACTGCTGAAGATAAAATCATTGCAAATCCAAATTGTTCAACCATTCAAATGGTTCTTGCTTTAGCACCACTACACAAAGCTTACAGCATCAAACGCTTAATTATATCTACCTACCAATCCATTACAGGAACAGGAGTAAAAGCGGTAGCGCAACTAAAGGATGAAGCAGAAGGGAAACCAGCAGACATGGCATATCCCCATCCCATTCATAAAAATGCACTCCCTCATTGTGATGTCTTTTTGGAAAATGACTATACCAAAGAGGAAATGAAATTGGTTCACGAAACCCATAAAATCTTAGGGGACGATAGTCTTGGAATTACAGCTACAGCCATTCGCATTCCCGTTGTAGGCGGTCATAGTGAATGTGTCAACATTGAATTTGAAAAATCCTTTGAGATTGAGGATATACGTGGCCTTTTAGATGAATCTCCAGGGGTTATTGTACAAGACAATCCCAAAACAAATACCTATCCCATGCCCATTTATGCAGAAGGAAAAGATGAGGTCTTTGTCGGACGTATCCGACGAGATACCTCACACCACAACGCAATCAATATGTGGATCGTAGCCGATAATCTTCGTAAAGGAGCAGCTACTAATACAATTCAAATTGCTGAATATTTGATGGCAAATAAACTTTAACGCTTGCCTTAAAAATCATTTAAATTATTATTGTAATTTAAGGGTTAAATTCGATTTCACTTATGAAACCCTCTTTAATAAAAAAACTAAGTTTTATTTGGCTCGTTCTTTTGTACGCTGGTTGTCAGTTTGAGACTAGCTCCGTCACTATCGCACCTATTTTTTCGGATCATATGGTTCTTCAACAGCAAATGGAAGTTCCCATATGGGGAAATGGAACTCCAGGGTCTAGTCTCGCTATTGAGGCGAGCTGGGGGGCAAGCGCTAGGGTTGAAGTAAACGCTGAAGGAGCATGGAAAACCTTACTCCAAACCCCGGCCTACGGAGGTCCTTATGAAGTTAATATTCGATCAGAAAAATATGAAATTCTTTTGCAAGATATTATGATTGGTGAAGTTTGGCTCACCTCAGGACAATCTAATATGGAATGGAAAATTCAAGATCCAATTGATAATCAAGCGGCTGAGATTGCTACGGCCAATTATCCCAATGTTCGTATGTTTTCAGTACCCAGAAATTTAGGGGGATCTACCATTCAATCTGCCTCATGGAAAGTGACAACCCCAGAAAATGTAAAACAATTTAGTGCCGTAGCTTATTTTTTTGCAAGAGAATTAAATCAAAAACTAAATATTCCCATTGGCATAGTAAACTCCGCATGGGGGGGTACTCGAGTTGAAGCATGGACAAGTGCAAAAAAATTAGCGACTTTAAAACCTACTAAGAAGAAATTAAAGAAAATTTTAGATGCGGGGGGATTTGATGCCTTAACTGAAAAGATCAAAAATGAAAATCTTACCGTGCCCACCTTTAATGCAACCTATCTAAATGAAAAAAACTATCCCTATCCTGAAGGAGATGAGCTTGAAAAAATTTGGTCAGCGCTTGAGCTTGACGATGGAGATTTTTCTGAATCCAACTTTGATGATTCCAATTGGGATACTTTTGAAGTGGAACTGCAAACAGGCGAGAACATTGATTCCCCTATCACTTTTGAGCAATTTTACGAAAAGGGTAGTCTAGCAGAAAACGGGGTGGTTTGGTACCGAAAGACATTTGATGTAACGGATCCTCAAGAAAACCATACCCTTAATTTTAATAAAGGAATAGACGATATTGATTACACTTATGTAAATGGAGTTCTTATTGGAAGTACATTAGCCTGTTGTTCCAATAAAAAGTATGAAATCCCTCCTGGAATTTTAAAAGAAAAAGGAAATATTTTAGCCGTCAGAGTAATTGATACAGGGGGTGAGGGAGGATTTAGAGGAAGTATCACTTTAGAAAGTAAATTACAAAAAAAACGCTTAGATCAGGGTGTATGGCGTCAAAAACACCATGCTTTTTATTTATATCCGACCTTTCAACTTCATAAGTTAAGTTATTCAGAATTAATTGCTAAAAACACCGAATTAAAAGCAAATCTAAAACAAGGAGAAATTCTAAATAATCCCAATAATTACAGCATTTTATTCCGAAAAATGATACACCCTATTTTACCTTTTGGAATTAAAGGAGTGCTTTGGTATCAAGGGGAATCTAATGTTGGAAATCATCAAGAATATCAAGAATTATTTACCGGAATGATTGAGGATTGGCGTGAACGTTGGGGCTATGAATTTCCGTTTTATTTTGTTCAAATTGCACCCTATATTTATAGTGAAACAGAGCAGTCACAAGCACTAAGGGATGCCCAACGAAAAAGTCTTTTTTTGCCTAATACCGGGATGGCAATTACCCTAGATATTGGAGAAGAAAAAGATATCCACCCCACCAACAAACAAGATGTTGCCTCACGCTTGGCCGCTTTAGCATTACATCATAATTATGGACAAAAAGAACTTGTTCCCTCCGGACCCTTGTATAAAAAACACACTCTACATTCAAACTACATTGACATTGAGTTTGATTATGTGGGTTCAGGATTAATTAGTAAAAATAAATTAACCGGCTTTGAAATTGCGGGAGCTGATGATGTTTTTATTCCGGCCAAGGCTACCCTTTTAAATGATAAAATTAGGGTTAGATCACAAAAAATAAAAAATCCAAAACGCGTTCGTTATGGCTGGAAAAACTATTTTGAGGCAAGCCTTTTTAATCAAGAAGGACTGCCTGCATCCTCTTTTCAAACTGACTAACACCAAGCTAACATGAAAAAATTATTCACACTTCTATTCCTTATTTTATTCCTCTCATGTGTCCAAAAGAATTCAAAATCCGATCCTTTTGAGTTACTTCCTTTTCCTCAAAAAATTTCTCTTAAATCCGAATTTTCAAACCTTAATGTAACGGCTTTAAAATGGGCATTTAGTAGTCAAAAAAATAGCCTTCCTATTCGCTATGGAACTTTAAATAATATACAGCAAAGCACTGAGGATGAAAAGGCTCAAATACGGTTCAATATTCTTGCAAAAGAAGATCGAAAAGCCGAAAGTTATTCCATCAAAATTGAAAAAGAAAGGATCCATATTGAAGCCCAAGATGATGCTGGACTATTTTATGCCTTTGTAACCCTTTCTCAAATTATTGAGGATACAGGAGAACAAGCACTCCCACTTTTAGAAATTCATGATGCTCCAGAAATCGCCTTTCGTCCCATTCAAATTGATATTAAACATCACAGAGAAAAAGAATCCTACTATTATGAATTAATGGATCATTTGGCACAATTAAAAATCAATGGCGTGATTTTAGAAATTGAAGACAAACTCCAATACAAACGTCGCCCAGAGGTAGGAAGTCAGGACGCCTTTTCTATTGAACAATGGAAAGCGATCAGTGAATATGCACAGCAAAGGAACATCAACATCAGTCCGCTGGTACAAGGGTTAGGACACGCTTCTTTTATCTTAAAACACGAAAAAAACTTTCCTCTTCGTGACGATCCCAAAAGTGATTGGGCGTTTAATCCACTAGACCCAAAAACCTATGAATTACAATTTGACCTATATCTGGATGCCATGGAAGCAACCCCTTATGGAAAGTACCTCCATATTGGTGGTGATGAGGTAAAAACAACAGGGCGCAATAGTGGGAAATCTGCGCTAGAGTTGAACTTAATTTGGCTCAATAAAGTAAGTGCTTTTGCAGCAGCACATAACCGAATTCCAATTTTTTGGGATGATATGCCCCTCAAAGAAGCAGGACTCATGGCGCCTATATATGACAACAAAATGAGTAAACAAACCGTAGATTCTATTTGGGCTGAAAACGAACCCAAACTCAATCAATTCATTAAACAGTTTCCCAAAAACTGTGTGTATATGCGTTGGAATTATCATAGGGCAGAATCCTATGGAAATGGAAAGGCTATGGATTGGTTTTCTTCCAATGGCTTAAATGTTATGGGTGCAACTGCAGGACAAACACGATGGACCTTGATGCCACAAAGAGAAAGTAATATTGATCAAATAAAAACCTTTGCACAACAATCCATTGATCGAAATTACAACGGCTTGTTATTAACTCTTTGGGATGACGACTCGCCACACTTTGAACTCTACAAACGAGGAATTGCTGCTTTTGCAGAATATAGTTGGGCAGGAATGAAACGCACCAAAAAAGAATTTAAAGCCAGTTTTAGACACCGTACTTTCGGGGCGTCTTTTCAAACTGAAGACTACGCTTTTATTGATGCTTTAGACGAACCTGTAGCCCTTTGGACCAATATTTTATTAGAAGATGGAATTCATCGTAATTCATTAGTGCATCGAGACAATGTAATGGAAGAACACCTAATCGATCTTCCTGATTTTAATGATAAAGGAGCCTGGGCTAAAAAATACGCGAGGCGCATAGAAAAGCTTTCGAAACAAAGTAAATCTTTAAATAAAATCCAGCAAACCCTTGCCGAAATTCAATTGCAGGGTACATCAAATGAATACACTTTAGCGATTTATGAGCAAGTAAGTGTCTTAGTGGCGTATAATTTTGAACTCTTGAAGAAAATAGAAGCTTTTGATCTTGCCACAACTCAGGATGAGGAAACAAAAATTGTATTGGAACTTCATGAGCTAATAGAAAAATTCGGTTCATTGCGGCAAGAGTTTGAACAGGTATACAGCCAGTCAAGGATTCTCAATAAGCCTGAAAATTATATACTCGATCAAGACCATCACCGCCATCCAGCAAATCAATCCATCAATTTTGATTGGCAATTTATTTCTGAAATTTTCTTTTTAGAAAAAGTTAATTCCCATTTTAAAGCCAAATCTGTATGGAAGGAAGGTACCCTGCCTGTACTTAACTAAACAATAAAATAAACTCCCCATGAAAAAATCAATTGTACTTCTCTTTATTTTAACCATTTTCTCTTGTCAACAAAACAACCAAGGAATGACATACCCAATAACACAGAAAATTCCAGTGACAGATACTTATTTTGACACGGAAGTGGTCGATAATTATCGTTGGCTAGAAGACGACCGCAGTGAAGAAACTGAGAATTGGGTGGAAAGACAAAATGAAGCAACCTTCTCTTTTTTAGATCAAATTCCTTTTCGAAATCAGCTTAAAAATCGATTAGAACAAATCTGGAATTATGAGAAAATTTCTGCTCCTTTTCAAGAAGGAGACTATACTTATTTCTACAAAAACGACGGCCTTCAAAACCAATATGTCGTTTATCGTCAAAAAGGAGAAGAAGCCGCTGAAGTCTTTCTAGATCCCAATACCTTTAAAGAAGATGGTACGACCTCTTTGTCAGGACTAAGCTTTTCTAAATCAGGAAACATAGCCGCCTATTCGATCAGTGAAGGGGGGAGTGACTGGCGAAAAATTATTGTTTTAGACGCCGTTCAAAACACCATTTTGGAAGACACCCTGGCGGATATTAAGTTTAGTGGAATTCATTGGAAGCTGGATGAAGGGTTTTTTTATTCCAGTTATGACAAACCCGATGGAAGCGAACTTTCAGAGATGACGGACCAACACAAACTCTATTATCACAAACTGGGAGCTTTACAAAGCGATGACGTTCTTATTTTTGGAGGAACTCCTGAACAAAAACATCGTTATGTTGGTGCTTCTGTGACTGAAGATGGTCGGTATTTAATCATCTCTGGCTCAAAGACAACTTCTGGGAATGTTTCCTTTCTCAAAGATTTAAGTGTTCCTAACAGTCCCTTAATTCCAATGGATGAAGATTACAGTACCGATAGTTATCTTTTGGAGGCAGAAGGGGATCGATTATACATTGTAACCAACAAAAATGCACCCAATCAAAAGGTAGTGACTACCTCAGCAAATCATCCACAAGAAAAGTATTGGAAAGATTTTATTCCTGAAACTGAGCATGTATTGTCCCCTAGCAGTGGAGGGGGCTTCTTTTTTGCAAAATATATGATTGACGTCATTACTAAGGTATATC
>JAURBX010000140.1 GCA_030828745.1 Flavobacteriaceae bacterium | reverse complement strand
TCGATTAAAACATAAAACTATTAAGGCCTACAATGCCGTCGGGAGTTTGGAAACAAGCCCTGATTTTTACACCTATCAGCTCACCTATTCTGAGTTGAATCGACAACTTTCCATTTCTTTTTCAAAAGAACTCCCTCATCAAATTTTGGGATGGGAAGAAAAAGACTTGAAAAATCCAGAGCAAATCACCACTGCCAAAAGAATTAAATCCCTTAAATTACCCTATTGGACATTAAACCGCTTGGGAGATGAACGCTTTAGAGATTCTTTAGGTTTAAAATGAATTAAATGAAAAAGATATACTTTTTATTCCTGCTCTTCTTAGCACAAAATATAGTCGCTCAAAGCAGTGCAGAAATTTATAAACAACTCAAAAAATTAAATACATTAGGCGCTGTTCTTTATGTCGCGGCTCATCCAGATGATGAAAACACACGGCTGATTTCCTTGTTTTCAAATCAATACAATTACAATACCGCATACCTATCCATGACTCGTGGAGACGGGGGACAGAATTTGATCGGTACAGAATTAAGAGAAAGTTTAGGGCTGATTCGTACCCAAGAACTTTTGGAAGCTAGAAAATTGGATGGTGGGCAGCAATTTTTTACTACTGCAAATGATTTTGGATATTCCAAGCATCCCGACGAAACTCTAGCGATTTGGAACAAAGAAGAAATTTTAGCCCAAATAGTATATCGAATTCGTGCGTTTCAACCGGATATCATCATTCATCGTTTCGATCACAGAACCCCAGGAAGTACTCACGGACATCACAGTAGCTCTGCCATATTGAGTAAGCTTGCTTTTGATTTGGCAGGAGATCCCAAAGCCTATCCCGAACAGCTAAAAACAGTTTCACTGTGGCAACCCAAAAGACAATTTTACAATACCTCTTGGTGGGCCTATGGGAGTCGAGAAAAATTTGAACAAGCAGACAAAACCAATATGATTACGGTAGAAAGTAATCCCATGGATTTGGTATTGGGTCGTTCCAATGCTGAAGTTGCTGCCAAAAGCAGAAGTCAGCACAAGTCACAAGGGTTTGGAAGTAGTCCGAGCTTGGGAAGCCAGAAAGAATATTTAGAACTCATCAATGGTGCTGCCTTAAACAGCAACGATCCCTTTTCAGGAGTCAACACTCAGTGGAGTCGTATTCCTGGAGGAATACCCATAGGCAAGATGGTGGAAAAAGCCCTAGCCAATTTTGATTTAGAAAAACCCCATGCCAGTGTACCACAACTCTTGTTAATTTTTAAGAAAATCCAATCGCTAGAAGATTCGCACTGGCGTAAAATTAAATTAAGAGAAGTCAAAAGTATCCTTCAAAATTGTTTGGGACTGCGCTTGCAATTCAACACCAATCAACCCACAGGAGTTGCAAACACCAACGTATCCATCAACCTAAAAGCAATTAATCCTAGCCCACTTGCTGTTACCATTTCAACAATAGAAGGGGCAACCTCTTTAGTGGTAAATCAAAAATTAACTTCAAACGACGCTTGGGAAAAAAGACAAACCTCTCGCTTACCCAATATCCAAACTACTCCGTATTGGTTATTGGAAAAAGGAGACACGGGAAATTATAAAGTAAGTAATGAAGCGCTAAAAGGTCTCCCTGAAACCCCCAATTCCATTAAAGCTAGATTCCATTTGATTGTGGAAGGAACTCCGCTGCAACTCGACATCCCCCTCAGCTACAGAACGACCGATCGTGTGGCAGGAGAAGTCGTTGAGGATTTTCAGTTAGTCCCCAAAATCACAACACAGCTCAATGAAAGTGTTGTCTTTTTCAATGACGATAGTGCCAAAAAAGTTAGATTGTCTGTTACCGCTCATGCTGCCAATGCTAAAGGGACTGTAAGTTTATGCGCTCCAGAAAACTGGAGAATCAATCCAAGCTCACAAAATTTTAATATTGCTATGGCAGGGGCTTCTCAAGAATTTACATTTGAGGTCACTCCCCCAAAAGGTACTGCAACGGGAATCTTTAGTGCCCTTGCGACCCTTGGAGAAGAAAGTTATAGCATGCAATTGCATGAGATCGATTATCCTCATATTTCAAAACAATATTTAGTTTCTCCCAACGAAACCAAAGCTGTGAAAATTGATCTCAAATCCAAAGTAGATCATATCGCCTATCTCAAAGGAGCTGGAGATAAAGTTGCAGAAAGCTTACGAAATATTGGGATCGAAGTAACCGAATTTGATGCCGCAAACTTACGTTTAGAAAGTATTAAAAACTTCCCTACGCTAGTGGTTGGGATTCGGGCTTTTAACGTGCACAAAGACCTTGCTTTTAAAAACAAAATTCTTTGGGAGTATGTCCAACAAGGAGGAACCCTCATTGTTCAATACAACACCAGTCGTGGATTTGACGGAAACACTGCAGGTCCCTATCCCATAAGCTTTTCAAGAGATCGAGTGACCGATGAAAATGCAAAAGTGACTGTCTTGGAACCTCAGCATCCGATCTTCAATAGTCCCAATAAAATCACTTCGGCCGATTTTGACGGATGGGTTCAAGAACGAGGCTTGTATTTTTCAAGTTCTTGGGACACCTCCTATCAACCGCTATTGTCCATGCAAGATAAAGGAGAAACTCCAAAACAAGGAAGTCTACTGGTTGCAGACTATGGTCAAGGGAAATTTATTTTTACGGGGCTTAGCTTTTTCAGAGAGTTACCTGCCGGTGTTCCCGGAGCTTATCGTTTGTTGGCTAACCTAATTTCTTATGGACAATGAAGCGATCTACCTATGTTATATTAATTCTGATGAACCTGCTCTACTGGATTGGTTTTTATCAATTTATGAGTACTTATAGCTGATGCAGATATTGGATTGGATCATATTGGGAGTAACCTTAGCTTTTATAGTGTTGTATGGCGTGTGGAAAAACAACAGCCATAAGAATATTAAAGAATACCTAAAAGGAGGAAATGAAGCGCGTTGGTGGACCGTTGGTTTGTCCGTCATGGCTACTCAAGCAAGTGCGATCACTTTCTTATCCACTCCAGGGCAAGCCTTTCACGACGGCATGGGCTTTGTTCAGTTTTATTTTGGACTGCCTTTTGCCATGCTTATCATTTGTTTGTTTTTCATTCCCGTTTACCACCGCCTAAATGTCTACACCGCTTATGAGTTTTTAGAAAAACGTTTTAACCTTCAGGTACGGACCCTTACTGCTTTGTTATTTTTAGTTCAGCGGGGCCTTGCCGCTGGAATTACCATCTACGCGCCTGCCATAATTTTAAGTGTGGTACTGGGTTGGGATTTGAAAATACTCGTTGTTTTGGTCGGAACTTTGGTGATCACCTATACCATGATCGGAGGAACTAAAGCCGTAAATGTCACCCAAAAGCAACAAATGTTTATCATCTTTCTAGGGATGTTTATTGCCTTTGGATTTATCATTTATCGCTTTCCCGAAGGCATTGGTTTTAACGATGCTCTGCATCTTGCTGGTAAAGCGGGGAAACTGAACGTCCTAGACTTTAGCATTGACCTCAACAGTCGCTATACATTTTGGAGCGGACTCACTGGGGGGCTGTTTTTGGCATTGTCTTATTTTGGAACGGATCAATCGCAAGTGCAACGCTACCTCTCAGGAAAATCTCTTAAAGAAAGTCAAATGGGCTTGATCATGAATGGAATTTTGAAAATTCCCATGCAGTTTTTCATTCTTTTGGTAGGTGTCATGGTTTTTGTGTTTTATCAATTTGAACCCGCTCCCATAAACTTCAACCCAAAGGCCCTTGCTGCAGTACAAAATTCTGAGTCAGCAGAAGCGTTTAGTCAATTGGAAACTGAAAATCGAAATACGCAAAAAGAAATCAAAAATTTACTCCTCGCCTCCTCAGAAGCGGCTGACTTTTCAGAGCAACTGGAACAACTTTCCCAAACTGAAAAAGCACAACGCCAACAGGCCAAAGACTTGATAACCCAGGCCGACCCCTCGCAAGAGACCAATGACAAAGATTATGTCTTTATCTCTTTTATTTTAGGCTACCTACCCACAGGATTAATTGGCTTATTACTGGCCGTTATTTTCTCTGCTGCCATGAGTTCCACCGCCTCTGAACTGAATGCTCTAGCAGCTACCACCACAGTAGATTTATACCAAAGAAATGTTCAAGAAAAACCTGCAGCACACTATGTGAACGCCTCAAAAACCTTTACCCTTATTTGGGGGATTATTGCCATCCTTTTTGCCAGTGTGGGAAATTTATTTGAAAACCTTATCCAGTTGGTCAATATTATCGGTTCCGTATTTTACGGTACCATTTTAGGGATTTTCTTAGTCGCCATTTTCATTAAACACGTACAGGGAAAAGCCGTGTTTTGGGCTGCCCTCCTTTCAGAAGCCTTTATCTTGACCCTCTTTTCTTTTGATGTGGTGAGTTTTCTCTGGCTGAATGTGATAGGCGCAGTACTCACTGTACTCTTTGCTTTATTTTTCCAATTGATTTTGGGCAAAAAATAAATT
>JAURBX010000118.1 GCA_030828745.1 Flavobacteriaceae bacterium | reverse complement strand
TTCCGCTGGACATGGTGGAGATGGAAGTAAAAATAGAAGTAGTGGAGCGCAGGGTGAGGATATTTATATTGATGTGCCCATGGGCACAGTGGTAAGGAATACAGAAACCAATGCTCTCTTATTTGAAATTACAGAAGACAACCAAGAAGTAATTATTCAAGAAGGAGGTTTAGGAGGACGAGGGAATTGGCATTTTAAATCTTCTACCCGACAGACTCCTCGCTATGCTCAACCGGGAATAGAAGGGAAAACGTTCCAGATAACTTTGGAATTAAAAGTTCTAGCAGATGTTGGATTGGTTGGTTTTCCAAATGCAGGTAAGTCCACTTTACTAGCAGCTCTAACCTCGGCCAAACCCAAAATTGCAGATTACGAATTCACAACACTTAAGCCCAATTTAGGAATTGTAGAATATCGAAATTTTCAATCCTTTGTGATGGCAGATATTCCTGGAATTATTGAAGGTGCTGCAGAAGGTAAAGGATTAGGGCATTATTTCTTACGACATATTGAGCGAAATTCTATTTTACTTTTTGTTATACCTGCTGACACCAAAAATTTAAAAAAAGAGTTTGATATTCTCCAGAAAGAGTTGGTAAAGTACAATCCTGAGCTTTTGGATAAACAATTTATGATTGTGCTTTCTAAAGGCGACTTATTAGATGATGAATTGAAGGAGGAGTATACTAGAGAAATGAAAACGCTTTTCAAAAAAACGCCACATCTCATCATTTCGAGTGCAACCCAGTACCATTTAATGGAGTTGAAAGATGCCCTTTGGAAACTTTTAAATGCGTAAAAAAATAAATTAAGAGTATGATGCAATTGCATTTTATCGCAATAGGAGGGAGTGCTATGCACAGTTTAGCTCTAGCAATGCATCGCATGGGTCACCATGTGACGGGAAGTGATGATGCTATTTTTGACCCGTCAAGAACCAAGTTACAGCAAGCGGGTTTGCTTCCTGAAACTTTAGGATGGTATCCCGAGAAACTAAACGATACAATTGATATTGTGGTTTTGGGAATGCATGCTAAGGCAGATAATCCTGAACTGTTACAAGCGCAAGCCCTAGGATTAAAAATACAATCCTATCCTGAATTTTTAGCATCAATGTGTCAGGATAAATCGACTGTAGTCATCGCAGGAAGTCATGGGAAAACAACCATAACAGCCATGGTTTTACATGTTTTAAATTATCATGAAGTTGATACTGATTTTATGGTAGGAGCTCCTGTTCCTGTTGTTTCCGAGACACTTTTACTTTCTGATGAAAACGATTTTATCTTGCTTGAGGGTGATGAGTATTTGTCTTCTGTAATCGATCTAAGGCCTAAGTTTTTATGGTATAAACCAGAGATTGCATTAATTAGTGGGATTGCATGGGATCATGTCAATGTTTTTCCAACTTTTGAAGATTACGTCTCTCAATTTGAAAAATTCATTTTTTCTATGGTTGAAGGAGGGGTATTGATATATAATGAGGAAGACTTGATTTTAAAATCTTTAGTTGAAAATTCTACTCATCCTTTAAAAAAAATACCCTACAGTACTCCGAATCATAGTATTGAAAAAGGGGTCACTTATTTAAATACAACTGAGGGAAGTTTACCTCTAGCGGTATTTGGAAATCATAACCTATTGAACCTAGCAGGAGCTCAATGGATTGCCCAACTTATGGGTGTTGATGCTTCTGATTTTTATGAAGCAATTCCAAGCTTTACAGGGGCTGCAAAACGTTTGGAACTTCTTGCAAAAGGGCAAACATCAATTTTATTTAAAGATTTCGCTCATGCTCCAAGTAAAGTCAGGGCAACAGCAAAAGCTGTAAAAAGTCAGTATCCAAACCATAAAATTAGGGTTTGTTTGGAGTTGCATACCTACAGTAGTTTGGATGCAACTTTTATAGAGCAATTTAAAGACACGTTAATTCCTGCCGATGAGGCAATAGTTTTTTACGACCCCGAGGCTTTAAAAATAAAAAACAGAGTTCCTATAGATCCAGATACCATCAAAAAGGCGTTTGATCATCCCTCAATTCAGGTGATTACAGAACCTCTCTGGTTAGAAGAGGAATTAATGTCAAAGCAATATTCAAATTGTGTTTTGGTCATGATGAGTTCCGGAAATTTTGGGGGCTTAGATTGGGAAAAATTGAAACAAACCATAAGGAAAGCTTAATTTTTCAAAGTTTAAACCTCGTGTTTTTTAGATTTTGGAATATTTTATATTTTAGTAAAGTTGACAATGACTTCTTATGCCCCTCAAGAACACTTCATTTACCATCAAAGATTGGGATGCCTCCGACCGTCCTAGAGAAAAACTCAAGACACAAGGCGCTTCTTATTTAAGCAATGCAGAATTATTTGCTGTTTTGATTGGAAGCGGAACCGTAAATGAAAGCGCTGTAAGCTTGATGAAACGAATTTTATTGAGTGTTCACAATGATCTCCAAAAGTTTGATCAATTAGCTTTGGAACGACTTGTGGAATTTAAAGGAATTGGAGAAGCAAAAGCAATCAAGCTTAAAGCTGCATTGGAGTTGTCAAAACGATTTCAAAATAAAAAGTCAAATAAAACAAAGGTTTTAACCTCCAGTAAAAAAGTGTACGAATCTATATTTCAGAATTTGGAGGGCTTACCTCATGAAGAGTTTTGGGTTTTATACTTAAATCAATCCAACCGTTTGTTGGAGAAATATTGCCTGAGTAAGGGTGGAATTTCACAAACGACTGTAGATATTCATTTGGCATTTAAACGTGCTTTTGAAGTTGGTGCGACGGCTTTTATCCTTGTGCATAATCACCCCTCAGGAGGATTGACCCCTAGTAATTCTGATAAACAAATAACAAGAAAGTTTAAGCTTGCGGCAGCGAATGTTGACTTGAGGATTCTGGATCATCTAATTGTTTCAGAAAAAGGTTATTTTAGCTTCGCCGACAAAAGTATATTATAGATATTTTTTTAACACTCCCCCTTGGTTTTGAAGCTACGGTTTAAATACATTGTTAAAGTCAAGTAAGGTTAATACTATCAATCAATAACTATATTTAATGATAAACCCAGAGACGATAACTGATATTTTTTTTGATTTGGATCATACTCTATGGGATTTTGAAAAGAATTCAGCCTTGACTTTTAGTAAAGTTTTTGAAGAAATTAATTTGCCTGTTTCTTTAGACGATTTTCTTGTTCATTACAATCCGATTAATCATGCTTATTGGAAGTTGTATAGAGAAAATAGAATTACTCAAGAGGAGTTGCGATTTAACCGTTTATCTAAAACGTTCGACCAACTCAATTCTAGTCTTTCTGAGTCAGTACTTCATGAGATTTCAGAGCTATACATTAACTACCTTTCTACTTTTCCACATTTATTTGAAGGGACAATCGATTTGTTAGAGTTACTAGATGAACGGTATAGGTTGCATGTTATCACCAATGGATTTGATGAAGTTCAGCACTTTAAAATGAAGAACTCAGGAATTCATTCTTATTTTGAGCATATTTTTACTGCCGATAAAGTAGGCTATAAAAAGCCACATCCTCAAATTTTTATCGAAGCTTTAAAAGTAACAGAGACTCAAGCAAATCATTCTCTGATGATTGGAGATAGTCTTGAAGCTGATATTTTGGGGGCTCTTGGGCAGGGAATGCAAGCCATTCATTTTAATTCGCACGGAGAAGAAGAACATGACAAATGTCCAATTGTTTATTCTCTAAATGAATTGATAAGGGTATTTTAATGCGCTAAACATTAAAAATGAATTGGCTCATGCCAACATTTATAACTATTTTTGAAGATGGATTTAAAAGGAGTACAACAGGCAGTTGACATGTGGATTCAAAACCATGGAGTTCGCTATTTTAATGAGTTGACCAATATGGCTCAACTCACAGAAGAGGTGGGAGAGGTTGCTCGAATTATTGCTAGACGTTATGGAGAACAATCAGAAAAGAAGAGCGACAAAAATAAAGATTTAGGTGAGGAATTGGCCGATGTAATTTTTGTTGCTGTTTGTCTAGCAAATCAGACAGGAGTTGATTTACAAAAGGCTTTTGAAAAAAAAATAGCTGAAAAAACCCAACGCGATCATAAGCGTCATCACAACAATCCAAAATTAAAATCATAATTGATTTATGAACATTAAAGTTGCACACCCTAACGGTCACTGCGAAGGATCAATAAACATTACCGGTTCCAAAAGCGAAACGAACAGACTTCTTTTATTGCAAGCTTTGTTCAAGGATTTTGAATTGAAGAACACCTCCAATTCTGACGACAGCCAAGTCATGCAAAAAGCATTAGAGACTTCATCCAGTGTGATTGATATTCATCACGCGGGGACTGCCATGCGTTTTTTAACTGCATATTTTTCTCACCAAGAAGGACGTTCGGTTGTGCTTACGGGATCCCCTAGAATGCAAGAACGACCCATACAGATTTTGGTAGACGCCCTTCGTACTCTTGGTGCCTCCATCAGCTATGAGAATAAAGAGGGCTTCCCACCCTTAAAAATCGAGGGTAAAAAACTTGAAGGGGGAAAGGTTGAATTGCCTGCAGATGTGAGTAGTCAATATATTTCCGCATTACTCTTGTTGGGCCCTGTTTTAGATCAAGGGTTAGAACTACATTTGATTGGAGAAATCACATCAATTCCCTATATTAATATGACTTTGGCGTTATTAAATTCTCTGGGGGTTACCACTTCATTTAAAGGGCAACTCATCCGCGTATCACCCTTAATGGAGCCTAAAAGAGCAACACAAATAGTAGAGTCTGATTGGAGTTCGGCTTCTTACTTTTTTAGTATTGTAGCACTTTCAGAATCGGCAGAAATTCATCTTACAAGTTATCGTCAAGAGAGTTTGCAAGGTGATTCTGTTTTGAAATCAATTTACAAGGATTTGGGGGTTTCCTCCCATTTTGAAGGCGATACTCTGGTTTTAAAAAAAGAAAACAAGATCTTGCCAGCTGGGATACAGTTAGACCTCTCTAAAGCACCCGATATAGCACAAACCATCGCCGTAACATGTTATGGTCTGGGGATCGGTTGTGACTTGATTGGATTACATACCTTAAAAATAAAAGAAACCGATCGCTTGGAGGCTTTAAATACAGAACTCACAAAGTTAGGTGCCTCAATACGAGTTACTGAGAAGAGTTTACACCTCTCTGCGGGGATAAATTTTAAAGAAAATTGTTCCATTCCAACCTATAAGGATCATAGAATGGCGATGGCTTTTGCTCCCTTAGCATTGAAAATTCCATTACAAATTGAGGAAGCTGGGGTGGTTTCAAAGTCCTATCCTGATTTTTGGGAAGACCTAAAAGCCCTAAAATTTAAAGTAAATTAGAGATAAACCACTTTTTACTTGACATGCCCTATGTTGAGATGGTATATTTGCAGCTTGAATTTATAAAATTAAACACATTTCTAAAATGAATCGATTGATTTTTCCCTTTTAGAATTGTAAACTATTAATTAAAAAATCTTAAACCTGTGAAACTATCTGATTTTCAATTTGAACTCCCTAGTGCTCTTTTAGCTCAAAGACCCGCTGCCGATCGTGACGAATCTCGTCTTATGGTTCTCAATCGCAAAGAGGAAACAATTGAGCATCATTCTTTTAAAGATGTCATTAATTATTTTGATGAAGGAGATGTAATGGTGTTG
>JAURBX010000061.1 GCA_030828745.1 Flavobacteriaceae bacterium | reverse complement strand
TATCGTAATACATTGAGTTGATCCCGTGATGTTTGGTTGCGTATTTTTTAAATTCTTTACCGTAGTCCATGTTTTTTATTTTAATTAAAAATAATGAAAATATTAAGCTTTCCCGTAGGCTTCTTTAATAAAGGCGTCAAAACCAACTTTTTTAACTTTTAGAGGTGCATTATCTTTAAAAAAGGCCAGCATTTTATTACTCATCAATTGTTCAGAGATTCTTCTGGTTTCATCTTGATTAGACAACACATTAGAAACAATGCCGTCAATTTGAGTTGGATCCGGTTGTTGACCATATTGCATCATCTGATTTTGAACCAAAGTGGCTGTAAAATCTTTTAACTCTTCAAAAGTCATCTCCAGCTTGTGCTCATCAATAATCTTGCCTTCGATGAGTTGATAACGAATTCCTTTCTCTGACTTATCAAATTCCTCAATAGCAGCTTCGGGAGTTAATGGTTCTTTCCCAGCTGTTTGCATCCATCTTTTGAGAAAATCTGCAGGCAAATTGAATTTAGTTTTTTCTACTAGATATTCTGTAATGTCATTTAACAACTTTTGATCTGCTTGAGGTTCAAATTGTTTCTGAAGTCCTTCTTTGATTTTAATTTTTAAGTCAGCTTCTGAAGTTACCGTTCCTGGTTCGTATAGTTTGTCAAATAATTCCTGATTTAATTCTGCGGGAATTCGTTCGTTAATTTCTTTTATTTCGACAGTAATTACAGCTTTGCTTAATGCTTTAAGTTGATCATCATCTATTGACAATAACTGTTTTGCTTTAGCATCATCAGAGAAAAGCCCTTTTCCTGAAAGAGTCAGGATAGTTCCCGTAGTGGCTTCTTTTAAAGCAGTAACTGCTTTTTTAGCCTTGATATCTTCTAAAGTAATTGCAGCCATTTTATCAAGCTCAAGTTCTTCATTTCTGAATTGAGCCGTAATTTCAAACCCCTTTGCAGGATTCTTTTGAGACACTAATTTACCGTATTGTTTTGTTACGTAATCCATTTGTTCATTTAGCATTTTAGCATCGGGTTCAATTTCATAACGCACCACCTTCTTGAGTACATCTAACTTTACGTCAAACTTAGGGGCTAATCCTAACTCAAATTCAAAATCCATACTATCAGCAGACCAATCTAATTCTTGATCTGGAGCTTTTGGAAGAGGATTTCCTAAAAGATCTAACTTTTCTTCTTTGATAAAGGTATCTAGTTGTTCACGAAGAATTTTATTGACCTCATCTGCAGTAACAGCTTGTTCATATTGCTTTTTGATCATGCCCATCGGAACATGTCCCTTTCTAAATCCAGGAATATTCGCTGTTTTTCTATAGTTAGCCAATACTTCGTTGACTTTCTCTTGATAATCAGTGCGGTCTAAAGTAATATTTATTGTTGCGTTTAGGGCGTCTAAATCAGTTCTGCTGATGTTCATTTTTCGATAAAATTTTAGTGCGCAAAAATACACTTTTTTATTGCGTTCACCAACTTTTGCGTGTGCTTACGTTAACATTAAATCTCCATAATGAAAGAAATACTTAAAATCAGTACATCAGAACTGATAAATAATTCACATCTAAACTTACATAAAAGAAAAATAAATTATATTTGCACCCCGGAATTAATAATCAGAGGATCGGGAATCCTCACAAATTAATATGTTATGCCAGTAAAAATTAGACTACAAAGACACGGTAAAAAAGGAAAACCCTTCTATTGGGTAGTTGCCGCAGATGCACGAGCAAAGAGAGACGGTCGTTATCTTGAAAAACTTGGAACGTACAATCCAAATTCAAATCCTGCTACAGTTGACATCCACATTGACCATGCTGTTTCATGGTTAGAAAAAGGAGCTCAACCTACCGATACAGCACGTACCCTTTTATCGTATAAAGGTGTAATGTTGAAACATCATTTAAATGGAGGTGTCCGAAAAGGAGCATTAACCCAAGAAGAAGCAGACAAAAAACTAGCCGCTTGGCTGGAAGAAAAGGATGCTAAAATCCAAGCGAAGAAAGACGGTTTAACTCAAGCTGATGCTGATACCAAAGCAAAACGTTTAGCCGATGAGAAAGCAGTAAGTGACAAGCGTTTAGCAGATGCTGCTGCTCTAGAAGCAGAAGCAGAAGCCGCTGAAGCCGCTGCAACAGCTGCTGCTGCCGAGGAAGCTGCCGCTGAAACTACTGATGAAGTTGTAGAAGAAGCGCCTGCTACTGAAGAAGAAGCTCCTGCTCCTCAAGCTGAAGCTGACGAAGCTTCCGAAGCAAAAGAGGGATAATAACCTTTTCTTTTCCACGATGAAAAAAGAAGCCTGTTTTTATTTAGGTACCATCGTTGGAAAATACAGTTTTAAGGGAGAAGTACTTGTCAAAATAGACAGTGACTCTCCTGAAGATTACCTTACATTGGAATCAATTTTTGTGGATTTACCCACAGGATTGGTTCCTTTTTTTATTCGCAAATGTCAACTCCATAAATCTTCATTACTTCGTATTGACTTTGAAGAAGTCAGGGATGAAGTAGCAGCAGATACTTTACTCAAAAAAGAATTGTATTTACCACTCAACCTACTTCCCCCTTTGGAAGGAAATAAATTTTATTATCATGAAGTCATTGGATTTACGATATTGGAGGAGGGTAAAACAATAGGAAGCATTAAAACAGTTCATGACCAAGGAGCACAAGCCCTTTTTGAAATTGATCGAGAGGGTGCTACTGCATTAATTCCAGTTCACGATGATTTTATCTTAAATGTTGACCGAATTGCCAAAATCATCACCGTAACATTACCCGAAGGACTTTTAGATCTTTAAGGACTAGAAGTACAGTACAAAACCAAAAGAAGGCAGGGGAGAACTATTTCCTTCATCGGTAGAGACAGAAACTAAACTGCGTGGAAGTATAACTTCACCATTGGCATTTCTATTAAGACCATATTCTTCAGGCGTCGGGTTGGATTGCCCCAAAAAGTTTTGGATTTCAAAAAAGAAATTGAAGGATAGCTTTTCAAAATTCCACTTTTTATCAATTCTAATATCAGCCAAATTGAAGGCATTTAGCTTGACTTCCCCCAATCGGTCATAGTCCAAAATAATCTCTGGATAAGCCTCTAAACTTGCCTCAAGATCTGTTGGAACATAGGGGTTTTTTCCAGCAAACCTCCAACGGGCACTTAGTTCCCAGTTCCTTTTTAGTTTATAACCTCCCGTAAAAGAAATCAAATGACGACTATCCCAAACTGAGGGTCTGGAACGTTGATCCAAACCTGTAAATTCACTGAAGAAATAGGTGTAAGCAAAGACACCATAAAAATTATTAGATAGTTTTTGCTGAAATAAAAATTCCAATCCAGAACTCTGCCCCGTACCCTCAGAAACTATTGCTTCGTTACCCAGCACTTCAAAACCACCTCCTTTATTAGCTAAGGAAACCCCATCTACAACGGATACAGGATAATTTGAATAATTTTTGACAAAACCTTCCAAGGTAAATCTTGAGGATGGCGTAACATTATATTCTAAACCGACTACAAAATGATCACTTCTAACATAAGAAGCCTCCTGATTCACAAAAAGCGATCGCTCGTTTTGAAATCCAAGCATTGTATAAGTTGGTATCTTAAAATAGCGCCCTGCAGTTGCGTTTAACTTCCACTGTTGATTTTCTGTTAGAGCATACGAAAATGCAATTCTAGGAGAGAGGTTGTCAATTAAATTGGAGCCAGTGGAGAAACTATCTGCGTCTGTTCTCAGACCCAAAGTAATATCCAATCGATCATTGAAGAGCTTGCGAGACCCCTTTACAAACACACCGTATTTAGCAAAATCTAAGCTCGTATTGTAAGCGATATCGTAATAATTAAAGATTGTATTGTTTTGGTAACTGGACTGTTGAATGTTAAATCCAGAAGACCATTTCCATTGGTTGGTGTAAAGGGTGGTTTGGTAGCGTAATTTTGTTTCCCACTCATAAGAATCGTTTTGGAAAATAGTTCCCGTTCGAGTCGTATTATCCTCATAGCGAGAAAAAACATTCTCCAAACGATTGGTGCTCAATGCAGTCATCATAAACCCTTTGCCGTTTTTATAATTTCGCTTCCACGATAATCCGACTGTAGTACTTCTTTGATCAATAATGGGAACTTGATCTAAAGTAGCTTGTTGTTCGGCATCAAACTCATCGGGTGCTTTTACCGAAAAATCATCGATCGCTCCTATCCCTAAGAATGTTAACGAGTTATATTTATCTATTTCATGCTTAATTTTCCATTGATAATCCCAATAATCAGGACGAATAGGAAGACCAATAAGCTCGAATAAGAATTGTAAGTAACTTCTTCGAACCGAAAATAAAAAAGTTGTATTGGCTGGACGATCCTTATCTTTTCTAAACAAAGGTCCTTCCAAAGTTATTCCCGCTTCACTGGCTCCAAAACGAAAGTTACCCCCAAATTCATTTGCATTACCCTCTCTTTGTTCAAAGGCCAAAACACCCGATAGCGGATTATCATATTCGGCACCAAAGGCAGAACTAGAAAGTGTAACATCACGTACAAAAGAAACATTAATCATTCCGACAGGCCCCCCTGCGCTCCCTTGGGTACTAAAATGGTTGATGTTTGGAATTTCAATTCCATCTAAATAATATACAGTCTCATTGGGTGCACCCCCACGAATGATAATATCGTTTCTAAAACCCCCAATAGATGGTGAAATTCCCGGCATACTTTGTACCACTTTTGTAATATCATTGTTTCCTCCAGGGTAGGTCTCTATTTCAACAGCTGAGAAACTTTGAGTAGATAAGGGGGTATCTCTTGTTGTACGAAAAGGGCTTCTAACAATAACTACTTCATCTAAAGTTTCTGCAACCTCTTCTAATTCAAAGAGAATGGGACGATTACCCACAGATTTTACAATTACATTGTATAAGGTTTCACTTTCGTAGCCCAAAAAACTTGCAATTACATTGTAAGATTTATAAGGAATTTCATTGATCGTAAAATAACCCTCTTCATCTGTAACTACACCTATTCCTGTTCCTTCAAGAATAAGGGTTGCTCCAGGAAGAGGCTGTTGACTTTGAAGATCAAGAATACGTCCACTTAAGCTTCCTGAATTTTGAGCGTGCACTAAAGTGATGAATAAAAAAAAGCCGAGAAATAGAATTTTGTTCATTGATTAGGAGTTTTTTTTAAAATTTATAAAAAAAATTTGTTTAAATTTTTTCAAATTTAATTAAACATTTTAAATTAGCAATATGAAAAACAGAAGAACCTTTTTAAAAACTGCATGTAAACCAATTGTATTAGCGGCATTTGGAATTCCAATACTCGAAGCATGCTCTACAGAAGAAACACCTGAATCTTCAACTTCTTCAGGAAGTCAGAGTCAAAGTACTCCTAAAGAACCACTACAAATTGACCTAACAAATAGTCAATTTTCAGATCTTGAAGTCGTAGGAGGATGGATTAATTATAGAGATGAAGACCTTTTATTAATTCGAATCAGTGCAAATGAAATACGCGCTTTCGACAATAGTTGTCCTCATCAGGGCAATCGAGATCGCTGGACTTTTAACGGATCAGAGTTTACATGTGGATACCACAACAATTCATATTCAAACTCTTGCAGCGGTTCACTGACTTGTTATACCACTGAATTAGAGGGTACAATTCTAACCGTCAACCTCTAGTTTTTTTTACGTTTTGATTTTCTTTCAATCTTTCTTTGCGCTTTTTGAAGTGATACTTTTTTCTTTTCATTTTCAAAATCTCTAATTTCAGTTTGTTCGAGATCATAAGCTTCTCTCAATTCTGTAATATCACTAGTGGATATTTTTTGTTGATCAGACGCTTGCAATGAAATGTCTTCTACAGAAAAAGTAGCATTAATTGTTTGTTGGCGCATCACTTCTTTTGCAGCCTTTAGGTTATAATATAAGCCAGGATCTATCATTTTATTCGCTATAAAATGTTCTTTCTTTTGTTTGTCCCACCGAACAAACATAAAGCCACCATTTACAGAATCTAATTTTACACGATACACATGAGCATAATTAGGCAATGTTTGATAAATTTGTATTTCTTCAGGGGTATAACCAGCAACATAAAGTAACTCTTGAACAAAAGCAAATTGAGTCTCTAAGGAGGGATCACCATAAAAACCTTCAATTTCAGGAAGTGTTTCTTGGGCATTTATTTTAAATAAAATGCAACAAAGTATTATAAAAACAGTGCGGATTACTTTCATCGTACTAATTTATCAAATTTCTCCTCATTTTGTCTCAAATATAATTCCTCTTGCTCTCTTCGCTCTAGATTGATAAAAGCCCCAAGCAATAAAAACAGTCCTAATAATTGAAAGATAGGTATGGGAAATGAAAAAAATTCTTCTTCAAAAAAACGCTTGTTGTAAGTGAGCATAACATCCTTCACTGAAAGGAATAGCAAACCTAAAAAAAGTATAAGTTTAGTTGTATTAAATTTTTTAAATAATTGCATTACTGTAAAACTTCCAAAAACAGCGGTCGTTAAACCGTGAACAAGAGCAAGTAGTTTCATCTCTCCCAAAGAGGAATAGACATGATTAAGAAAAACAGCCAAGTAAGAAAAATAAAAAATGAGACCTAATACATGTTCTCTTAAAAAATACTCTCTTTTAAAATAAATGAATTGTATAAAAAAGATACTATTGGATAGCCAAAATAAAAACACAATCCATTTTTGAAAACCAGGATTAAGATTTACTAAAAGAAATAGGTTCCCCATCCAAGAAAAAAAAAGAGCAAACATAATATAGTAACCCCTCATTTTGGAATTAAACCAGTAATAAAAAAAAGCAGTAGGAACCAAAAAGGTATTTATAAGGGTCTCGAAACTTAATGTAGGCAAACTAAAATTCAAGTAAATGTGTAAAAATACAAATAGCATAATAATAAAATTTGAGGCATAATTTATAAAATAGTAAAGCTAATTAATATGAGAGAACCAACTGAACTTGAACATTACGTCCTATTTCATCAGCATAAAAACGCATTCTGTTTAAATAGTCTCTGTATTTGCTTTGGGTAATATTGTAAAACATAAATCGTAGGCTAGTTTTAGATTTATTAATGTTACCCAAATATAATGAAAAAAACACATCCACTTTTTGATAGGCTGAAGGAGGAGTGCTTACATCAACCTCCTGCTCAATTAAACCATCCTCTTGTAAAGTTGTTACACTAAAATTGAGATCCGGAAAGCGGTTTTGTGTTGCTGTAAAATGATGCATTACTTTAATATCAATACGCTTTTTGGGAGAACTATATTGAATGCTTTGGGAGCTATTGAAGGGAGGAATATTAATGAGAGGCAACTCATTTTTCATATCCTGAGCATGGGTATATGAAGCGTTAATATCTAAGTTCAACCGATCTGAAAACTCATACGCCAAAACGGCATCCACACCCCAAAGTAAAGCATCTGTAGCTTCATATTGCCAAACTGGAAAAGCCCCTCTGATGGTTTGTTGAAGTGCTTTGGGAGCAATAAAAATATAATTGTTGATTTTTGAAAAATAGGGCTCAATAGCTCCCTTGAGTTTGCCTTGTGTTTTTGTTAAACTGAAAAGAAATTTATTTGAACTCTCTTTATCTAAAGTCAAGCTTCCAAATTCTATAGTGGCTAATGAATGATGCAGCCCATCGCTAAATAATTCGGATGCATTAGGAGACCGCTGGGATAAAACATAAGAAAAGCTAGTATTAAATTGTTCGCTTAGTTCAATCGAAATTCCTGTTTGAGCTGCAAAATTTAAAAAATTTACTGTTGGGTTTACTAAAATTTGAGTTCCTACATTATCTACCTCAAACTGAGGGAAAATAGTATTGTAGTTTCTGCTCTTCCAATCGGACACATTATAATACTTCTGTACATCCCAACCGACATGATCCAGACGAACCCCCCAATCCCAATGAAAAGAATTTGAAGGTTTAAAAGATCCCACTAAATAGCTTCCCAGTTGTGTTTTTATATAATCAGGAATCAATCTTTTGACCCCTGTATTCGGATCTGAATAATTATCTTGAAGCAGCGCATTTATCCCCAATTCCATCTCCCAATTAAAACCTTTCTTCCACTGTAAACTTCCCAATATATTATGGGTTTGTAACCTTAAATCAATGGCAGGGACATCTAAGGGTACTCCTCTTCTAATATCAAATTCTTTTCGAGAATTTACTTGATAGTTGTAATCTAATTTCCACTTCAGTTCATCATTGAATTGATTAAAATAAATCAAGTGAATGTTTTGATGCAAGCCTTGCTGTTTTGGGGCATTGATCCTGTAAGTAAAGGGTTCAATTCTTAGGGGTTTATCCTCTTTTAGCGCTCTTAATAAATCTTGAATATTTCCGATGTGAGCCGAACGTAAAATCCCCGTTTCATTTTGAAACCGAGAATAATTCAACTCCCAACCCTTACTGATTTTACTTCTTCCTAATTTGAATGAAATATTCATTTCTTTCATTCCTGTGTTTGAAAGAACATACTCAGGAGAACTTAAATCTCCAAAACGTTTTGCCGTCAATTGACCATTAACGTAATAGCCATTCGAAGTTGTTTTCATTAATTTGGAAGTAAGACTCCCTCCCCATCCATTGGTTGCGGTATTAATGATTGTTTGTCCAAAAAGACTGTCTCTTAAAATTAATTTGTGAGGGGACAAAACGATAATTCCGCCTGGAGTATCTCCCCCATATTTTAGAGCAGCAGCACCTTTAACTAATTGCACACTTTGAAAAGCGTTTAAATCAATATTGGGTGCGTGATCGGGACCCCATTCTTGATCTCGCAATCGAATACCATTAACAATAATTCCCACTCGACTCCCATACATCCCATGAATCATGGGTTTAGCGATCGCATTTCCTGTTTTCAATGAGGATACTCCTGCCAAAGTTGTCAATGCATCTGCTAAACTTTGATTACTAAAACGTGTGATTTGATCAGCATTCAATCGGGACTCTTTAGCGTTACCATTGAGTACTTTGAGCTGATTGTCTGAAATTATAATTTCTTCTAGAGCATTGATATGGTGCTCTAACTCAAAATTAAGGGTTGCATTTGCATTAATGGAAACTTTCTTTCGAACTGAATTACATTCAGCGTGCTCTATTAAAAACACAACACTTCCAGGACAAAGCGCCTTTAAAATATAGGATCCATTTTCTTGTGTTTGAGCAAAAACATCAGAGCCTTCAATTCTTATAACGGCACCATAAATAGGAGAACCATCATGCAAATCTTTGATTGTTCCACTAAGAATAAAATCACAGTTCTGTGAGCATAAAGGAATTCCCTTTAGAAAGAACACTAGAACTGTGATTTTAAAAAAACTCTTGATCATTCTTCAATGATACGAATA
Organism: Flavobacteriaceae bacterium; assembly: GCA_030828745.1. Lineage (GTDB taxonomy): Bacteria > Bacteroidota > Bacteroidia > Flavobacteriales > Flavobacteriaceae > MS024-2A. Next base: position 1,212 of record JAURBX010000061.1, on the reverse strand, counting down.
GGGATATCAACTGAAACATCAGTTTCACCTCCAAATCCGTCTCTGGTTGTACTGCTTTTCGTTGTCGGTTCGTGAATTAAAAAAACACGAACGACACCAGAATTAGCGTCACTTGTATTCCAAATGGAATTAATATAAACGGGGTTTTGATCACTGTCTAGTGCATCAGAAGTACCTTGGCCATAAGTGACACTTACTCCAGAAAATTCATAAAACACTTGGTGTTCATCCGCTTCCTCGATTATTTCTGCATTAATATTCTCAATATCGCTAGGATCACTTTCATCCAAAAAAGTAATTTGAACGTCATATTCAGTATTTGACTTTAGAACAATTTCTGCTGAATTTGCAGCTTCTGTTTCCCAACGAACCGTTTGGTCAGGCTCTCCTTGAGTTGAAAAATTGAGTTCAATAGTCGTTATTAATTCTTCTTCGTTGACAACTTCAGGAGTGTCTTTAGAACAAGAAGAAATGGTGATTAATAATATAAGTAAAAGGGTGTTTTTTGTATATAAAATTGTTGTTTTATCCATTGGGATTGATATTATTTATTAAAAAAAATGAATGGGGTTAATGACTAAAAAAAAGTCATTAAAGATTATTTTATATAAATAATACCGGGGGTGCTCGTGATCTATAACGCTTATAGGCAACCGAATTAAAAGAGGCATGATATACGCTCTTTTCTTCTGTTAAAACCAAAAAAAGATGTTCCTCATTAACGTCCTCAACTTCGTGAACTAGAGGCTGAAAAAAATAATCCAAAGCTTCATTATGCGTAATGGATTCGTGAATATGGGTCTTATTATTTTTGCATGTATTTGGGTTGGAATGAAACTCATAACTGTGGATGAGTTTTAATCCAAGGGGGAATAAAAAAACCATGACTAAACCTCCTGAAAGCAGTCTGATATAGAAAGGAAAAATATTTTTTTTAGTGTTCAAATTAGAGCTTTCTTATTTTTATATTTCTATACGAGATTACACCCGGGTGGTCTTGCAAACAAAGGTGACCTTCTTTGAACTTACCGAAACCTGACATTTCTTTAAATTTACTTTTAGCAACCATTTCGTCCCATTCCCCTCCATGTAGAGGAAAACGATTAATCTCCATACCATTGTGAACCACTGTTCCCTTATTCACTTTGTGATTAATTGTGATGTGGTAGCTATTCCATTCGCCAGCTGGCTTAGCCATGACATGGTCAGGTG
>JAURBX010000071.1 GCA_030828745.1 Flavobacteriaceae bacterium | reverse complement strand
TGGTAAAAAAGTTGTGACCTAAGAGTAAAACACTGCATAAAAGGGAGATTGGAAGGGTTTTTGGAGTTAATCTCACACATCACCTCAACTTAAAAAACACACTGAAATTCTTTTATTAATATATTTAAGTGAGATCATATACAATAAATGAATACAATTCGAGTAGGAATTGTGGGTTTAGGTCACTTAGGATTTACACATGCAGAAAATGTTACCTCAACAAAAAACGTTGAGCTAATGGCAGTTTAGTCCTTCGGAAGAAGAGCTATCAAGAGCACAAAAAGAATGGGGAGCACTGTCTCTTTTGATAGACTTATAAACTTGGAAATACACGACCCCTTTTTCAATAAGTCTTTGTGTAATTACCCTAATGATTTATGTATTGTTAGGGAGTTAATTATAAAACCCCTACTCCATCAACACCTTATAAAAAAGTTTGGTCAGAAACGTTGCCAACTGTTCGCTAGTCAAGTTAATGTCGGTGGTATGGGTCGCCAAAAAAAGTTCTGGTGGTGCTCCAACAAGCATATAACTTAGAAGGAGAAACTCGTGCTTTTCATTAAAAGCTTTAATATTCAAATCTGATTTCAAGTCACGATTTAAATTTTTAACAATCACTTTGATCAAATCACTCTGGTAGGAACTTTGTCGTATATGGGCTTGATTTACAATATGAAACTGTACCATTTGCTCTGATCCGATCAAATCAAAATAACTTTTAAAGGTTCCGTAGAGGTAGTCGTACAAATTAGTTGTATTGTTTCGAGTATGTTGAATGGCCTCAACTACTTGCTGATTGAGTTGGTCTATCAATGCATCAAAAAGAGCATTCATATCTGAGAAATAATTATAAAATGTACCTCGTGCAATCCCACTTTGTTCTACAATATCAGCTACTGTAGTTTTCTCCAAACCCTGAACAGAAAACAACTTTAGGGACTCTTCCAATAACCGTTCGCGAACCTGTATTTTTAAAGATTCGCGTTTACCAATAAGTTGTGATCCCACTTTCATGGATTTATAAACGTTCGAAAACACCCGCAATTCCTTGTCCACCACCCACACAGGCAGTAACCATTCCATAGCGTTGATTACGAAGTTGCATCTCTTCTAATAACTGAATGCTAAGTTTAGCTCCTGTACATCCTAGTGGATGTCCTAGAGCAATGGCACCTCCATTGACATTGACCGTTTCTGGATTCAATCCCGCTTCTTGAATAACGGCCAAGGCTTGGGCTCCAAAAGCTTCATTCAATTCCGTTAGTTCAATATCACCCAGTTGTAAACCAGCTTGTTTCAGTGCTTTTGGAATCGCTACACAAGGTCCAATCCCCATGTATAGTGGATCTACACCACCCACAGCACAAGCTGCCAAACGTGCGATGGGTTGTAAATTCAATTCTTTAACGATTGCTTCACTAACCACTAGTGTAAAAGCAGCTCCGTCAGAAGTTTGAGAGGCATTCCCTGCGGTTACGACCCCTTTTACTTTAAATGCGGACCTAAGTTTTGCCAAGCCTTCTAAACTAGTTTCGCGTCTAACGCCCTCATCCATCGCAACCGTATGGGTTTTGGTTTGCCGTTTTCCCTCCGCTACAAAAACTTCTTCCACCTCGATGGGAACAATTTGGTCCTTAAACTTGCCTGCATCAATTGCAGCTGCCGCTTTGGTGTGTGACTCAAAAGAAAAAAGGTCTGCAGCTTCTCTTGTAATTCCATATTTGGCAGCAACGGCTTCAGCGGTAGCTCCCATTCCCACATGGTAATTTAAATTTTCTAGATTGGCTTTATAACTTGGGGCTAATTTATACCCCGTCATTGGAATCATGCTCATGCTTTCAGCACCTCCTGCAATGTATATATGTCCAAATCCCGCTTTTATCTTTCCCACAGCTTGAGAAATCGCTTCCAAGCCTGAAGCACAATAGCGATTAATCGTAATTCCGGGAACTTCTTTTCCCAGAGCTCTCGCGGCAATTAGACGTCCCACTTGAAGTCCCTGCTCTCCTTCTGGATTTGCACAGCCAACAATCACATCATCGACTGTACGAGGGTCCAACTGAGGGACTGAGGCCATCAAATGTTTGATAACTTCTACTGCTAAATCATCGGAACGATAATTTTTAAATCCTCCTTTATTTGCTTTTCCTACGGCTGATCTGTAGCCTTTAATTATGTATGCTTCCATGATTTAGTTTCTTAAAGGTTTATTATTCATAAGGAGATATTGGATACGATCTAAGGTTTTTTGATTTCCTAAAAGACTCAGAAAACCTTCTCTTTCAATGTCCAATAAATACTGTTCCCCCACTTTTTGGGCGCTAGTTAAATCACCACCACAAATGACATAAGCAATTTTGCGTGCAATTTCAACATCATAGTCTGACATGTATTCTCCCAATCGAAATTCATTGATCGCAGAATACAACACACTCAATCCTCCTCTACCTAACACTTCAATGTCTTCTCGCACAGCCGGGGGCATGTAGTTTTCCGCTAACTGTAACACTTTTTCTTTTGCCAATCCAATATTCATTGGCGTATTGACACTCACAAAATCACGTCCTTTTTGTAAATAATTCAAATCATACGCTTCGTAGGCTGAAGTTGAAACCGCTGCTGTAGCAATGGTTTTAAAGTAATTTATTAGGGTTGGGGATTGCACATCGCCTTCAAAAAAGTCATCACTTGCTCTGACGGCAAACTCTTTTGTACCCCCACCACCAGGTAATAATCCTACACCTACTTCTACCAATCCAATATAGGATTCAGCAGCATAAATCCCGGCATCACAATGCATGGCTATTTCACATCCTCCACCAAAAACATATCCTTGTGTCGCCACTACTACTGGGATTTTTGAGGTTCTTATTCTCATGTTGATCTGTTGAAAATCGTCTATCATTTGTCCCAAGGGCTCAAATTGTTTCTGCATGGCCAACATTCCAACGTTCATCAAGTTGGCTCCAACAGAAAATTGTTTTCCATTGTTTCCTATGACAATTCCATTCCAATTTCCTTCTTCTGCAATTCGTACAATCTCATCCATTGCGCGTCCAATCCCTTCTCCAATGGAATTACTCTTACTGGTAAATTCCAGACACATAACACCATCTCCAATATCATGAACAGTACATTCACTGTTTTTTATGATAGGAGCATTTTCACGATAACTATCTAAAATAATGAACGCTTCAGAACCTGGAACTGTTTCAAATTGCTTGGATTGAATATTGAAATATTGTTTCTCTCCTTTTGCATATTTATAAAAGGTGTTTTCTCCTGAGGCTTTTAAATCTGAAATCCATTGAGGTAAGGTTTCCCCTAGGGCTTCAACCAATTCGATACCTTTGTCTAAACCCATTAAATCCCAATACTCAAAAGGACCATAATCCCAAACGTATCCCGTTCTCATGGCATCATCGACTGGGAAATATTGGTCTGAGATTTCAGGAACTCGTTGAGCAGCATAAGCAAACAAAGCTCCGAAATAATCTCTGTAAAATTGCTGCTCTTTACTATCCCCTTCCACGAGGTACTGAAGTCTCTTGTCCATCAACTCCATTCCTTTTGCCGCTTTAATAATCTCCATCTTAGGACGGATAGAAGGCTCGTATTCAAGGGTTTTGAGATTTAAAACATGGATAATGGATTTTCCTTTTTCATCTCTCTGTTTGGTTTTTTCGTAGAATCCTTTTCCCGTTTTATTCCCTAAAAATTTATTCTCCAAAAGAAAGCGCATAAACTTGGGCTCTGGAAGACCTTTTATTTTATCAATATAACGATCGCACTTAACATTCTGTGTAACAAAACGACTCACATTATCACTGGTATCTATACCAACTAAATCTTGCAGCCTGAAAGTAGCGGTACTGGGTCTCCCTATTAGTGTGCCCGTTAGTGCGTCCACTTCTTCCACTGTGTAGTTGTACTTTTCTGTGAGAAGGGTCATCTCAGTTCCCGACATTACCCCTATTCTATTTCCAATAAAGGCAGGCGTATCTTTACACAAAACAGTTTGTTTTCCTAATGCACTTTTTCCAAATTCCATAAAGAAATTGGTCACCTCCGGAAGCGTCTCAGGCGTTGGAATAACCTCTAATAAACGTAAATATCTAGGCGGATTGAAAAAGTGTGTCCCACAAAAATGAGCTTTAAAATCATCTGAACATTTTTCTGCTAATAAATGAATTGGAATACTTGAGGTGTTGGAAGTTACCAAACTCTTAGGCTTACGAAACGCATCTACTTTTTGAAGAACTTGATGTTTAATTTCCAAACGTTCAACCACCACTTCTATGATCCAATCTCGATCAGCAATTTTTTCAAAATCATCATCAAAATTTCCTGTGGAAATTCTAGAGGCAAATGATTTGCTATACAAAGAAGCTGGCTTTGATTTAAGTGCATTTTGCAGGGCACCATTTACAATGCTATTTCTAGATTTGAGATCCTTAAGTTGATCTCCTTCAAGATTTGGAGGAACAATATCCAACATTAAAACTTCCATTCCAATGTTTGCCAAATGACAAGCAATCCCAGATCCCATCACTCCAGATCCTAAAACGGCTACTTTTTTGAGTCGATACTTCATGAATATATATTTAGATGCTCTAAACTAATCAAAAAAATGACATCGTGTCATTTTTTTTTATATTTTTGAATCAAAACATTCTATATGAGTCTTGAAAATATGATTTCCCAGTTTGAAAAAAGAGCGTCAACTGCAGCTCCAATTGGAGGTACACTAAAATTCGAAGTCGATGGTGTGGGCATCTTAATTGATGGTTCTGGGGATACCAATACAGTACAGGCTTCTGATGCAACAGCAGACTGCACCATAAGTTTAACTGCTGAAGTCCTTCAAAAACTCCGGGACGGCGACATCAATCCCATGATGGCTGTAATGGGAGGTCAAATCAAAATAAGTGGAGACATGGGATTGGCCATGAAAGTACAATCCTTAATGGGGTAGTTTTACAGCGTCAAAATTATATTAGGTAGCGCAAAACGACATAAGTCACTAGTACTCCTTTAATAAAAGCTAACCAAAGTGAGGTGTACAAACCTATTTTGCCAACCATTTTTTCTGCTAGGGCTTTATGCCATTTTAATAGATTCATAGGTATTGTTTTAGATCGAACAACTCATATCACTTCCACAGCATTGAGGAGATTTTATTTTTCCTTCGCAGCTTCTGCATATTGAAATTTGCACCACTGCTCCGTCATCTAAGTTTAAATGATCATTTTCTAGAGGTTGATCACATTTTGCACAGCTGGCGTTAACAGCCATTCCGCATGAACTACATTCGTAAGTTGCCATAATATTTTTTTTAAGTGTTTTTCAAATTACGCTTAATTTTAAAAATTCCACTCCATTTTAACAAAGAAAAAAATAACCATAACCAAGGAGCACCATGTAAAAATAAATCAAAATAATCCATGAACTGCATTCCTGTTCCTCCCCCTCTGACCCAACGCAATTTACCTAAAACATGAGGCTCTGGTGTAAACGGAGCTAAACCTAAGGTAATTGCAACAAGCAAGGGAGTAATAAAGGGAAATCATTTCTTCATTTCGTTGACTCTAATTTTATTGGAGAAGGAAAAGGTATGTATACTTGAGAAATTTTATCTCTTGGCATTTGAGCCTCCACACGGATGAGATAAGCGCTCAAAATTGCAGCCAATTCGTTAACTTTTGACGGTTGAATCATCGCTAAATTATTTTGTTCACTGATGTCTTGAGACAAATTATATAATTCATAATGCTGATCTTCATGAAAGTAAATTAACTTCCAATCTCCATTTCGCACTGCGCTAAAACTTCCAATTCCAGGACCGCTAGGCCCCCATTCGTTCGGGTAATGCCAAAAAAGAGATCGATTTCCCTCCTTTCTTTTAGACCCTTTCAAAAGATCTGAAAAATCTTTTCCATCTATGGCTTGTATGGTCTCATACTCATTTATTCCTGCAATTGACAAGAGCGAGGGGAAAAAATCTTCAATGATTACCGGTGTATTCTCTATCGTGTTCCTTTGAGTTACTCCTGGCCAATACGCCATCATCGGTACCCGTATTCCTCCTTCATAAATCGATCCCTTTCCACTAGCTAATGGGGCATTGTGAGTATGCTTTCTTCCTCCTCGAGCCACGGCACTCAAGCCGCCATTGTCAGACATAAACAAAATAACCGTTTCCTTTTCAATTCCTTTATCATCAATAAAATCAAGAACAGCACCCAAGGCCTCATCCATGCTTTCTATCATAGAAGCATATTTTGCCTCGGCTGGAGAAAGTCCCTTTTTAAGATACGTCTCTATATATTTTTCATTCGCCATCAGAGGAGTATGAACTCCATAAAGGGATAAATAAAGGAAAAAAGGCTTTGCGTCTTTAAGTGGCTCTTCAACAGCCAAAAGCGCCTCTTGCGTCAATGCTTGAGTCAAAAAAATGGGTTTTCCATGATACTTATCCAAACCCGGCACAGCCCAAATATTTGTCTTACTTTCTACATTTCCAAAATTTTCTGCCCCCAGATAACTCCCAGGTGCTCCTGCCGCATGCCCTGCAATATTTACAGTAAACCCTAAATTGATTGGATTCTCTGCAGGGTACCCTATGGCTCCAAAATGTGCTTTCCCAGCATGAATAGTATAATATCCATTGTCCTTCATAATCTGAGCTAAAGGAGTTGCAAGGGCAGCCTGCTTTATTTTATCGTGGGTAGTCACACCATTGTAATTCCATTCAGGAAAATCTAATGTAGGATGATTTAATTCCATGGGTTGTTTCTTGTCAGGATAGAGTGTCCAGTTGGTCACTCGATGTCGTGCTGCATTCATTCCCGTAATAAGGCTTACACGAGTAGGTGTACAAACCGGCGTGCTATAGGCATTTGTAAATTTCACTCCTTTTGCCCAAAGACGTTCCATATTGGGTGTTCTATACTTTTCGTTTAGGGGAGTGGTTTTATCCCAAAAAGGAACGGAAGTATCTTGCCAACCGAGATCATCTACAAAAAACAAAATAATATTAGGCGCTGAATTCGAATCTAAGGGCTGACAAGCAAAACAACTGAGCAATACAATGAGTAATACGATCTTTTTAAACATTATTCAAGGGGTAAATCAGGTGCTTTATAAACGCCAAGATTCGAGATCACAGGACTTGCTTTAGCGTCTGTAATTGAAAAACGCAATGCCGATACACTCTGGGTATCAAAACGAATCAGTCTTTTATTTCCTATGGTCGCCCCTGTTTCAAGGAGCTGCCAACCTTCCGCTGTTTTAATCTCAAAAGTAAAAGATTTAATTCTTTGTCCCAGCGGAATATACTCTTGAATCATAAAGGTATTGACCGTTTGTGGGCTTGACCACTCCACTTCAATCTGTGCCGTTTTCATTTCTTCTGGAGATGCCCAATAGGTATCTTTATTGTTGTCATGAATCAAGTCTGAAGAATATCCCATACGAGAAACTGATGCTTTTATGCTTGCTGAATCAGCGAAATCCGTTTCATACATGGCATTTAAATAACCCGCAAGCTTTTGTAATTGAGCCGTATCATTTTCATGAACCAAACCCCTTGTATCAACAGGAAGATTTAACAGGAAGTTGCTATTCCTCCCTACAGAGTTAAAATAAATATCAACCAAATGGACAAGAGTTTTGACCTTATCGTCTTGCTCTGGATGATAATACCACCCCGGACGAATAGAAACATCAGACTCTGTAGGAACCCAATGCGTTCCGTTTTCTTGCCCTTTAGCATACTTGTCAAAACCTGGCATTCCAGCATACACACTGTCTCTGAATATGGGGGACCAAGTAGTATCGTAGGCATAGCCTCTTTCATTTCCTATCCAACGAATATCAGGTCCTGCATCACTAAAAATAACGGCTTGAGGTTGCAATTCACGTACAAGATTTATGGTCTTTGGCCAATCGTAATATGTTCGTTTTTCTACTCTGCGTTCTTCATTAGCTCCTCCATAATATCCATCTCCTCCATTAGCGCCATCAAACCAAACTTCAAAAATAGAACCGTAATTGGTTAATAATTCTCTTAGCTGATTTCTGTAATAATCGACATACTCAGGCTTTCCATACTCAGGATGATTGCGATCCCAAGGAGAGAGATAAACGCCAAATTTCAATCCAAACTCTTTACAGGCATCCGATAATTCTCGGATCAAATCCCCTTTCCCCTCTCTCCATGGAGAATTTTTTACAGAATGCTCTGTAAACGCACTAGGCCACAAAGCAAATCCATCGTGATGTTTGGCCGTGATAATTAATCCTTTCATGCCGGCTTCTTTAGCCACTCTAGCCCATTGTCTTGCATCCAGTTCCGTTGGGTTAAACTGGGAGGGTTTTTCATCACCATATCCCCATTCTTTATTTGTAAATGTATTCATATTAAAATGAATAAATCCATAGTATTCTAACTCTTGCCATGCCAATTGATATGCGTTAGGCAAGGGCTCCACGGGTGCTACAGGCTTAATCTCCTTTACACAAGAAGCAATGAAAAGAGTGAATAATAAACTTGTTAGTATTAAAGCAGTATTCTTCATGTTTTACTTTTTTTTAAATTTTGGATCTATAAATTCCCATTCTCTGATGTGCGGATGACAGTGTGCAATTTTTTGAAGGGAGTCCATTTTAGCTACTACCTCAGGATGTTCTAAAGCTACATTAAACTCCTCATTAGGGTCTGTCACAAGATTATATAATTCCCATTTCGCGTCAGCATTTGTTTTCATATCTATTTTTACTCCTTTCCAATCCTTGATGCGAAGCGCAACCTGACCTCGTTTTTCTGGATATTCAAAGTACAGATAAGGGTGTATTTTATTTTGTGGTTTTCCCAAAAGTTCGGGAAGTATAGAAATTCCATCTGGTGCTGTTTGTTTTTGACCCGCCAGTTCCGCAAAAGTATTGTACATATCCCAATGACCAGAAATCAAATTAGATATCGAACCTGGCTTAATTTTACCTTTCCAATAAGCAATAAATGGAATTCTAATCCCGCCTTCATATACATCCATTTTTAGCCCTCTCAGATCTGCAGCACTATTAAAAAACCCTGCATCTACCCCCCCTGCAAAAGTGGGTCCGTTGTCACTTGAAAATAAAATCAAAGTGTTTTCTTCTTGTCCTCTAGCCTTGACCGCTTCCCAAATTTTTCCAACTTCACTATCCAGATGGGTAATCATTGCGGCATAGGCTGCTTTGGGATATTCATGGGCGGTATAGCCTTTATCTCCAAGATATGCATTCTC
>JAURBX010000019.1 GCA_030828745.1 Flavobacteriaceae bacterium | reverse complement strand
TTTGTAATTATAAAGGTAAGTAACGCCAAACCAAAAGTAACTGCAATATTTCCTGTAACGTTTACTCCCAAGGGAGTCAGGCCCAACATGTTTAAAAACCAAATGAAAAAGAAGACCGTTAATAGGAAGCTCATGTACTTTCCATATTTTTTTTCTCCAATATTTGGGCGAGCAATATCATCTCTGATATATAAAACAATAGGCTCAAAAAAGCGACCAATTCCTGCAGGAACACCACCGTTGGCAGCATAGGTTTTGGCCAATCCTTTAAACAAGAAAAACATCAAGAGAGCAATAAGTAGCATACTCGCCACTCCTTTAGTAATCGAAAAATCTAAAGGGGCAACATTTGTCGCGTGATGACTTTCGTCGTAATTAATGGTTCCTGCAGCATCTGTACGGTAAATTTTTGAATGATCTAGTTTATAATAGAATGCGCCTGATTCCACAACAGCTTCTCCGTGATGTAGTTTTGAAGAAGAAAAAACATGCAATCCATTGTCCCATAAAATTACAGGAAGAGGAATTCCAACATAAATATGTTTTCCGGATTCGTTGGTGTAGGAGAACAAACTAAAATCGTAAGCATCTTGAAGGTGATGTGAAATATACGCTTTAATTTCTGCTTTTAAATCTCCAGAAGCTTCACTTTCTTTAGCCTCTAGGGTGTAGGGTGCTGAAAACAACGCTGTGAGGAGAAGGAAAAGGGTATACAATTTGTTTCGCGTTGTCGGCATAAAACTTGTTTCTGTGTAGTGTTTTTAGCGCTGCAAATGTAAGGCTTTCGAATAAATAAAGAAATAAATAAAAGTTTTTTTAACCGCCTTTTTTTGATCCTAAACAAAAGGGCATAAATCGGTTTGTAGAAAATTCCATTAAGAAGGTTGGCTGCTACCTGTAACGCCTTGCCAAAACTACTATCTCCATCAAGAGACCAATTGCATAAGGAGTGAAAAAAATGAAAAACTCGGAGCGCGTTAAAACGCCATCCATCTCAAATCTAGGGTGAAAATAAAAGAAGTAGATAATTAATTTTAAAGCAACAGTGATCAAATAAAGCGATGCTAAGTTTTCTTTTTTGTGATGTATTCCCCAAGCTAAAAGAAAAAGTGCAATAACCGCTAAGACTAAATTGATCCCATAACTCGCAATTAAAAACTGACTACTCGCCGGCAACAATTCAAGTTGAATAAACAAACCCAAAGGCATTAGAATTAGTAGAAGGACAATATGAAAGACGTTCTTTTTCATGGATTATTCCAAAAGCTTTTGCTTTGTTTATAAATAAGCCACAACACCATGATCAATCCAAAAACACTCAACACTAAAGCAAAACGGTTGGTGTGATACTGTGCATCTAAAAAAATACCCAGTTTGACAGAACCATACATGATAATTCCGATTTGAAAAGCGAGGCTAGAAAAGATCAGCCATCGATTAGGCTGTTTTTTCACGGGTGTTGGTTAATTTTTTAACTCCATCTTCCTCTGAATGCATAGAACAATTCGCATTGAAAATAGCTCCAGAATCTACTATTAATTTCTGAATAAAAACTTCACCTTCCACATTGCTTCCTGTTTTGAGAGAAAGTGTTCCAGATACGGTTAGATTTCCTTTAAATACGCCTTCAACATCCGCATTAGCACACAATACTTTTCCAATCACTGAGGCTTCTCTTCCGATAATAACTCTTCCAACAGTTTCGACATCTCCCACTAATTTACCGTCAATTCGGATGTCCGTTTTGGCTTTAATAGCGCCCTTTAAAACAGTGTTTTTATCTATTTTACTGTATTGTCCGTTTGAGTCTGATGTTTTCATTTTGATTCGTTTTTCCACGTTTTGTTTTTCATGTATGCTCGATATTGGGAGGTCAAAGCTACAAAATTATCTAAGGTTTCAAGTGCTAAAGCGCTTTTCATCCCTTGATTTGCTTTTAAAATTTCTATTTCTTGTGTGTCTCGTATGCCATGTATTACAACAAATGAATAGGTTTCGTCATACACGTCTTGACTGACGATCCAGTTTCTCTTGGTTGTGGATAGGATGCTTTTGACTTGATCATAAAAAGCCAAAGACTGCCTCTGATTACTATTTAAAAATGGGAAAATCCATTTGTAATTTTTATAAATCACACCCTTTTCCTCCAAGTTATTGTTTGCTTCAATTTGCTCAATCAATGCTTTTGCATTTATGCCCTCTCCCACTGCACTAAAATTTGTAGCAACTTCCTGAAGAGCTTCTTTCCATGTGGTTACACCATGGAGTCGCCCCTTAGTGTGGGCTTTTAAAAGCGCTATTTTAGGTTCCATCTGACTTCCACTTGTAACCACTTCAAGGGATTCAATTTCTCTTAAAACATTTTTAAAGTCTTGTTTTTCGAATAAATCTAATGCCTTTGCATACAACGTCTCCGGAGTTATAATGCCAGAATCGTCATAATTGTCTGGATCTGAAAGAAGCCGAGCAAATGAAGTGTCAGGATAATCCGTTACCAGCCTTGCTTTATTTTCAGCTGCAACTTGAGGAAACTCTTTTTCATTCATTCGATATAAATGATATAACGCTTGCACTGCAATTGCTTCTGGTGGATTGGATATAAGCAAGGTGTCTAATCGCATTCGAGCCAAGGGAAAATCGCCAAACTTTTCTTTGTAAATCATTCCCAACTGTAAATATGCTTTTTGATTAAGGCGGGTAATACTGTCTTTGGCGTTTTCTTTTTTAGGCAAAGCCGTTACATAACTCTCTGGGGTTTGCTGAATAAAAACTGCCTTTTTAGAGCTTAACTCTGAATCTAGTGTCGTCTTTGATAAAACCGTTTGTATTGATGCAGTCTGTCTCCAATTATCTACATTGGGTCGATTTCCCCAATTTGCTTTATACGTTTGACGCCCTTTCAAAACCACTTTTGGATTGTAAAAATAAAAAGCGTTTTGTGTACTTTTCTGTGTTAAAAATTGACTCTTTTTTGTCTGAGACTCCAATATTTTCTCAGCTAAAGACTGTTGTTCATCAATGTAATTTTGAAAAAACTGTAATTGCTCTTCCTGATTCATGGAAAGTAAGGAAAGTATGCTGTCTGTTTTTTGGATTGTTTTTTCATAAACAATAACTTCAGTAAGGTTCTCCCGCTTTCTTTTTAGTTTTTTATGAGCAACTGTGGATTCGTCAAAAAGTGGGAGTAGTTTATCTAAATAGTCTCCAGTTTTGAGATAATTTCCTTTTCCGAAATAATAATCGGATAAATCTTGATAATTTTCAATTTGGGTGTAAGAATCTATGGAGGGGGACTCTAGTGACCGATTGAAATGTATCAATGCCAAACTATCTCGTCTTTCTTCCAAATACAAACTTCCCAAGGAACGATTAAGTACATGTTCAAAAGGCTTGTTTTCATAATTTTTTAATAAACGTTCAATCCGCTCAATTCTGTCTTCAAAAACAGAAGAACGATTTAATAATGTCTGCTTGATTTTGGCATTGATGTAAAACTTTCGAGGGGCTTTTCGCTTCAAATCAGTTATTGCTTCATAAGCCCATTGAGCTGAATCTGTTTTTTCAAGGGACTCAAAAAGTTGCCCTGAAATGAATAAATATCGTGCTTTTGACCTTCTTTTAGGCGCTGCAAGAGCGGCTCTTTTCATATAATAAGCCGCCGAATCTATCTCTTTCAAATTAATAAATGCCTCCGCAACTGTTGCATTTGCTAAGGGATAAAATTTATTCCGGGGATTCAATGATTTTGCAATGGGTTTTAAATTCTGAATCGCCAATTCGTGATTTTGTAAACGAATATTCGTTTTCTCTCGCCAAATTTTCCCTTGAACAAAAATACTTTGGTTTGCTCCACTTTTTAATAAAAAATTAAAGGCCTCCAGTGCAGGGAAAAAACGCCGATCAAAATAACGTGCTTTTCCAAGAAGAAGATAGGCCGCATCTATCTGCCGATTGTATTGATTTCCATTGATATTCATGGAGTGCTTTTGAATTGCTTTGACCGCTTTTTCTTCTGCACGATCAAAACCAGGAACTATAGAAGATTCATCTATGTTCTCTCCTCTCAAATTAATGGGCTCCACTGGAATTAACTCATAAAAATTATCTTCATAAGCTTGTTCCAAAATTTGTTTTCCAACAGCAAAGGCTTCTTTTCCATTGAACAGAACGTTATATTTTGTGGTGAGGGTATGATACTCTTGATTGATAATGCCTTTCTTAGTAGTACTACAGGAGTATAGTACAAAAAAGACTAGCGGGAAAATCCAAAAATAAAGGCCTGCTTTTTTCATTTGAGTTACTTGTAAGATAATAACAAGAAAACTAGTGTTTTAGTATATCTTGAATCCCAATTAATTTGAAAAATACGCTTCTAACTCTTTGAGTGTGGATGCTGTAGTTTTTATGTCTTTTAAAATCACGCCCTTCTCCAGTAAAACAATCCGTTCGCAAACTTCTGTAACATGCGTTAAATCGTGACTGGAAATCAAAAAAGTGGTTCCGTATTTTTCGGCTTCTTCTTTTAAAAGATGTTTTAATCGAATTTGTGTCGTAGGGTCTAAATTTGCAAAAGGTTCATCAAGAATAACAATCTCAGGATGTCCTATTAATGCGCCAATAATTCCTGCTTTTTTCTGATTCCCTTTTGAAAAGTCACGTAAGTATTTCTTTTGGTTCAGCACTTCTGAATTAAAAAAAGGCTCAAACCCTTTGACAAATACGGTGACCTCTTCCTCCGTTTTTCCTCTCAAACGACCAATAAATTGATAATATTCTTCCACCGTTAAATAACCAATCAAATAGCTCTCGTCAATAAAAGCCGCTGTAGCGGGTTTCCAAGCTTCACTTTTTTGAACATCAATATCATTAATTGTAACACGACCACTCGTCGATTCAATCAAATCAAGTAATAAACTAAAAAAGGTAGTTTTGCCTGCACCATTATTCCCGACAAGGCCAAAAATTTCTCCTTTAGGAATTACAAGTTCTTGGAGGTCTAAGACTGTGACCCCTCCATAGGTTTTGGAAAGAGATTCTACTGAGATCATATATTATTTTTGTTAAAGGCCGCAAGGGTCTCGTATTTCTTACTTTGGTATATCTTTTCAATTTGAGTTAACAATTGATTTTTGAATAAAAACCCCAACACTCCTGCAATGAAAAGTCCAATAACTCCAGCATAAAAACCAAAAAACAGGTTGGGTATATAAAAAACAACTACGGGTAAAACCAATTTGGGTAACGCAAACAACATCTGTGTCAAGTTAAATCCTTGTGTGTTTTCAAAGGCTTTCGCCTTCACATTTAGCTTTATGGGTGTTACATTATAAGCTCCTGAAAAAAGATTAATCAAACTCCCAAAACCAAAGTTAAACACGCCTGCTGCAACAATAATTAACATTGTCTTTTTGCCAAAATATAAATAGGGAAATGATAAAATTGTGCAAACCACAACAGAAAACATTAGTAAATAAAGCTTGGATTTTAGGTATTCTACATAGGGCAAGTTCTGTCCCATCAAAAAAGAATAATATTCACTATCCCATGCGGGGACAAATTGCCCAAAAGAAATCATAAATCCTCCTGTAATAAATATCCCTGCAAAAATGAGGATAGTAGGATTATCATTATAGATGTCCTGTGTAAAAAAAAACAATCCATAAAACAAAAACAAAAACCCCATCATTACAACTTGTCGAGCACGAATGTTTCTGATAATCAAACGAATATCATTTTTCAAAAGTACTCCCGTGGGGCCCCAGGCATCAAGGAAGTGTAATTTTGATCCAATGATACGCTCCTTCTTTTTGCTTAGGCCTTTATCCAAATACAGTTGGGCTTTTAAAAATTTCTCTGTTAGGTACCACATCAAAATAAAGACTGCTAAAGGAATCCCTAGCCCTAAGGGTTGTGTATAAAGCAAATCAAAAGCTTGTTTAAAAAAAGAAAGTATGGGAACTTCCAAATACGTTTCTAACAAATAGCCGCCTGCAATGAAGGAAATGGTTCCAATGGCAACTCTTTTATTTTTATTGACAAGAAAAATCAAAAAGTTGTTTACCCCCGAAAGGGTTAGTATTCCAATAAACCAGATCCACAAAGAAAGGGTTGTCCCGTTTTCTTTACTAACTACAATACAAAAGGGAAGTAAAATGATCAGTGGAATAAAATTGAAAAAAGAAGTCAATGAACGCAGCATAACCCTTCGTATGATTTGCGCTTTTGTTATGGGTTGTATCAAAAGAGATTTTACGTCAGACACAGGGGGATTTTGAAAAAAATAGCGGAACAAAAAATCCAATGCAAAGAAATAAATCAGCCATTGATTTACAACGCTTATCGGATCCGCCTCTGGAAAGACTTTTCTAATGATAAAAAAAAGACCAATCCCTAATCCTAAAAAAACCAATAAAAAATAAAGTGTTAAAAAACCAATAAAAATTCTTGCCGCCATTTTTAATTCCCATTGCGGGGCTCTAAAGAATTTTTTCTTTGTTAAATAGAGAGATTGTTTAAGAGAAATAGACATAATAGGCTTTTAGGCTTTTGGAACCCTTACAATGATAATCATTTTTTTAAATTTGCCAAAAAAAAAAGTTATGTCGTCATTCCATTCACTTAAGGTTTCTTCTATTGAAAGAATTACCGCCAAAGCCGTAGTTGTCTCTTTTGAAATCCCCGATTCATTAAAAACAGAATTTGAGTTTCTTGCAGGACAATATATTGGTTTACAAGCTCAAATCAATGGGGAAAAAGTTCGCCGATCCTATTCCATTTGTTCGGCTCCACAATCGGGAATACTACAAGTGGGAATTAAAGAGGTTCCAAAAGGTGTTTTTTCTAGCTATGTAAATAAACATCTTGCTGTGGGCGACATATTGGAAGTTAGTGCTCCTGAAGGCCGCTTTACCCTAACTCGAGAGACAAATGCAAAAACGCTCGTTGGGATTGCTGCGGGGAGTGGTATTACGCCCATCATGTCCATTATAAAATCAGTAATAATAGGTAAATCTGATTCACAATTTGTTTTATTATATGGAAATAAATCTCCCGAGGAAACCCTGTTTTATGAAGAACTTTTGATGCTCGAAAAAGCAAACCCTAGACAATTAAAAATTCATTGGGCCTTCAGTCAAGCCAATGTTACAGAAACCCACTTTGGTCGTATAGACGCTTCTCTTGTTAATTACCTTTTAAAACAAATTGAAAATAAAGATCCCAAAGCATTTTATCTCTGTGGTCCTGAAGGTATGATCAATCAAGCTTCAAGTCAATTGATAGAAAAAGGAATGAATAAAGATCAAATCTTCTTTGAACTGTTTACTGCAAGCACAGAAACTGTGGCCATAACCTCCGCCGCAGAAAGCGGAACACTCACCTTAACCTGTGATGAAGTAACCCATTCCCTTGAGCTAGTCTCAGGTAAAACCCTTTTAGATATTGCCCTACAAGCTAAATTAGATGTTCCCTATTCTTGTCAAGGTGGAGTTTGTAGTAGTTGCATTGCCCGCGTTACAGAAGGAAAAGCCACCATGCAAAGCAATCAAATCCTTACCGATGCAGAAGTTGAAGAGGGTCTTGTATTAAGTTGTCAAGCTGTAGCTCAATCCGAAACCGTTAGTCTTGATTATGATGATGTCTAAAGCAAGTTTATAGCTGTTTTTAAAAAGGAATTAAATTGTATTGATGCAGCCTAAAATAAACGGCAATAATAATGATTGCCAGAATGAATAGGTTTTTTATCAAGTTGTTTTTTAAATACTCTAAGCCGAAACCAAGAAAAAAAGCCGTTGGAATAAAGCTTAATAACCACCTTTCATTTCCATGATATAAATTTAAATATCTAAAAAGGATGCTGATAATCAACCATATAAACATAAATTGAAACGCTCTAAAAACGCCATTTTTACCCAATGTATTTTTGTATTGTGCCGATCTAAAAAAAAAAGCCGTTAATACACTACCATTTATTGCTATAAGCCAAAGGGTTTCGGAAACTTGAAAATCAATCGTGCTTAAATTATTGCTTTTATAGAAAAAATGACCTGTTAGAAAATAGGAACACACCATTAAAAATTGAGCAGTACATACAATTCCTGTTATCAAAATAATCCCATTTTTAAGTCTTCGATACTGAGGTTCAATAAAAAACAAAAAAGGAACCGTGTAAAAAAGAACAAAGTTGTAATTAAAAAAACTAATGCTTGTTATTAAAACGCTGAGAAGAAAAATCTCTTTAATAGGTTGTTTTTGTTTTAAATCTCTCGTGTAAACATTTAATGCAATCAACAAAAAAAGTCCAATCAGCCCTCTTCTTAAATCAAGCGTTCCTTCTTGATTAAATAAGAGTATGGCTAAGGGAAAAGAAAGAAGGTGGATCGCTCCAAATTTAGCATTCAATTTCTTGTTTTCTGAAAGGGGTACTAAAATAGTAATGACAATAAATAAAAAACTAAATCCGAGGGTTTTCAGAAAAGCTTCCTGTTTTATCGTTCCAAGGCTTGTGCAATAAATGACAAAAAGGTTTGCAAAGAAGCACAAAAAAAAAGAAGCAATGAAGGCTTGAATACTAACCCTTTTAAATATCTTTGCAAACATATTGGTTCAAATTTTAAATCAATTTATAAATTAATTCGCTTATGAAAGCTTTTTTTGAAGGAATCGCCTGGTTATTTGAAGAAATTCTTTTTCTTCCTTATGATCTTTTACGCCAACTTGAAAACAGCAGTTGGACACTAGCCAACTCAGTCAATTGGATCTTTTTACTGATTGGGTTTACAGCTTTAATTTATTGGGTGTTACAACTCAACTTGTTTGATAAAAATGGGGAAGAAGATAAAGATCCTTCCGCACATTCTTTTTTATAAATCAAACCCTATATCGCTTCGGTAGTTGATTCCCTCATACTTGATTTTTGATAAAATTTCGTAAGAGCTTTTCACTGCATCTTGATGATTATTTCCGAAAGAAGTAATTGCCAATACACGTCCCCCAGACGTTTTTATTGAGTCTCCCTCTTGTTTGGTTCCTGCATGAAAAATCATTTTCCCTTCAAGCTGCTCGAGACCTGAAATCATTTTTCCTTTTTCATACGCTTCAGGATAGCCCCCTGAAACAGCCACTACCGTTGCAGCCGCAGAGGAATCTATCTCTAATGTTACTGCATCAAGGCGTTCTTCATTTACCGCCTGAAGGATGGCTAAAAAATCGTTTTTAATTCTTGGAATCACCACCTCGGTTTCGGGGTCACCCATTCGAACGTTATATTCAATCACTTTGGGTTCTTCTCCTACTTTAATCAAACCTATAAAAACAAAGCCTTTGAAAGGCAGATTGTCTTTTTTCAAACCTTCAATGGTTGGTTTGATAATTTGCGTTTCAATTTTTTCTTTGAATTCCTCCGTAACAAAAGGAACTGGGGAAATGGCGCCCATCCCTCCGGTATTCAATCCAGTATCTCCCTCTCCAATTCTTTTATAATCCTTAGCCATTGGAAGCGTTAAATACGAAGATCCATCAGTCAAAACAAAACAAGATAATTCTATCCCTGCCAAAAACTCTTCAATAACCACTTTTTTTGAAGCGACCCCAAATTTACTTTCCAATAGCATTTCGCGTAGTTCTTTTTTTGCTGCTTCTAAATCCGCTATGATAAGTACTCCTTTTCCTGCAGCTAGACCATCGGCTTTTAATACGTAAGGGGGATTGCTTTGCTCTAAAAAAGCTTCTCCTTCCGCAAGAGTTTCGGCCGTAAATTCAGCATAGGCTGCGGTAGGAATATTATGCCGCATCATAAACGCTTTGGCATAAGCCTTACTTCCCTCTAAAGTAGCGGCCTCTTTTTGGGGTCCAATCACTCCAACAGAAGAGAGCAGTGGGTCCTTTAAAAAGAAATCATGTATTCCGTTCACCAAAGGATCTTCAGGACCTACAATCACTAACCGAATGTCATGCGCTAAAACCGCTTTTTTTATCCCCTCAAAATCATTTACATCAATGGGAAGGTTCGTCGCACACGATGCTGTTCCAGCATTTCCAGGGGCTGCAAAAAGTTGATCGCAATCTTTACTCTGTTTAATTTTCCAACAAAGGGTGTGTTCACGTCCCCCTCCGCCAATTACCAATACATTCATTCAAAATAATTTTTTCAAAGATAAACACTAATGATGGATCTCTGTTTATAGTCTCTTTTTAATCTTTTAAAAAAGTGCGCATTTCTTTTTCAATTGTTTTAACAAAGGGCAAATGCGCCTTTTTAGCTTCAGGTTGTTGTCCTTTCAAGCTCAATAAATCTGTAGAATTAATGATTGGAAAAAAGTTTTCTAATCCTGCTAATCGACTTTGCTGATTGGGATGTTCTAAGCCATCTGATAGAAAAAGAACGGGCGTTTCAAAAGCAACAGCGGGGAGGGCAGAATGAATCCTTGAGGTAATTACCAAAGAGGCGTTTGCAAGCGCCTCTAATTGCTTCGTTGCGGCCAAAATTCGCTCTTTTTCAGAAAATCTTTTTCTATCAATCAGTTGAGACGACCACACCACCGTTTCGTCCAATGAATCCAAGTAAGTATGCACTCGCGAAATCGCCTTTCTATATCGAATATATTTGAAAGGAAACTTAAGTGTTTGAACCAGAATATTAAAAAGGCCATTTGTCTTGGTTCGTCGAAAAGTTTGGGGTTCAGGTAATAAACGCTCCAAAGGGCTAATTACTACAATGCCTTTTCTTTCTTTTTTGGGGTTTACATAGTCTGTTCTTTTTAAGCTTAAAGTCAAACAAGCTGAGAAAAAAGTTTTTATGCCCTTACGCTCTAGTACTCTTTGGGTGTGTAAATCACGACAGCCTATGGGTTGATGGGCTTTTAAATAAGCAATTCCCTTTTCATTTAACATTCCTTTTTCTGCGGTAGGGTTCAGATGAAACGAAATAAATAGGGGAGTAATTTGAGCAGACGGAGGCCAATGGGAAGGGGCTTCCATAAACCAACCGTTCATAATAAGTTTTACCGGCTGTTCTGTGTAATCATCCAAACAATCTCGGTCTAATTCAATAATTTCCTCCTCCTTAATCAATTGCTTTGCTGCAATACTTTGAATATAATCCCCCAAATTATTAGAATTAGGATAAGCCAAAACAGCCGCTTTTTTATTCATGAGTATCCATTCGATTTAACATGCTAGTAAACGCTTTTTCTCTTCTTTCTAAAGGATAGGTTTTTTTTATTCTTTGCCTAGCTTTGCTCCCCAAATGTTCAGGTTCTGATTTTAGAAAATCGATTAAAACATCGAGGTCTGTCTTTGCCTCAAAAAGTAACCCTGTATTTCCAATGGCATCGGGAATGCCAAAAACCGCCTTTCCAATGGGAACGCACTCGCAAAGCATGGCTTCACACAAAACATTGGGCAAGCCTTCTATTTCTGATCCTTGAAAATAAAATTGGTTTTGGCTGTAAAGCGTCTTCAATTGTTCCCTCGTTTGGGTATCTAAAAGGTGAATATTTTCAGGAAACTGATCAAAATTTAGGTCTAGGGATTTAATCCCTGCAATGGTAAACTGATGAGAAGGAAGTGCCTTTGCCAATGAAATAAACAAAGGAATTCCTTTACGCTCAAAGGTGCGCTGATCTGAAATGTTTGCCACAGTAAGTACCGTATTTTTTTGTTTCACTTCATTTGATTTCCAAAAAGTAGCGTCATAAGCCGTAGGGACTTCTTCTATAGGTGTTTGAAGATTGGGAATGAAATGTGAAACCCCTGACTGTGTTTTTGTGTCTTTTTTTGCTTGACCACACCCCTGTGCTAAACTTTTATGCACTACCCATATCTGATCGCATAGGCTGTAATTTAGACGGGCAATTTTTTGACGACTATTGTTTTTTAAAAAAATTCCATACGCTAAAGAAGGGCTTGAAACTGCGTCATACCCTCCGACGATTACAATACTTGTCTTACTAAAAAATTTTGTCCAAAATAGAGGCAAAAAAGAATGGTAATCATTAAACCAGCTTATTGTTGATTGAGATTGAAGAACATAAAAAAACCCTAAAAAAAACTCTCGAAATCGATTAAAGAAAAAACGAAAAGGGTCTTTATAAGGAGGGGAATGAATCAAAAGAACAGAATAACCAAGGGACTCAAGTAGTGCAACATCTTTGAGGACAAAAGTGTTTTTGATCGTACACACCAAAGTTACTTTCTTGGTTTTCATCCGTTGTCTTCTTTGAAATTAAAAAGAGCATCTAGTTGATCGGCTATTTTTCTATTGTCTGAAACTTTCGGAATCTTGTTTTGCCCGCCCAGTTTTCCAATACTTTTCATATAGCTTTTAAATCCTCCCGAAACAACTGAACGTATCACTAGGGGTCTCAGGACTTTTCCAACGATAAGGTCTTTGTAATAGATGTTCTTCTCCTGCATCACTTTATCAATTTCAAGGGCAAAAGTTTCCATGTTTTTTGGAGCCGCATCAAATTCAATATACCATTCATGGAATGGTAATCCTTCATTTGGATTGATTTGTGGTGCTACGGTAAATTCTCTGATTTGTACTGCGTCAACCTCTTGTTCTATCGCCCTTTTAAGTGCTTGTTCTACTTCGCTAACAATCACATGTTCTCCAAAAGCTGAGATAAAATGTTTAATTCTTCCGCTTACAATTACCTTAAACGGAGAAAGACTCGTAAACTGAATCGTATCACCAATATTATACCTCCACAAACCTGCGGTTGAAGAAATAATCATGACATAGTTGACGCCCAATTTTACCTCTTCTAAGGGAATCGCTGAAGGGACTTTATCAAAAAAGTGTGCTGCCTCTACAAATTCATAATAAATCCCATGATCTACCAAAAGCAACAGTCCCTTATCTTGTTGCTCGTCTTGATAGGCGAAAAAACCTTCTGAGGCAGGATAAAGTTCAATGCTATCTGGAACGCGACCAATCAGTTTTTTAAAAATGGCACGATAGGGTTCAAAATTAACGCCCCCATACACGAAAAGAGAAAAGTTGGGAAATGATTCTCCCACAGACTTTCCTGTTTTATCGATTAAACGCTCAAAATACATTTGAACCCAAGAAGGAATCCCTCCTATAATGGTCATGTCTTCTGCTAGAGTTTCAGCAACGACCGCGTCGACTTTTGTTTCCCAATCTTCAATACAATTAGTCTCCCAACTCGGCATGCGATTTTTCTGTAAATAACCCGGAACATAATGAGCAACAATACCCGATAAACGACCTAAAGCAACTCCCTTTTTATCTTCTAAAACTGGACTTCCTTGAAGAAAAATATGTTTTCCGTTTACAGCGCCTGCTTTTCCTGTTTTAAAAATATAATTCAGAATTGCTTCCCGAGCCCCTCGAATATGTTGCGGCATCGATTCTTTGGTAATGGGAATATACTTTGCCCCCGAGGTAGTCCCGCTTGATTTAGCATAGTAAAGTGGTCTTCCGGGCCAAAGAACATCGCTTTCTCCCTCTAAAACAGCATCAACATAATGCTTTAAACCCTCATAATCTCTTATTGGAATCGCGCTTTGAAATTCTTTTTGACTTTTAATTTTTGTCAACTCGTGTTCCCTTCCAAAACGTGTGTTTATACCTCTTTTTAATAATAAACTAAACACTCTCTTTTGAGCCTCAATGGGGTTTGTAATCCACTTCTGGTTTCTTCGGTGAATAATCCTGGCATATATTTTGGCCCCTAAAGTTTTAATCATTAGTCAGAAAAGTTAAAAAAATTGGCTGGATTTAAAGGATAGCCATCCATCCACAGTTCAAAATGCAAATGAAATCCTGTGCTAAATTCTCCAGTATTTCCAGCACTAGCAATGACTTCTCCTCCTATGACAGCCTCTCCTTGGGATTTACTGAGCGTAGCATTGTGCTTATAAACCGATAAAAAACCTGAAGCATGCTCTAAAATAATTACAAAACCTGTTTGCGCTGTCCATTCAGCAAAAATTACAGTTCCATCGGCAATTGCTTTAATGGGAGTGTTTTCCTCTAAGACAATGTCGATTGCAAAATGTGATTCCTTTTCATTAAACCTTTGTGAAATTGGTCCTTTCGCCGGTGGAAATAACAAGGTCTTGAGCTCTAAAGAACTATTGTTACTGTTTGGGTTGTATTTGTCTTCATTTGCAACAAATGCCCTGAGCAAGGAATCTTCCAAAATGGCAGGGATAAAACTAGTGTTTTGTTCTGATGAATTCGATAATCCCTCCTTCGAAAGATCTTCCTCTTGAAAAGAAATATCTTCTGAAATTACAGCACGAACAGCATTTAAATATTGAATGTTTTGATTGTAAAGCGTTATCAATGAGTCGGTTGTAAATAAATTCTGAATTGCTTTTTGTCTTAATTCGGATGAATCATATCCCGGAATGTATTCTTTGATAGACGTGTAGGAAATGGTCATGAAAATTCCTGTACACAAAAGAGCCATTGTCAGAAACCCGCCCAAAAACACGCTAAATCTAGAAATACGCAACTGTGCTTTCTCTTCGAAAGTATCTTCATTAATAATAACCATTCTGTAAGAGCTGAATAGTTTTTTGA
The DNA here is from genome assembly GCA_030828745.1 of Flavobacteriaceae bacterium. GTDB lineage: Bacteria > Bacteroidota > Bacteroidia > Flavobacteriales > Flavobacteriaceae > MS024-2A. Next base: position 6,042 of record JAURBX010000019.1, on the reverse strand, counting down.
GAAAACGACTGCTTTTTGTTTCTTGTTTTGCCATAATTTAACACAAAGATACGGAATCCTTCATCTGAGAAAATACCCTCTTTACATTTTCATGTAAATCAAACTAAATATTTCTGTACATTTGTTTTAAAATAACATATATACTAATGGCTTTAACATTTTTAGGCATGATAGGAGGACCACAAATAATTTTAATAATCGCTGTAGTATTATTGCTTTTTGGAGGGCGCAAAATTCCTGAACTAATGAAAGGATTAGGCAGCGGAATTAAAGAATTTAAAAACGCAACCAAAGAGGAAGAGAGTCCTAAAGTAGACGAAAAAAAAGACTAATTTACAACCTCTTTCAGTGAATTAATTATTGTGTTCAGCTCGAACATATAATCCCTTTTGTTTGCTGTAGGGGCAAATACAAATCCTTCCACAACCAAAATTCTTTTATTTATTGTGTCCTGAATCATATAATTTACAAAAGGTCCTGCCATAAAATCATTGGCAACTTCCCAAGTCCCTTTGGTTAAATAGGTTTGTTTACCCACTAATTCTGTTCGATAAAAATAGGGTCTAAAAGCCCGTTCGGTAATAAGATAACTCCCGTCTAATCTTCCTGGAACATAAGCTTTTCCAATAGAATCACGAATGTTTAAAATTCTTTCACTAAAAGAGCCGTTTAACGCATTTTCATTCAACGAATAAACAATAATATTAAGATGTCCTTTTTGAACTTCCTTTTGTATCCATACAAAATTGGTGGTGTCTTTGAAGGTTTTGTATGCCGTTGGATAGGTTAACTCAATCCCAAAACGAGTTGCTAATGTTTTTTCGATCGTGGGAGATTTCATAATCCTTCTCAGCTTCTCCTTTCGTTCATTTTCAAGTATTGTTTGCTTAAGCAAAGTCGTGTTTTCTTCGAAATAAAAGCCTTGATTTTCTTCATCGATTCCAGATATTGTAGCCAATATTTGTGGTCTTGCAAACTGATTTTGACTCAAACGGAATCCTTCCAGAGAATCTTTTCTAAACCAAACAATATTTCTATTCTGTCGAGCAAATCCTGTGAAGGCTTTTGGGTTCATATAAACCAATGAAAATTGGGGTTCGTCTAGAGGAAGTCCTTCATATATTGCTTGCAAACCGTCCCTTACTATATCTCCAAGGGTACTGTTCCAATCTTTTTTAGGCATGACCACAGTAACATGATTAATATTTCCGCTAGAGGCTGGTACATAGGAGCCGTTTTTATTGACCTCACTTTTGCAAGAAAAAGAAAACCAAACAAGGAGTAATATTAAGGCTTGTTTCATCTATTAATATTTACTGGTTAAAAAGACCGATAGAACGTTTAAATTATAAATATTCTATTCTTTATTCAAAGGCGTGGAGGGTTTCTTTTAATCAAGAGCGGCAATACCAGGAAGTGTTTTGCCCTCTAAACTTTCAAGCATTGCGCCACCTCCAGTGCTAATGTAGCTCATTTTGTGTTCAAAGCCAAACTGCTTTACGGCTGCAACAGAGTCTCCTCCTCCAACTAAAGAAAAGGCTCCCTTTTGAGTCGCCTCTGCTATCGAATCCCCAGCAGCAATTGTTCCTTTAGAGAAATTAGAAAATTCAAATACACCCATAGGCCCATTCCATAAAATGGTTTTACATTTCAAAATAAGATCATGAAAAATAGCTTGGCTTTTAGGACCAGCATCCATGGCCTCCCATCCCTGAGGGATATCCATAACGTCAAAGGTTTGCTGATTAGCGTCATTACTAAAATCATCGCCTGCTAAAACATCCACAGGTAAATGAATTTGAACCCCCTTGACTTTTGCTTTTTCTAATAATTCAAGGGCGTAATCACAATAATCCGGTTCACAAATTGAATTTCCAACCTTTCCTCCAAGTACTTTAGTGAAGGTATAAACCATCCCTCCTCCAATGATCAAATGATCAACTTTTTCTAAAAGACTTTCAATAATCGTGATTTTTGAAGACACCTTCGCTCCTCCTAAAATCGCTAAAATAGGTTTCTCTCCTTTTTCCATTACCTTTTCAATGGCAAGAACTTCCTTTTCTAAAAGGTGTCCAAAACATTTATTCTCTTTAAAAAAGCCAGCAATGATCGTTGTAGATGCATGAGCTCTATGCGCAGTTCCAAAAGCATCATTGACATAAATGGTCCCTAGACGAGATAGCTGCTCTGAGAAAGGTACATCTCCAGCAGTTTCCTCCTCGTGAAACCTTAAGTTTTCCATCAGCAAAACAGATCCTGGTTCTAATGCCTTTGCTTGTGCTTCAGCAGCTGATCCTACTGTGGTAGTACAGAATTCTACTGGTCGCTCTAAAACCTCAGCAACGGTTTGAACAATATGAGATAAAGAGAGTTTGGGATCGTTTCCTTTGGGACGTCCCAAGTGTGAAAGCAAAACACAGCTCCCCCCTTGATCTAAAATGTGGTCAATCGTAGGTTTTGCTGCCTCAATACGGGTTCGATCTGTAACTTCAAACGCTTCGTTTAAAGGAACGTTAAAGTCAACACGAATAATTGCTTGTTGGTTTTTGAAATTTTGAAGATTTAAAGTGCGCATTTTTTATGAATTTTGTCAAAAATACAATATTGCCAAGTGTTGCCAAGCATATTTTACAAAGAACTGTTTATACACTCACAAAAAAACAAGAGTAAGTGTATCTTTACTACATGATTTGGACAGATGTCATTGGACAACAAGGAATAAAAAAACAGTTGGAACGGCTATTAACTTCTGGTCAAGTCCCTCATGCTCAATTGTTTACGGGCTTGTCTGGCTACGGTGGACTCCCTTTAAGTGTTGAGTTTGGATTGACTTTATTAGGTGATACTATGGACAGTGTATCAAATAAACCTTTAGGAGAAAAAATTCAACTTCCTGACATTCATTTTGTGTATCCCATTGTTAAAAGAGGGAATGAAAAAGTCGTGTATGCTAGCGATTATAGCACGGAGTGGTCTGTCTTCCTAAATGAGAACCCATATGGTAGCTATAACGATTGGTTTGAATCAATAAATGTCGGAAACAAACAAGGGATCATTGGAGTCAGTGAAGTTGAAAAGTTGCATCAAAAAATGCACTTAAAATCATTCGCTGGCGGCAATAAAGTTTGCATCTTGTGGGGCGTTGAAAAAATGAATAAAGAAGCCTCAAACGCTTTCTTAAAATTACTGGAGGAGCCTCCCCAAAAAACCTACTTCATTTTAGTGGCTGAGGAAAGTGAAATGCTCCTTCCCACATTAATTTCTCGCTGCCAACACATAAGCATTCCTCCCATCGAAAGTGATGATTTAAAGTCCACAATAGCCAGTGAGATTAAAGACAAAGAAAAGCTAACCTCTCAAGCTGAAGGGGACTTGAATCGCTTACTGGGATTATTACAGAAGACCAACAACAAAGAACACGAAGCATTACTTATTCAAGGATTGAGAACCGCATTTAAGGCGAAAGGAAACAAAGGTGTAGTCATTGATTTAATGCAATGGTCTGGGGAACTCGGTATATTGGGGAGAGAAGATCAGAAAGCATTTTTAAGTTATGGCATACAATTTTTTAGAGATGCGTTTCTTTTGAACTATTCTTTAACCAATCTGGTGCACTATCGTTCTGAAAACAATTTTGATTTGAAAAAACTAGCTCCTTTCGTCAATAGTGAAAACATTCAGGATCTTATTTCCTTATTCGAAACAAGTCATTATCACGTCCTAAGAAATGCCAATGCGAAAATGGTCTTTGCTGAACTTGGATTACAATTAACCAGACTATTAAACAAGTCCTCTTCCTAATTAGTTTTCTTAAAGATGTAAATTTTTGAAGAATATTGACCATTAAATAAAGCCTTAAGGTTAGACCAAACCCCCACAAAAAGTCCTTTAATAAAAGCAAAGCTACTCCCTTTTTGTGATTCTGATAGATAAGAAATATAAAGAGCATCAAACCATAGGGGGTGTGTAGATTGAAAAGCAAATCCTGACGACTCTAACAATTTTATCAAACCTATATCCGTAAAATGCCATAAATGCCTAGGAACATCTAATGCTGCCCAATAGGATTTATAATGTTTTGCGTCGTAACTCTTTAAATTGGGTACAGCTATAATAAGTGTACCGTTGCTTTGAATTTTATTATTTAATTGAGCTAACGTCTTGTTTAAATCCGGCACATGCTCTAAAACATGCCATAAGGTAATAACAGAAAATAAAGTGGATTCTGAAATGTAATCTATTGTTTCATAGGAGTTTAATCCTTTTTTTATACAGGCCTTTCGAGCGATATCACTAGGTTCAACCGCAGTTACCGTAAAGCCTCTGTTTTTAAGATAATTAGCAAATACTCCTACGCCAGAACCATAGTCAAGAACAGTAGCGTTGTTTTGTTTAATAAACCTCGCCTTGTAGGATAGCATCAGTTTTTGAACAAACACATATATAAAATCAAGCAAGGTGTGTTTTTCAGTTTTGTGAGAATTGTATGACTCTGCTTGATAATACTTTTTTAAATCAATTTCATTTGGTACTGCTGTTAAAGCATATCCTTCTTCCTCATTCCAGAATATATCAAACTCTTCTGAAGAGACCAGGTGATCTTTTGCGGTATATAAAAATTTATTTTGTTCCACGTGAAACAATTTAACGACCCATTGAAACCAAAAGCACACTGATATCACTTGGATTGATACCACTAATACGAGAAGCTTGTGCGATAGTGTCAGGGCGAATTTTATTTAATTTCTCTTTCGCCTCATGAGATAAGGACGCGAGAATATCAAAATTGAAATCTCTAGGAATAGAAATGTTTTCTAAACGCTTTAATTTATCCGCATTGCGCTTCTCTTTTTCTATGTAGCCAGCATATTTAATTTCAATTTCTGCTTGCTCAAAGACGTCATCGTTGATATTAAAATCTGTAAGATAGGTATTGATTGAGTCAAATTGGTGTAAATCCTTTCTGGTTATGGATGGTCGAGACAAGAGCTTGGAAAATTTGTCCGTTTGCGTAACAGTATCAGACTTTTTACTCTTTAGAAGGGTGTTGGCTCTTGTAAGCTCATAACTCGTTTTCCTGAGATAACTAACCAATGCTTTTCTCTCTGACTGTTTATTTTCAACCTTTTTTAAACGATCATCACCTAATAAACCCAACTCAAATGCAATTGGGGTCAAGCGCTCATCGGCGTTATCTTGACGCAATAAGGTTCTATACTCCGCTCTAGATGTGAACATTCTATAGGGCTCTTCTGTTCCTTTTAAAATTAAATCGTCTATAAGCACTCCGATGTATGCCTCTTCACGTCCCAAGACAAAAGGTGTTTTCTCTGTAGCCTTTTGATGAGCATTTATGCCCGCCATTATGCCTTGTGCTGCAGCCTCCTCATATCCAGTCGTGCCATTAATCTGTCCAGCAAAAAACAAATTTTGGATCTTCTTCGTTTCGAGACTATGAAACAGCTGAGTGGGTGGAAAGTAATCATACTCAATCGCATAACCCGGTCTGAAAAACTTAACGTTTTCAAAACCAACAACTGATTTAAGTGCCTGAAATTGAATATCATCCGGTAGTGAAGTAGAGAAACCATTAACATAAACCTCAACCGTATTCCAACCTTCAGGTTCTACGAAAATCTGGTGCTGTGACTTCTCACTAAAACGGTTGATCTTATCTTCTATCGATGGGCAATAACGTGGTCCTGTACTTTGGATCGCCCCATTAAACATGGGGGAACGATCAAATCCGGAGCGAAGAATATCGTGCACCTCAAGATTGGTGTGTGTAATATGGCAACTCAACTGACGCTTGAGCGGTTTTGTTTTATCTGTAAATGAAAACTTGGAGGGCTCTAAATCACCAGGTTGTACTTGCATTTTTGAATAATCTAAAGAACGACCGTCTACTCGTGGAGGAGTACCCGTCTTCATTCGACCGGAATCAAATCCTAAATCTTCTAAAGCAGCAGTGAGACCCACCGAAGCTTTTTCTCCAGCACGACCTCCTCCAAAATTTTTCTCCCCTATGTGGATCAAACCATT
>JAURBX010000161.1 GCA_030828745.1 Flavobacteriaceae bacterium | reverse complement strand
TGATTGGGAAGGGCTTGTAGAACATTGCATTTTCCCCTCACCAATTCAAATAAATCGGGATTCTTTTTATGAGGCATAATACTTGAGCCAGTCGTTAATTCTGCAGGGAAAGAGATGAACTCAAAGTCTTGCCCCATATAGAGACAAACATCCATGCTCATTTTTGCCAAACTACTCCCAACACTTGAAAGGGCCATAGCAGTACTTTTCTCTAATTTTCCTCTGCTCATTTGCGCAGCTACGGCATTCACTTTTAATTGTTGAAAGGCCATTAATTCGGTAGTAAGTTCTCGGTCAATGGGAAAAGCACTTCCATACCCTGCAGCACTTCCTAGGGGGTTTTGATCGGAGATTTTGAAAGCGGCTTCCCAGAAATACAAATCATCAATCAGACTTTCGGCATAGGCAGAGAGCCACATACCAATGGAGGAAGGCATGGCCACTTGCAAATGAGTATAGCCTGGGATTAAGTCTTTTTGATGTTTTTCTGCGAGCTCCAATAACAAATCAAAAAGGGTAATGACCTGGGATTTTATTTCCGTCAACTCTTGCTTCAGATAGAGATGCATGGCAACCAACACTTGATCATTTCGAGAACGTGCCGTATGAATTTTTTTCCCCAAATCCCCCAGTTGTTGGGTGAGGATGTGTTCTATTTTAGAATGCATGTCTTCAAACTTAGTTTCAATGGTGAAACTTCCCTTTTCAGCATCGGCTTTAAGGGTTTTTAAAACGGAACAGAGTTGATCTACCTCTTCAGGACTAATAAGTCCAATAGTGCCTAGCATTTTAGCATGGGCCATCGAGGCCTGACAATCGTATTGCGCTAAAACTAAATCGTATTCTCGGTCTTTCCCCACCGTAAAGGAGTCTACTTTTTCGTGGGCTGCAGCCCCTTTTTGCCAAAGTTTCATACTATAAGATTTTTTTCAAAAGTTCAATATAAAAGGCAATACCTTCTTCAATTTCTTTAACATAAATATACTCATCTGCTGAATGCGATCGGGTTGAATCTCCAGGACCTAATTTTAAAGAAGGACAATCTAAAGCTGCCTGATCGGAAAGGGTAGGTGAGCCATAGGTGTTTTTACCTAAGGCAATTCCTGCTGTGACCAATGGATGATTCGCATCAATCGACGAGCTTTTTAAGCGTAAGGAACGTGCATGTACTTCACAGGGAAGAGCGTTTTTTAGATGTTGTTCAATTTCATTATTGGTATAACATTCATTAACACGAACATCAATAACAAGCTTCACCTCCGATGGAACCACATTGTGCTGACTACCTGCTTCAATTTGAGTGAGTGTTACTTTTACCGGACCCAAAACAGGAGAGACCTTGTCAAACTTAATGGATTCAAGGGCTTGAATTACCGCTGGAATTTTCATTAAGGGATTGTCCACATTGGGATGTGCCGCATGACTTGGAGTCCCTTTGATGATGGCTTCAAAAACAACTAAGCCTTTTTCTGCAATGGCTAAATCCATCAAAGTAGGTTCGCCCACAATGGCAAAATCAATTTTGGGAAGTTCTTTTAACAATCCACGTAAACTCTTTTTTCCAGCAATTTCTTCTTCTGCCGTTGCTGCCATCAGGAGATTAAACTTTGGATTGGGGTGAGCGTAATAATGGGTAAAAAGCGCGATGAGAGAAACCAAGGCACCTCCCGCATCATTACTTCCCAAACCGTATAATTTTCCATCGACGATATCCGGGGAAAAAGGATCACGGGTATAGGCTTGATTGGGCTTGACCGTATCATGATGAGAATTGAGTAGGAGGGTGGGCAATTCAGGATTAAACTGTTGGTTGGTAGCCCAAACATTGTTGACTTGTCGTTGAAACGGAATATTGTATTCACGAAACCAAGCTTCAATTCGATCCGCAGTTTTATGCTCCTTTTCTGAAAAGGATTCAATTTGAATTAAATCTTTTAATAGTTGTATGGCTTGTTGTGTTATCATTTCAACTTTAATTGGGTGTGATTTACTTTTTCAGTGATCATTTTTGGATTCCCTATACGCACTTGAGCAACTCCCTTTTTGAGGGCTTCAAAGCAATTATGTATTTTAGGAAGCATCCCCGAATGGATTGTGTTTTCTCTCTTAAGGGTTTCATAAAGCGAAGTATTGATTATGGGAATTACCGAATCTTCGTCTTCCACCTGCTGCAAAACACCTTTCTTTTCAAAGCAATAACTTAAGGTAACATCAAAATGTACAGACATTGCAATTGCAATTTCAGAAGCAATGGTATCTGCATTGGTATTGAGAAGTTGTCCCTTATTGTCATGTGTAATTGCACAACAGACCGGAGTTATATTTTGAGTAAGTAGTGTTTTGAATAAAGCATCATTAACTTGGGTTACATCCCCCACAAAGCCAAAATCTATGGGTTCTGGAGCGCGCTTTTGCGCGCTAATACTATTCCCATCCGTACCGCTTAGTCCGAGGGCATTACAGTCAAACGCTTGCAACTGGGCAACAATTGTTTTGTTTAACTTACCTGCATAAAGCATACTGATGATCTCTAAATTTGCGCTATCAGTCACACGTCTTCCCTCAATGAGTTGCACGGGTATCCCTAATTTTTCCGCCATTTGTGTAGCTTCTTTTCCGCCTCCGTGTACTAAAATTTTTGCTTCTTTTATTTTAGTAAAATCAGTTAAAAAATCCTTGAGTGCCTCACGATTCTCAATGACATTCCCTCCAATTTTGACAATCTGTAGCTTATCCATTTTCTAAAATTTTCTTCAAAACGACTTGAGCTGAAAAGGTTCTGTTATTTGCTTGTTCAATGACAAGTGAGTGGGTATTGTCCAATACATCATCAGCAACAACTATATTTCTTCTAACGGGTAAACAATGCATGAATTTGGCATGATTGGTTTTTTTTAACTTTTCTGCAGTAAGCATCCAAGAATCGTCGGTACGTAAAATTTTCCCATAGTCTGAATAGGAGCACCAGTTTTTTGCATAGACAAAATCGGCTCCCTCTAGGGCTTCTTCTTGATTGTGTATCAGAGGTGTATTTTTAGTAATTTCTGGATTCAATTCATAGCCTTGGGGTTGAGCGATGACAAAATCAGCAT
>JAURBX010000163.1 GCA_030828745.1 Flavobacteriaceae bacterium | reverse complement strand
TTCAAAAAGATTTTAGAACTCAATAATACTCAAGCTTCTTGGGTCCAAGCGGCTTTCTATGGAGGTTATTTTACAATGGCATTACCGGCAGCCTATGTGGTTAAACGTTATTCATACAAAACAGGAATCTTAGTTGGACTCACGCTTTATGCCCTTGGAGCTTTATTGTTTTATCCTGCTGCCGCCATGGAAAATTACACCTTCTTTTTGTTAGCACTGTATATTCTCACTTTTGGGTTGGCCTTTTTAGAAACGACTTCCAACCCTTTTATTCTTTCTATGGGAGACGAAGCCACGGCTACTCAAAGATTAAATTTAGCACAAGCATTTAACCCCATTGGAGCACTTATGGGCTTATTTGTTGCACAAAGTTTTATTTTGGGGGCCTTACAGTCCGATGATGTAGACGCTCAAGGCAATGGAATTTATGAATCCCTTTCGGACTCCGCCAAAGCAGTAATTAAAACATCTGACCTGGAAGTAATTCGAAATCCTTATGTCGCTTTGGGTGTTTTTGTCTTACTGATGATTGTGGTAATTTCATTTGTAAAAATGCCTAAAACATCCCAACAAGAATCTAATATAACGCTTTGGGATTCCATTAAAAGAATTTCCAGAAGCGAACGTTTTGTGGGTGGGGTAATCGCTCAGCTATTTTATGTGGGCGCACAAATCATGTGTTGGACGTATATTTATCAATATGCTGAAAACTTAGGGATATCAAATCAAAAAGCAGTCAATTATGCCTATACGGCTCTAGTCATTTTTCTTTTAGGTAGATTTTTATGTACTTATTTGCTCAAATTTATGAATTCAGGGAAACTTTTAATGATTTTATCGATGATGGCTATAGCGTGTTGTTTGGGGACAATTTTTATAGAAGGTATGGGAGGATTGTATGCCCTTGTCTTGATTTCTTTTTGTATGTCATTGATGTTTCCAACTATTTACGGGATTGCCCTAACAGGACTAGGTGAAGATGCAAAACCAGCCTCAGCTTTTTTAGTGATGGCCATAGTAGGAGGCGCATTTATGCCTGTTTTACAAGGACAAATTTTAGATTTTGGAGGAAGTGGTTATAGCGATATTGAAATTTTTGGAGTCCCCGAAGTCAACTTTTCATTTTTCTTACCGCTACTCTGTTTTGTCGTTGTAGCCGTTTACGGATATCGTACTTTGAAGGTGTATAAAATTGGTTAAATAGGCATTATGAAAACCAATAAATATTGCTTCGCACTTGATTTGATTGATGACGAAGAAGCGATAGCTCAGTACAAGGAATATCATAAAAAAGTATGGCCTGAAATAGTAAAGAGTATAAAAGATGCAGGAATTGTAGCCCTAGAGATTTATTTAGTTGCCAATCGCCTTTTTATGATCATGGAGATGGATTCTAAATTTTCTTTGCAAAACAAGCAAAGGCAAGATGCAGACAATGCTGTGGTTCAGAAATGGGAAACCTTGATGTGGAACTATCAGCAAGCACTTCCCTCAGCAGCTCCGGGAGAAAAATGGATACTAATGGAGAACATATTCTCTCTACAGCGATAAACAATAAAAAGGAAAACTTAATTGACATGTTGAGTTATTGGGAAAAGACGCAATTATTGGACTACGACTTAATTGTGGTTGGTGGAGGAATTACGGGAATATTTTGTGCTCTTTCTTACCGTGAAAAACATCCAAATGCAAGAATTGCTATTCTGGAAAAAGGATTATTTTCTTCAGGGGCGAGTACTAAAAATGCAGGATTTGCCTGTTTTGGTTCCCTTACGGAATTAATGGATGATGCCACTAAAATGGATCAAGATTCGATGCTCAAAATTCTTGAACTCAGGGTCAAAGGCTTGGCACTTTTAAGAAAAACAGTAGGAGATAAAGCCCTAGATTATAAAGCTTATGGAGGTTTTGAACTTTTTTTCGAAGAAAATCCTAGAGCCCTTGATTTTATGTCACATTATAATGCGCTACTTCGTCCTATTTTTAATGAAGACGTTTATCATCTTAGGTCCAATAGGATAAAATCTTTTGGATTTGATACGGGAAAGGTTAACCATCTAATTGAAAATTCTTTTGAAGCTCAAATCAATACCGGGATGATGATGCGGGCGCTTCGTACTCAACTAAATGAAGCTCATATTTTCTTTTTTTCGCATACTGAAGTAACCCATTTTGATGCAGACCAAAAAACAGTATCTGTAAAAAGTAATGAGGAAACGATTGTGTTTCGCTATAGTAAATTGGCAATTTGTAATAACGCCTTTGCAAAACAGTTTTTTCATGACATAGAAATGAATCCAGGGAGGGGTCTCGTTTTGGCAACAGCCCCAATAGAAGGACTTAAAATCAAAGGTACTTTTCATTACGATGAGGGCTATTATTATTTCAGAAATATAGGGAATCGACTTATTTTTGGAGGGGGTAGAAATGTTGATTTTAAAACGGAAACAACAACAACTTTTGGTGTCAATGAGAACATTAAAGAAAAATTAATTCACGACCTTACTTCATTCATTCTTCCAAATTCAGCCTATACCCTTGATGAAGCGTGGTCCGGGATTATGGCCTTTGGAAAAAACAAGACACCTCTGGTAAAAAAAATGGGGGACCACTGTGCAGTCGGAGTGAGACTCGGGGGAATGGGAATTGCAATAGGAAGTAAAATTGGAAGAGACACCGCAGCTTTATTGATGGATTAATTTACCCTCAGAGTAGTATTTTTAACTCTGATAAGTTTTACTACATTTATACAATGAAAAAATTAATTTACTATTTCGGTTTTTCTTATTTAAAACCAAAGCAGTATTGGCCGTTGAGAATTCTTCTTCTTCTTTATTTTTTGATTATTTATACGGGCTTGATTTATGATCTCACAACGGAGAAAATGCTATATTACTCTTCGCCTAGTGAATATTTAAATATCCTTTTGCAAGACAGTAATTTTTATTACATCTATATTACTCCCGTCATTATCATTTTTATTGGATCCTATCTTTGGGAGTTTTTTCTGACAGTAGATCAAAAACC
>JAURBX010000014.1 GCA_030828745.1 Flavobacteriaceae bacterium | reverse complement strand
GGATTGGAAGGGAAAGGACGCATGTTGGAACCTCAACAAATAGTGAATTATATTATTGATTTTTTCAATCCTAATTTGCCTCTTAAGGGTAAGGTTGTGTTAATTACTGCTGGGCCCACCTACGAAGCCATTGATCCTGTTCGATTTATTGGAAATCATGCTTCTGGAAAGATGGGTTTCGCCTTGGCTGAGGTTGCGGCGAATTTAGGCGCAAAAGTAATCCTTGTCAGTGGTCCTACCTCAGAAAAAACTAGACACCCTCAGATTGAATTCAAAGCCGTTGTAAGTGCTTCAGAGATGTTTGAAATGGTTAAAGAAACCTATGATTCTGTTGATATTGCCATTGCTGCTGCTGCAGTGGCCGATTATAAACCTAAGGTAGAGGCAGAACAAAAAATAAAGAAAAAAACCAATGATTTAATACTCAATCTTGTTCCCACACAAGATATCCTGGCCTATATGGGAACCCATAAAAAAGCGCAGTATCTTTTAGGGTTTGCTTTGGAAACAAATAATGAGTTAGAAAATGCTCTGGAAAAACTTGAGCGAAAAAATCTAGATGGAATTGTACTCAATTCTCTCCAAGATGCGGGAGCAGGATTTTCTGTCCCAACCAATAAAATCACTTTTATACATTCAGATAAAAGTATGCATGCTTTTCCATTGCAATCCAAAGATGCTTGTGCAGAAGCTATTTTTGACCAAATCCTAACCTATGACTCGTAACCTTTTATTTCTGTTTTTTTTAAGCCTAATTGGAAAAACTAATGCTCAAGAGCTCAATGCTCAAGTAATAGTCAATTCTGACTTAGTGAATCAAACCAATCAGCAGGTTTTTAAAACTCTTGAACGATCATTAAATGAGCTTATCAATACTCAAGTGTGGACAAGCGAAGCCTATTTGAATCAGGAGAGAATAACTTGTTCTTTTGTTTTTAACCTTACCCGATACAACAATGGACAGTTCGAGGCCAACCTTCAGGTTCAGTCTCAGCGTCCAGTTTTTGATACAAATTATGACAGTCCTATATTGAATTTTTTAGACAAAGACATTGTTTTTTCTTATCAAGAGTTTGAACCCCTTTTTTTTAACCAAACAAGTTTTGAATCTAATTTAATATCCTTGATCAGTTATTATGCTTATGTAATTATTGGTATGGATGCAGATAGTTTTGAGCAAAAGGGTGGAAGTTCCTATTATAATAATGCATTACAGGTTGTTAATTTGGCACAAACTTCTTCAAGTAAGGGTTGGAAACCCTCGGATTCGACACGAAACCGTTTTTGGTTGATTGATGCTTTACGCTCCAATACTTTTAGAGAGTTTAGACAAACACTATATGATTATCATCGTGGGGGATTAGATAAAATGACGGAAGATCCACTGGAAGGTAAAACAAAATTAATGGAAGCACTCAATAATCTTGAACCTCTCAATCAAAGAAGACCCAATAACTTTCTGGTACAAATCTTTTTTGATGCTAAAGTTGAGGAGATTGTTAATCTATTTCAGGAAGGTCCAAAAGTTGATTTTAAAGAAACCGAGGAGATTTTAAAAAAAATTGCTCCATTCTTTGGTGCAAGATGGAAACAAATCAAGGCTTGATTTTTTAGAATATCCGTATCTTTCAGACAAATTTTTAATTAGTATAAACGCTTTGTTAACGCATCTTCAAATACAAAACTTTGCTCTTATTGAGCATCTTGAAGTCTCTTTTTTGGAAGGGATGACTTGTATTACAGGTGAAACAGGTGCTGGAAAATCAATTATATTAGGTGGTCTTTCCCTGGTTTTAGGAAAGCGAGCCGATATGTCTATGCTTTTGGATGCATCAAAAAAGTGTACTATTGAAGCTACCTTTGATTTAAAATCCCATGAAGTAGAGTCCTTGTTCGAGTCGTTTGAGCTTGATTATGATCATCAAACATTTTTACGACGAGAGATCCTTCCCCAAGGGAAGTCAAGAGCTTTTATAAATGACAGTCCAGTTTCTTTGCATATTTTACAGCAAATAGGAAAAAAGTTGATTGATATTCATTCTCAAAACGAAACCCAATCCTTGCTTGAGAATGATCGACAATTCGATGTTTTAGATGCTTTGGGTGGAAACGATTTATTATTAAGTAAGTTTACTGACCGTTTACAAGAATTTAAAAAAATCACCAAGGACTATACCCATTGGTTATTTCAAAAAAAGAAATCATTAGAATCGATAGAGTTTAAACAATTTCAGTTTGATGAATTGGATGCAGTCGAGTTAGACGTGAAAAGGTTTTTAGAACTAGAAGAGAAGATCGCCTCACTCTCTCATGTTGAATATTTACAATCTAATTTGGCAGAATGCATTCAACTATTAGAAAATGAATCCACGGGTGTTTTTGATCAGACACTGAGATTGAATTTGTTGAGTCAAGGATTGACACAAAAATCTCCACAATTTTCTTCTCTAAGTGGACGCATGAAAGGACTTACAGTGGAGACAGAAGATTTGTTAAGCGAATGTAAAAAGCTTCTTGAAAACTTGGAAGCAAATCCTAATGAATTGGAGCAATTACAAACAGAGTTAGATCAAATTAACGGACTTTTTCAAAAACACAAAGTGCTGACTATAGAAGAGCTTTTAGAGGTGAAAAATTCATTAGAAAAAGAACTTCAGAACACTTTTGATATTGAAGACACTTTAAAAGATTTACTGAAAGAACAAAGTGAATTAGATAAAGAGTTACAAACATTGGCAAAGTCTATCACAAGAAATCGTAAGCAGGCGACATCTGTCTTAGAAAAGGAATTAAAACGTTTGGTAGGTGAGATGGGTATGCCTGATGCCGTTTTCAAAATTGAATTAAGTCATACTTCAGAGTATCTGTTTAATGGAATGGATCTAATTTCATTTCAATTTAGTCCTAACCAAGGAAGCCAATTTAATTTATTGAAAAAAGTTGCTTCAGGTGGAGAGCTTTCTAGGATTATGTTGGGGATAAAATATATTTTGTCACATTATAAAAAACTTCCAACCCTCGTTTTTGACGAGATTGACACCGGGGTTTCAGGTAAAATATCAGACAGTGTTGCGGAGCTAATGATTAAACTTGCGGATAAATTACAAGTATTAACCATTACTCATTTACCTCAAGTGGCAGCCAAAGGGAATTACCATTTTAAAGTTAGGAAAATGACTAAAAGTGGAAAAACACGCTCTGAACTGATACCCTTGACTCAGGAAGAAAGAATTGAGGAAATTGCGCTGATGTTATCTGGAAATAAAATAACACCAACAGCAAGGGCACACGCAAAACAATTGATGAATTAAACGTATCTTTGAAAACAAATTTTAACAGATGACACACAAGATTTTAGAAGGAAAAAAAGGAATTATTTTTGGTGCTTTAGATAATCAATCTATCGCTTGGAAAACAGCAGAATCCGTTGCAGATGCGGGAGGTACTTTTGTGTTGACCAATGCACCCGTAGCCCTTCGCATGGGAACAATCAATACTTTGGCCGAAAAAACCGGATCTCAAGTTATTGCAGCGGATGCAACTAGTATTGATGATTTAAATGCTTTAATTGATCAAGCTCAAGAGATACTTGGTGGGAAGCTTGATTTTGTGCTCCATTCTATTGGAATGTCTTTGAATGTTCGAAAAGGAAAACATTACACTGATTTGAACCATGATTGGATGGCTAAGGGTTGGGATGTTTCAGCGGTTTCTTTTCATAAACTCATGCAATGTCTTTACAAAAAAGATGCAATGAATCCCTGGGGTAGCATTGTAGCACTTTCTTATATTGCCGCACAACGAACATTTCCTAATTATAACGATATGGCAGATAATAAAGCCTATTTGGAATCGATCGCTCGTAGTTTCGGTTATTTCTTCGGGAAGGACAAGAAAGTCCGTGTCAATACAATTTCTCAATCTCCAACCCTAACCACAGCAGGAAAAGGAGTTGAGGGTTTGGATGGCTTCCTAAAATATGCTGAAAAAATGTCTCCTTTAGGTAATGCCACTGCTAAAGAATGTGCTGATTACACCGTTTCTTTATTTTCTGATTATACTCGTAAAATTACACTACAGAATCTATTTCACGATGGAGGATTTTCAAATGTTGGAGTAAGTCAAGACATCATTGACGCCCTGTAAACAATTGATTTATTCTGAAAGAATGAAGAATTATGCAATCAAAAACAAAAGGTTTTGAAGAGATTTTAGAACGATTTCCCTCCCGAGATCGTATTCGTTTTTTTCTGCTTTTTGTTCTACTTTCTTTGAGTTTTTGGGTCAGTACTAAGTTGTCCAATAGCTACCAAGTTGATCAAGATTTTTATTTAGTGTGGAGCAAACCTCCCAAGGGTATTATTTTGGTTGATGATGATTCTAAAATTAATTTATCCATTACAGCAAGTGGTATCGAAATTTTATGGTATCGTATGTTTAAAAACACTATTGAACTAGAGCTTGAAGCTACTGATTTCAGTTCTGAATCAGGAATAGTATCGATAGAGAAGCAACGTTTTTCAATTCGACAACAATTATTTGATAATACGGAATTGAATGCAATAAATACAGATACTTTAGGTGTTCAATTTAGTAGGTTGGCAACAAAAAAAGTCAAGGTTTTTCCCAATGTGTCAATCCAGATGCGGCCGGGTTATCTTTCCGATAGTCAATTTATTATTATTCCAGATAGTATCTTAGTTCATGGTTCTAGTGCTATTTTAGATACTTTAGTTCAAATTCAAACATTACCCTTTTCGTTGAATGACGCGCACACGGATTTTAAAACAGAATTGAAACTGAAGCCTATTGACGCATTACAATTTGATGTTGATACGATTCAAATTGCGCAAACAATTTCAAAGTATTCAGAAAAAGAATTTATTGTTCCCATCAAGATTATTAATTTACCCTCCAATTTAAGAATCAAATTATTTCCTCCAAGTACAACAATTAAAGCGATTCTTCCATTGGCAATTTTCAGTGGCGTAAAAGCTTCAGATTTTAGTTTGGTCGTTGATTATGGCTTAATTTCTACAAAGAAAACAACTCAATTACCGATACGCTTGGTCAAGCAGCCCAGTCAAGTAAAAAAAGTTATTTGGGAACCTAAGAGTGTTAATTATTTGATTCGAAAATGAAAGTAGTTGGTTTAACAGGAGGGATAGGTAGCGGTAAGAGTACATTACGAAAGTGGTTTGCATCTCAGGGAGTTCCATGTTTTGATTCTGATGCGGTAGGGAAAGAACTGCTCAATACATCATTGAAAGATCAACTAATAGAAAAATTGGGCGCAGCTTTTTATAAAGAAGATGGAACCTTAGATCGTGCACAACTCGCTCATCTTGTTTTTAATAATCAGAATGCACTGGAAAAACTCAATGCCATTGTTCATCCTGCTGTAAGCTATGCTTTTGAACAGTTTAAATTAAAGAATAAAGGGGCTCCGTTTGTCATTAAAGAAGCGGCCATTTTATTTGAATCGGGAGCCTTTAAGAGTTGTGATGCAATTATTTTAGTCTGCGCACCGAAGGAACAGAGGATTCAAAGAGTAATGGAGCGAGATCACAGCACAAAAGAAGCGATACAGGCAAGAATGAAACACCAATGGTCTGATGCTAAAAAAGTTAAGCTTTCAGATTATGTCATACAAAATGAATACCTTGAAGCAGCTATTGAGCAAGCAAAACAAATTTTGTCAATGTTGAAGAGTGAATTTTAAGGATTAACATACCATTGGGATTTTTTTTAATTTAAAAAAATGAAATTTGCACAAAGTATATAATTACCCACAATTAGGGTTTAGTTGAGAAAATGAAAAAAACCATATTTATCTCTTTAGTCAGTTTTATGATTATTTCTGTTTTGGGAATAGTTCTATTGCAGGGGTATTGGATTTATTCAGCATGGAACGATAAAGAGAAAGAGTTTTCACTTGCCGTTCAGCAATCCCTTCAAATTGTTGCCAAAGAGATTCAGGAACGCGAGTTAACGGATTATATTTCGAAATATGAAAGTCTGATTGATTCCTTAGATACTCCAGATGATGCAAGCTTAGCTAATTTATTCTTGTTTTTAGATGAGGATAAAACCAATAACCTCTTTTCTTATTATGCTTTTGGTATTTTGGAAGAAGACTATAATGTCACCCCATATTTAGATCCTAAGCTTGGAGATACCATTAGTAGATTGACTGATGTAAAACAACTTAAAAGTACCACCATCATTAATAAAAATGATGTTTTTGATCGTGAAAACAATATTGCAAGTTCTATTGAAAAGATTAAGACGGTAGACCGAATGAATATTACCAATCAACGAATTCAGGCTGCTTTTATGAGTTATACCGATAATATTCCGATTCATAAACGTTTGAATGTTGATGAATTAGATTTTGTGTTAAAGCGCGAGTTTGATGCCAAAAAAATCGTCACACCCTATGAATTTGGTATCTACAATGACGGTTTGGCGACAAAGATTAAATCCAATAATTATGCCGAAGAGCAAGAAGGTTTTCGCTATACTACCCCAATTTTTATTGATCAAAATGGGCTTGGAAAGTATGAACTTGTTGTTTCATTTCCCAAAAAGGATGCCTATGTTTTTTCGTCTATTTTAGGTGTGGGAGGGTTAACTCTTTTTCTTACTCTTTTTATTGTTTTGGTTTCCAGTAGTGCCTTGTATCAAATCATTCGCCAGAAAAAAATATCAGAAATAAAAACGGACTTCATTAACAATATGTCACACGAATTTAAAACCCCCATAGCGACCATTAATTTAGCACTGGATGCTATATCTAACCCCAAGTCCATTGGAGTTCCAGATACGGTAGCACGTTATGTTAAAATGATTCGGGAAGAAAACAGCAGGATGCTCACCCAAGTTGAGAGTGTATTGCGTATTTCACAACTTGAGCGAAGTAACGAACCCATTCAAAAAACTTCAATTGATTTACATGAAATTATAAAAGATTCGATTCACCATATTAACTTAATCCTCAAAAGTAAATCAGGGAAACTGCAGACTCACTTTAATGCCAATAATAGTGTGATCAATGGGAACAAGAGTCACTTGACTAATATTGTGATCAATCTTTTGGATAATGCTCTGAAATACTCAGTGAACACACCTAAAATTGTAATTGAAACGTTAAACGACGATTCAAATTTTATTTTTAAAGTTCAAGACAATGGAATCGGAATGAGTTCGAGTACTCAGAAAAAAGTCTTTGAAAAATTCTACAGAGCAAGTTCAGGAAATATTCATAATACCAAAGGGCATGGATTGGGTTTGGCCTATGTAAAACGAATTGTTGACCTTCATAAGGGCAGCATTAATTTAGAAAGTAAAAAAGATGTGGGTACGACTATTAGCATTACGATTCCCAACGAAAAAATAATTTAAAGCCTCAACCTAAATAATATGAAAGATTCAAATAAAAAAATTTTAATAGTAGAAGATGATCCCAATTTCGGAAGCATTTTAAAAGAATATTTAATGATTAATGATTATGATATCACTCTTGCTAAAAATGGAATAGAAGGGTTTGAAAAATTCAAGAAAGAGGATTTTGATTTGTGTATCCTCGATGTGATGATGCCCTACAAAGATGGATTTACATTAGCTAAAGAGATCAGAGAAAAGAATGATGTTGTACCCATTTTTTTCTTAACGGCAAAAAATCTCAAAGAAGATGTTTTGAAAGGCTTCAAAATAGGAGCAGATGATTATTTGACCAAGCCCTTCGACTCTGACGTTTTATTAGCAAAAATTAAAGCTGTTTTGAGTAGACAAAATGCTCCAATACTTCCGAATAGTGATGAGTTTGAATTTGAGTTTAGTAGTTTTAAGTTTAATTCAAAATTGCGATTCTTAACACATCAATCTGATAAACCTATCAAACTCTCCCCAAAAGAGAATCAATTGTTACGTTTGTTGGTTTTACATATCAACGACCTTTTACCCCGAGATATTGCCTTAAATAAAATTTGGAGAGATGACAATTATTTTACCTCCAGAAGTATGGATGTTTATATTGCCAAGCTAAGAAAGTATTTAAGTGCAGATGAAAAAGTTCAAATCCTAAATATTCATGGTGAGGGCTTTCGATTGGTTATTACCTAAGATTTTGTTCTAGGATGAAAACGTTCTATTATGGAGCGTAAATGATGGGTGTCTAAATGCGTATAAACCTCAGTTGTCGTGATGCTTTCATGTCCCATTAGAATTTGTATGGTTCTTAAATCAGCACCATTTTCTAATAAATGTGTAGCAAACGAATGACGGAAGGTATGCGGTCCAACTTGTTTTTGAATGTTTGCTTTTACTGCTAAGCCTTTGATGAGGGTAAAAATCATCTGACGCGTCAAGCCGCTTCCTCTTCGATTTAGAAAAACAATGTCCTGATCTTTTTGGCTTACTTTTAAATGTACCCGAGACTCATGAATATAGAGTTCTAAGTATTTTTTTGCCACTCCACCCATTGGGACTAAGCGTTGTTTGTTTCCTTTCCCGGTAACCCGAATCATATCCTCGTCAAAAAACAGATTGGAGAGACTTAAGTGGGTTAGTTCTGAAACTCGCAAACCACTTCCATAAAGCGTTTCTAAGATCGCTCGATTACGATGCCCTTGGGGATGCCCAAGGTCAATTTGATTGAGCATCATTTCAATCTCTTCAAAACTTAAAACATCGGGAAGTTTTCTGCCCAATTTTGGAGCTTCAATTAAATCGGTGGGATTATTTTCTCGATACGATTCAAAGATTAGATAATCAAAAAAACTACGTAAACCCGAAAGACGGCGTGCTTGAGTATGGGGGCTGGCAATTTTTGCAGTTTCATAAATGAATTTTTGAACAGATTCTGCACTGCAATCAGTGGGGGATTCATTGATTTTTTTATCTGTTAAAAATTGCTGGAGAGCCATGACATCCAAGGTGTAATTCTGTATCGAATTTTCTGAAAGCCCTCTTTCAATGGTCAGGTACATTCGATAATCTGCAAGGCCTTGTTTCCAATTCACACCATTTGTTTTTAGGGGAATAAATCTAATTTATATACTTTTACTAAAATAATAAAAATGAAGATCAGTATCATCAACGGTCCCAACTTAAATCTTTTAGGCACTCGTGAGCCTTCTGTGTATGGTAATCAAACTTTTGAGGACTATTATAGGAGCCTTGAGGAACGTTACCCTGAGCTAGTTTTTGATTATTTTCAATCTAATGTTGAGGGAGAATTGATCAATCGTTTGCATGAGGTTGGCTTTTCATCGGATGCTATTTTACTCAATGCAGGAGCCTATACCCATACTTCTGTAGCCATTGGTGATGCAATTAAAGGCATTGATACAAGTGTAATTGAAATCCATATTTCAAATACTTTTGCACGAGAAGATTTTAGACATACTTCATATATCACCCCTGTTGCTCAAGGGCTTATTATTGGTTTTGGTTTGGACTCTTATCGTCTGGGAGTAGAAAGTCTCCTAAACATTGACTCCAAATAGATAGCCCACCAATGCCGTTAATCCCATGGCCACGGTTCCCCAAAAGGTAATTCTTAAAACTGCTTTTCTAATACTTGATCCACCGGTTTTTGCAGCTGTTGCTCCTAGAATGATTAAAAAAAAACAAGGCCGAAGTATACAATGCAATTTCCATTTTTTCCAGCTCAAAAAAGAGCGTGACCAAAAAGGGTAAAGCACCTCCAACAGTAAAGGCGGCTCCCGAGGCTAAAGCCGCTTGTATGGGATTTACTTGATTAATTTCATTAAGACCTAATTCGTCTCTTATATGTGCGGCTAGGGCATCTTTTTCAGTTAATTCTTTTGCAACCTTCCACGCAGTTTCTTTTTTTAAACCTCTTTTTTCGTGAATTTGGGCTAACAGTTGAAGCTCGGTTTCTGGGTCTTCCTCTAATTCTTTTTTTTCCCTTTCAATATCGGCTTGTTCTACGTCTGTTTAGGAACTGACTGAGACGTATTCTCCCGCAGCCATAGATAATGCTCCAGCAACGAGTCCTGCCAAGGTAGCGAGTGCGATTTGTTCTCTCAGATCCGTTGCTGCTGCCATTCCAATGGCGATACTTGCTGTAGATAAAATTCCATCATTAGCTCCTAAAACCGCAGCTCTGAGCCAATTGCTTCGGTGAATATAATGATGGTCTAAATAATTTTCTACCGTTTTTTTAGGTTTCATATTATAGCAATTTAATATTCTAAAGTTGAATGAAAAGAATGAAATGCTTTTAGCACAGCTTTTGGCCCTTCCACGTGAGGATAATGTCCTAGGTCTAATCGATACGTTTTTCCATTTGGAACTTTTGCTTCAAAGCGATCTACAGTAGCTTTTCCAGAGATAGGATCCAAGACTCCATTAATCATTGCTAGGGGAAGGATAGGGTAGAAGAGGGGTTCTTCCCAGCGTTCTTTATTTTGCTTTCGTTCCGTCAGATATCTACCCACAATGGGCAACATTTTGCGTCCGTTATTTTGAATTAAAACATCCCAAGAGGTATCAAGGAAGCTTGTACTTGGAGGTGTGTTTTCTCCAAAAATGCGTTGCATGGTTTTTACGAAAGTCATTTTAAAACTCAATCGACCAATTAAAAATCCAATGGGAGAATCTAAGAGTCTTTGAATGAGTCTAGGAGAATTGGTCTCCTGAAAAATCCCTCCATTCATCAATGCACATGAATTCCATTTTAGGTTACTAATTCCCTTTTTGGCACGACACAGTAGTTCAATAGCAACCGTGTCTCCTAGGTCATGGGCAAAAATATGGGCTTGCTTGATCCCTTTACTTGCTAACAAGGCTTCGATTGCTTCTGCTTGATCAACAATACTAATATAATGATTGCTTGATGAGGAGCTTCCCAAACCGATTAAATCAGAACATATACAATGATAACTTTTAGTAAGTTCTGGGAAGACCCAAGCAAAATCCCATGAGGAGGTTGGAAAACCGTGAATGAGAACGAGCGTTTCTCCCTTTCCCTCTTCTAAATAATGAATTTTTGCATTTTTAAACGAAAACCAATGTCCTTTTTTATTCCATTCTTTGAGGGTCATCTTTTATGTTTAATTGTTGTTAGCTAACTTTTAAGTGCACCCTAAGATAGAGGATATACCCTGTTAAAAAAACATTACAAATCAACTAATTCAATAGTTCCACGATCTGCTAAGGTTATAAAACATTTGGTATAGTCATTGCTAAAGGTTAGATTGGAGGGCTTTTTTCCTTTCAACAAAATTTCTCTTATTAATTTTCCCTGGGGAGAAATTAAGGCTAGGGTTCCTTTCCCATATCGGCAGACATATAAAACTCCTTTTTTATCAGTTCGCATCCCGTCTAAGCCAAAATCCTCAAAAGCATAAAAGAGCTTTTTGTTATCGATCCTGCCCCTTGGCGTGATGTCATACACCCAAATTTTTCGTTGAACGGATTCATTGACATAGAGTTTAGTTCCTTCGGGATTCACTTCAATGCCGTTGGTGGTTCCCATATTCTTTTCAAGTAACTCAAAACCTTTGTCTGCAGTGATTTTCCATAATTGTCCGGTACTGTCCGACCATTTAGGATCACTTGCATAAAGTATATTCTTTCCCAAAACCGCAAGGTCGTTGGGCTGATTAGCGCTAGATTCGTGTGCAAAAACAGTTAGTTCTCTGGTGTTCAAATCAATTTCTAAAATGTTATGATTCGTGTAATCTGCCACAAACATTTGATGTTTTTCACCAAAACGGATTCCATTTCCAATACTCCCATCGGCTAATTTTATAAAAACAGAGTTTTTCCCCTCAGGAGTTACTTTTCCAATGGTTCCTTCTTCTTCAAAATTTACAGCATAGATATTTCCTTCAAAATCAGTTGCAGGTCCCTCAATTCCCTTTGTAAAACTTCCTTCTGGCAGGAAATCTATGGATGTTTTGGAGGGAGAGCAACCTAGGAGATTTAATGTTATAATTACAAAGAAGATTGTTGATTTCATATTGAGGTCTTTTGAAGTTTTCAAGATAGCCACTTCTCAACTAGAATCAAAATACATTCATTGCTGCAACAAGAAATTCCCAGTATCTTTGCAAACGACAAAATTGAGTTGTGCGGTATTTTTTAGAATTTTCTTATGCAGGGACAAACTACCATGGATGGCAACGCCAGCCCAATGCTATTTCGGTGCAAGAAGTTTTGGAAAAGGCGTTAAGCACACTCCTCAAAGAGACTACCCCCTTACTCGCTGCTGGGAGAACAGACACGGGTGTTCATGCCCGCCAGATGTTTGCTCATTTTGATGGGGATCTCAGTCAGGAAACCTTTCAACAGTTGGTACATCATCTCAATCAATTTTTACCTCAAGATATTGTCATTCATTCCCTTCGTGAAGTCAAAGCTGATACTCATGCCCGTTTTGACGCCCTTTCGCGTTCCTATGAATACCATATTGCTTTGGGTAAAACCCCTTTTGGAAACAGTATGCATTATCGAATTAATCAGCCATTGGACGAGGATCTTATGAACCAAGCTGCTGCGCTTCTATTAGAATATGAAGATTTTGAATGTTTTTCAAAGTCTAGAACAGATGTTAAAACCTTTCTTTGTGACATAAGTTATGCTCACTGGAGTAAAACCAAAAATGGTTATATCTTTACCATAACCGCCAATCGATTTTTGCGAAATATGGTACGTGCTATTGTAGGTACTTTAATAGAAATTGGATTAAAAAAGAAGGAAATAGAAGATTTAAGAAATATTATCAAAAGTAAAAGTCGTTCCAAGGCTGGTTTTTCTGTTCCTGCTCAAGGTTTGTTTTTAACCCGTATTGACTATCCCATTTCAATTTATAAATAGACTATGGCCAAAGTAAGTGGTAAAATATTTGACGTACAGCTTTTTAGTAAACTGTTGGAGTTTGTAAAGCCCTACAAAACCACCTACTATTTTGTTATGATTGCAGCGATTTTATTGTCTTTATTTTCAACACTTACCCCTTATTTGTTGAAAATTACCGTCGATGATTATATCCGATTGCAGGATTACGAGGGAATGGTTTTGATGGTAAGTTTGATGTTAGGAGCCTTGTTAATGGAGGTTCTTTTTCAGTTTTTATTTGTCTTTTATGCCAATTGGCTGGGGCAAAAAGTAATCAAAGATTTGCGGGTCAAATTATTCAAAAAAATTCTCTTTTTTAAGATGGCTTATTTTGATAAATCAGCTGTGGGACGTTTGGTTACTCGAGCCGTGAGTGATATTGAAACGATTGCTAGTATTTTCTCTCAGGGCTTATTTATGATCATTGCCGATCTGCTAAAAATGGTTTTGGTAATTGGGGTAATGTTGTATGTAGATTGGCGTTTGTCTTTAATTGTTTTTTCAATACTTCCCATTATCATATATGCCACACGATTATTTCAAAAGTCAATGAAGATAGCATTTGAAGAAGTACGTTTGCAAGTAGCTAATTTAAATTCTTTTGTACAAGAACGCATTAGCGGTATGAAAATCGTTCAGTTGTTTCACCGAGAAAAGATAGAGTACGATAATTTTATCAGCATCAATGAAAAACACAAGCAGGCTTGGTTAAAAACTGTGTGGTTTAATTCTATTTTCTTTCCTATAGCTGAAATTTCATCCTCTGTTACCATTGGACTTTTGGTATGGTATGGAGGTTTTAATTTAATTTCGGGGGGAGATATTTCCTTGGGTGCTATTTTTTTATTCATTCAAATGTCACAAATGTTATTTCGACCCTTGCGTCAAATAGCGGATAAATTCAATACGCTCCAGATGGGAATGGTTGCTGCCGACCGTATTTTTAAAATCATTGAAACGGAAAGTAGTATTGAAGATAATGGAACCTTTAAACCTGAAAAGTTTCAAGGGGCTATTTCGATTGACCAACTTCGGTTTTCTTATATTCCTGGTGAGGAAGTCTTATGTGGAATTTCCTTAGAAATTAATGCAGGAGAAACCATTGCCATTGTTGGGGCTACAGGGGCTGGAAAATCTACTATTATCAACCTATTATCTCGATTCTATGAATTTGATTCAGGGACTATTGCCATTGACGGAGTCTCTATCCGTGAGTATTCCTTGGAAGCATTACGAAAACATGTTGCAGTTGTTTTACAGGATGTTTTTTTATTTGCAGATAGTTTGTTTAATAATATCACCTTGTTTAACCCGGAAATAACAAGAGCACAAGTGATTAAAGCGGCAAAAACGATAGGAGTTCATGACTTTATAGAGTCTCTACCCGAAGGCTATGATTACAATGTCAAGGAGCGTGGAGTAATGCTTTCTTCAGGACAACGTCAATTAATCGCTTTTCTAAGAGCGTATATTTCAGAACCCAATATCTTAGTCTTAGATGAGGCAACCTCCTCTGTTGATAGTTATTCTGAAGAGATCATTCAAAATGCAATTGACACCCTAACCAAAGGCAAAACCTCTATTGTAATTGCTCATCGTCTGGCTACGGTAAAAAATGCAAATCGTATTGTAGTCTTAGATCATGGAAAAATTGTGGAACAAGGAACGCACACAGAGTTGTTGAACATACCTAATGGATTTTATGCTAAGTTATATGAAATTCAGTTTGCAGAATCCGAAGTACTCTAAACTATACACTGATGTCTTGAGTCAGCACTTCTTTGAGTGCAGCGATGGTTTTAAAAGAGAAAAACTCTCCATTTTTAACATAAACAATCTTACCTGTTTGTTCTGAAATAACAAGAACTAGGGCATCTGTCTTTTCTGTAATCCCTAGGGCAGCTCTGTGGCGAAGCCCATATTTTGACGGAATATTTTTTCTGTCGGAAACCGGGAGAATCACACGAGTAGCGATAATGGTATTTTTATCGATGACAATCGCACCATCATGGAGTGGACTGTTTTTAAAAAAAATAGTTTCTAAAATTTGTGGAACCAATTTAATCGAAGCTGTGTTGGTTTCACTAATTGTAAAGTCTAAAGAATTGCTTCGTTCCAAAACGATTATGGCTCCTGTTTTACTTTTTGCCATTTCTTCACAGGCATCAAGTAAAATGTTAATGTTTAAATTCAACACCCGGTCATTTTGGTTTAAAAAACGAAAATAACGCACTACATTCCGACGATTGGTAAAGTTTGTTGAGCCCAAAAGGAGTAAAAACTTTCTTATTTCTTGCTGGAATACCACGATTAATGCAAAAAATCCAACACTGATAAATTTCCCTAAGAGATTACTCAGCACATCCATATTGAGCAGGTCGGTAAGTCTCCAAATGAGATAAATAATAACAATTCCAATAAAAATATTGATGGCTACCGTTCCCTTAACTAGCTTGTAGAGGTAAAACAATAGCAAGGCAACCAAAAGAATGTCAATGACATCAATGAAAGAAAAGTCAATAAAATCAGTTAAATTCAAGAGTCCTTTTTTGTAAAATTAAAAAAAACTATTGGAGCGCTTGCCATAAGCCTACACATTCTTTGGCCTCTTTAACGTCATGTACACGAAGTATTTGAGCTCCCCGATCTAAAGCGAGGGTATTTAATGCTGTCGTACCGTTCAAGGCTTCTTGGGGAGTTGTGTCTAATAATTTATAGATCATCGACTTTCTTGAGACTCCGATCAAAAGAGGGCATCCCAGTGTTTTGAATTGATTTAGATGTTTAAATAGAGTATAATTATGTTCAATGCTTTTTCCAAAACCAAATCCCGGGTCGATTAATATGTCCTGGATACCAGCGGCAGTAGCAGCTTTTGTTTGTTGTGCAAAAAAATTTAAAACTGCTGTCATGACATTGTTGTATTGGGGAGCTTTTTGCATGGTTTCAGGAGTACCTTGCATGTGCATCATGACATATGGAATGTTGTATTTAGCTACAGTATCATGCATTTTGGTATCGAGATTCCCTCCTGAAATATCATTTATCATTGAAGCACCCATTTCGATACATGCTTGAGCAACTTCATGATTGTAAGTGTCAATTGAAAAATAGGCTTCAGGAAAACGATCTATCAAGGCTTCTAAAACAATTAAGATTTTCTTTTTTTCGTTTTCTGGTGTAATGAGTGTACTCCCGGGTTTACTACTTGCAGCACCAACATCAATAAAAAAGGCTCCTTCTTTAAGCATACTTTCGGTATGATAAAGTGCTTTATCTAATGAATTATATTTGCCGCCATCATAAAATGAATCGGAGGTTAGGTTTAAAATCCCCATGATTTTAGGTTGACTCAGATCAATGAGCTGTCCATTGCAATTGAGGGTCTGAACTGTGATATTCTTTTTAATAACTTTTTGCTTTGTACTGGGTGAACTAACTAAATAAATTCGAAATTTAGTGCAAATTTAGAATTAAATGGAGCTTACCCGTATAGAGTATCAAGCAATTGTGTTAAAATGTAGAGAATTATTTGAAAAAAAAATGAAAGATTATGGGGCGGCATGGCGCATTTTAAGACTTCCCTCATTAACGGATCAGATCTTTATCAAGGCACAACGCATTAGAAGTTTGCAGACAAATACCATTCAAAAAGTGGATGAAGGGCAAGAGTCTGAATTTATTGGAATTGTAAATTACAGCTTGATGGCTTTGATTCAAATTGATAAAGGTATCGCAGAACAACCAGATTTGGATGCGGAAGAAGCATTGCAATTGTATGATAAACATCAAGAAATCATTTTTAAATTAATGCTCAATAAGAATCATGATTATGGTGAAGCTTGGCGTGAAATGCGTGTAAGTTCCCTAACTGATTTGATTTTACAAAAACTTTTACGTGTAAAACAAATTGAGGAAAATCAAGGCAAAACTTTAGTGAGTGAAGGGATAGATGCCAATTATCACGACATGGTTAATTATGCTGTTTTTGCTTTAATTCACTTGAGTTCAGAAAAAGAATAATGCTCCAATACATTGTCAAAAAAGTTGGATTTGTTGTACTAACCCTTTTTGGTGTTGCCAGTCTGGTATTTTTCTTATTTACAGTATTACCTGGTGATCCTGCTCAAATGATGTTGGATCAAAATGAAGATAGTACGCAACTCGAAATTGTTAAAGCCAAGTTTGGTTTTAATCTTCCTTTGTCTCAGCAGTATTTTTATTATCTCAATGATTTATCCCCTCTTTCAATTCATTCAATGCTTAATGAAGACTTTGCACATTATGATCCTTCTGTTTATGGCGGTTGGAAAATCCTCACAATGGAGAGTAGTGTATGGGTGATTAAGGCTCCTTATTTCAGAACCTCCTATCAAAAGAGAGGAAAACCTATCTCAGAAATTATAAAAGAAACCCTTCCAAATACAGCAATTTTAGCCGTATCTTCTATGTGTATTGCCATTGTTTTGGGTATTTTTTTAGGAGTAGTGGCAACACTCAATAAAGATCGTTGGTTGGATCGCTTTTTACAGTTTTTCAGTACTTTAGGCATGAGTGTTCCTTCTTTTTTTAGTGCTATTTTATTTTCTTGGTTTTTTGGGTATGTTCTCAACCGTTATACTCATCTCAATATGACGGGTAGTTTGTATGAATTAGATGATTTAGGGGAATCTTATCAAATCGTTTGGAAAAATCTTATTTTACCCTCTTTTGTTTTAGGAATTCGCCCTTTAGCTGTAATCATTCAATTAATGCGGAGTAATCTATTAGAGGTACTTTCACAAGATTATATTCGAACCGCATATTCCAAAGGTCTTTCTAAATATCAAGTTATTTTAAAACACGGATTAAAAAATGCTTTAAATCCCGTTATTACTGCTATTTCGGGATGGTTTGCTTCTCTTTTAGCTGGAGCTATTTTTGTAGAATATATCTTTGGATGGAAAGGATTGGGAAAAGAAATTGTAGAAGCTTTGAATCAATTAGATATTCCTGTGGTAATGGGAGCTGTTTTGGTCATTGCCTTTCTTTTTATTATCATTAATATTGTGGTCGATTTTATATACGCATATTTAGACCCACAAATAAAAACAACATAAACATGAGAGATCAAATAGTAGCTGGAAATTGGAAGATGAACAACAACCAGCATGAAACCCAAACATTATTAAATGAATTAAAAAATCATAATAAACCGGAAAGTGTTCGTGTAATGGTGGCCCCCTCTTTTACACAGCTTTCACAAAGTGTTAGTTTGTTATCAGATGATGCAATTACCGTTGCTGCTCAAAACATGAATGCTGCAGCTTCTGGAGCCTATACTGGGGAAGTTTCTTCAAGTATGTTGAAAGGAGTAGGGGTGAATACCGTTATTTTAGGACACTCAGAGCGTCGTTCACTTTATCATGAAAACAATGTATCATTAGCGGATAAAGTAAACACCGCACTGGAAGCTGAAATAGAAATTATTTTTTGTTTTGGAGAGCAGTTAGAGGAGCGTAAGTCCAATCGTCATTTCGATGTAGTGAAAGAACAGTTGTCGGAAGCCTTATTTAGCCTTCCTGCTGCTGCTTGGTCACAAATCGTATTAGCATATGAGCCAGTTTGGGCTATTGGAACAGGAGAAACTGCCAGCCCCGCACAAGCACAGGAAATGCATGCCTTCATTAGAAAATTAATACAAGATCAATACAACGAGACTTTGGCTCAAGAAGTTGCCATTCTTTATGGTGGAAGTGTCAAACCCGGAAATGCACAAGAAATATTTTCTATGAAAGATGTTGATGGGGGATTAATAGGAGGTGCATCATTGAATGCAAATGACTTTATGGCTATTGTCAATGCCTTCTAAATGGCTCAAAATTATATAGAATATCAATTTACGGTTGTTCCAAAAGACCCTTGGGAAGAAATTTTATTGGCTTCTCTACAAGAGCTTCCTTTTGAGAGTTTCGATAATAATGAAGATTTTCTTTTGGCCTATGTCCCAGGAGATCAACATTACGAGGGGTTTTTAAAAAATATTGATCTTTTTAAAAATCCAGCGGTCTCTATTGACTTCAAGACAGTAACGATTGAACCAGTTAATTGGAATTCAAAATGGGAATCAGAATTCAAACCCATCGAGATAGGAAAAGACTGCGTTGTTAGAGCTGATTTTCATCCCGCACAAGAGAAAGCCTATGAATTGGTTATCAATCCTAAAATGAGTTTTGGTACAGGACACCATCAAACGACCCACATGATGTTGGAGTTTGGACTTGAAGAAGCCTTTAATGGAAAGAAGATTTTGGATATGGGTTGTGGAACGGGAGTTCTTGCTATTTTAGCTTCCATGAAAGGAGCGGTGTCTGTTGATGCAATCGATTTAGATCCTTGGTGTATTGAAAACGCAAGTGAGAATGCTCAAAAAAATGAATGTTCAAATATTACCTGTTCTCTTGGATCTTCCTTAACTACTAATGCCCCAATCTATGATTTGATATTTGCCAATATCAATCGGAATGTTTTACTAGAACAAATACCTTCCTACAATAGGGTTTTAATTGAGGGAGGTGTTCTATTGCTTTCCGGATTTTATCGGGCAGATATATCAAGTTTGAAAGCATGTTGTGAGGCTCAGGGATTCACGTATGTTGAAGAAAAACAAAAAGAAGCCTGGTGCGCTTTAAAGTTTATGAAATGAGTGAGAAAGACCCTAAAATAAATCCAGAGGAAGCGATAGAGGTAAGTACGCTGACCGATCGTGAGCATGAAATTATTTTATATAATGATGATGTTAACACTTTTGAGCATGTCATTGAATGCTTAATAGCCATTTGTGATCACAATGCCTTGCAGGCTGAGCAGTGCGCCTATTTGGTGCATTATACAGGAAAATGTGCAGTAAAATCAGGTACTTTAGAGGATCTTGTGCCACGGTGCTCGGCGCTTTTGGAAGAAGGCTTATCTGCTGAGGTGGTTTAAAACGTTCGCTTGATTTTTTTCTTAGCAAGAAATCAGCGACATTTGAATAAAAATTGTTTAGAATGAAATTAAGAAATTTAACACTCCTTTTTATTATGATTGCAACACTCTCGGCGAGAAGCCAAAAAGAAGATGGTGACACGACCATTTATCAATTCAAAGTCCAGAGCTTGGATGGAGAAGAATTTGATTTTAGTTCTCTTGAAGGTAAAAAAATAATGGTGGTTAATACCGCGTCAAAATGTGGATTGACCCCACAATACAAACAACTACAAGCGATTTACGAAAAATATGGAGACAAAGACTTTGTGATTGTAGGTTTTCCAGCCAATAACTTTTTGTATCAGGAGCCGGGATCAGATGAGGAGATCGCGGTTTTTTGTGAACAAAATTATGGGGTTACCTTCCCTATGATGAGTAAGATTTCCGTAAAAGGAAAAAAAATGCATCCTATATACCAGTTTTTGACTAACAAGAACAAGAATGGTGTGATCGACTCCAGTGTTTCGTGGAACTTCCAAAAATATTTGATTAATCCAGATGGTCGTTTAGCAAAAGTGATTTCTCCAAGAACACTTCCAGATGATCCTAGTGTTATCTCTTGGATTGAAGAATAGATGATTACTAAAGCCGATTTCCGAACACTGTGTGTTCATGCTGGAGAATTAAAAGACACCCAGCACGGAGGGGCTATTTCTCCTTTATTTGCTTCAACTTCGTATTCATTTACCGATGTGAAAATCGGACAATATCCGCGTTATTTTAATACTCCGAATCAACGGGGTCTTTCTGAAAAAATTGCGGCATTGGAGGGAGCGGAAGCAGGAATGATTTTTGGTTCTGGAATGGCCGCTATAAGCACAGCCCTTTTATCCCACCTGAAAGCGGGAGACCATGTGGTTTTTCAGGACGATTTATATGGGGGAACTCGTAATTTTATCAAGTATGAATTTCCGAAATATGGGATTGAATTTAGTTTTACCAAAGGATTAAATCCTGAGAATTTTAGTGCTGAAATAAGGAGCAATACCCAAGGAATTTATATTGAAACTCCCAGTAATCCGACTTTAAAAATAATTGATTTAAAAGCAGTCGCTACCCTTGCGAAAAAGGCAGGTCTTTGGACTATGATTGACAATACTTTCGCAAGTCCTGTTAATCAAAATCCAATCGCTTTAGGGATAGATGTCGTGTTGCACAGTGCGACTAAGTATTTAGGAGGTCATAGTGATATTTGTGCCGGGGTAGTGTTAGGAACCAAAGAATGTATTGAACGAGTGTTCAGTTCTGCTAAAAATTTTGGCGGAAGTTTGAGTGATTATACGGTTTGGCTTCTGGAACGAAGTGTTAAAACGCTCTTTATTCGTGTACAAGCTCAAAACGAAAATGCGCAACAAGTTGCTGAATTTCTTGACCATGCCGACTGGGTGGATCATGTCTTTTATCCGGGATTAAAATCTCATCCTGATCATGAACTAGCAAAAGCACAAATGCACGGTTTTGGGGGGATGCTTTCATTTAATTTAGGGAAACAGATTGATAGTAAGAAATTTTTACTCAGTTTAGCACTTATAAAACCCACAATGAGCCTAGCAGGTATCGAAAGTACCGCTTTAAGTCCTCATTTAACTTCCCATGCCTTACTAACCGAAGAGGAACGTTTAGCACAAGGTATTACACCTCAAATGATTCGTTTTTCAACAGGAATTGAAGCCATAGAAGATATTAAAGCAGACCTGTATCAGGCCTATAAAACAGCAATGCAATGACACTCGATATACTTGCTTTTGGCGCGCATCCGGATGATGTAGAATTAGGTTGTGGAGGCACCATTGCGCTCTCGGTTTCTCAAGGAAAATCGGCAGGTATAATTGACCTTACTCAAGGTGAGATGGGAACTCGAGGAAGTGTTGAACTTCGAAAGGAAGAAGCTGAAAAATCAAAAGCTATTTTGAAGGTTAATATTAGAGAAAACTTAGCTTTTCGTGATGGATTTTTCATTAATGATGAAGTACACCAACGGGCGGTAATTCAAAAAATACGGGCTTATAGACCTGAAATTGTTTTTTGTAATGCAATTCATGATCGACATGTTGACCATGGAAAAGGGAATAAATTAGTTAATGATGCTTGTTTTCTGAGTGGACTTTCCAAAGTAAAAACGCAAAGTGAATCAGGTGAAAATCAAGAAGCTTGGCGACCTAAGTTGGTTTTAGAGTATATACAATGGAATGAAATAGAACCCGACATTGTATTAGACATCTCGGGATTTTTAGAAACAAAACTCAATGCGGTAAAGGCCTATTCAAGTCAATTTTATGATCCAAATGCGGTTGAGAAAAGTACTCCCATCACAAGCCTTAATTTTCTCGAAAGTGTTCGCTATCGAGCCCAAAATTTAGGGCGCCTAATCGGGACTGAAGCGGGAGAAGGTTTTACCTCCAGGCAACCTCTTTCAGTCAATAATTTAAATAGTTTAATTCGGTAATCCATGCGAACAGTTCGTTGGGGAATTTTAGGCTTAGGAAACATTGCACACAAATTTGCTTCCGATTTACTCTTAGTACCAAACACTGAATTGGTTGCTGTAGCTTCCTCAGACTTAAACAGGGCTGAGGCTTTTTCAGAAAAATACAAATCCAAATGTTTTTATGATTCCTATCAGTCTCTTTTTGAAGATTCCGAGGTTGAGATCATATATATCGCCTCCTTGCATCCAAAACATGCTGAGTTCTCTATCGCAGCACTTAATAATGGAAAAGCTGTTTTGTGTGAGAAGCCCCTTGCAATGAATGAAGGAGAAGTAAAAAGTATGATTTCAGCTTCACAATCAGCGAATGTTTTTCTGATGGAAGGTCTTTGGACTCGATTTAATCCTTCTTTTCAGCAGGCACAAAATTGGATCAATGATGGCAAGCTAGGTAAGGTAAGATATATTAGCGCAACGTTTAGTTTTAATGGTTTAGATCGTGGGTTTGATTCTCGTTTGTTTCATCCTGATAAGGGAGGTGGTACCTTATTGGATATTGGAATTTACCCCCTCTTTTTGGCCTATCAACTTTTAGGAAAACCAAAGGATATCAAAGCGAGTGCTCACCTAACGGAGCATGGAGTAGATCAACAACTTGCCATTCTATTGACCTACGAGAATGCGCATGCAGTATTGTATTCTAGTTTCGCTCACAATGAGGTCATGGGTGCAACTATAGCTGGAGAAGAGGGTGAAATCTATATGGAGAGCCGTTGGCATGAAACTCCAAAGCTTTCTTTGGTTAAGGGAGAGGACACGGTTACAGAAACTTTTGATTTTATTGGAAAAGGATATTCTTATGAAATTGAAGAAGCCAGTCAATGTAT
>JAURBX010000135.1 GCA_030828745.1 Flavobacteriaceae bacterium | reverse complement strand
CTTGTGCCAACACAAAAATTGACAAGAATAAAAAAACAAAGATAAAAAAAGGGCGAATCATAGGCGCTTTAAATGAATAACAAAGGAGCGTCACTCCACTTGATTTGAACAAAAGTTTACATACATAAATCAGCCCATAAAAATACAAATTATTTAGGTCTAGGACTTTTCTTTAGGATTATTCTTACTTTTGGGCTACTTAAAATTTTTAATAAACAACTATGAGTATTCTAGACAAAAAAGCACTTACATTTTTAGAAAACTATTTAAATAATGCAGCTCCTACCGGCCATGAAAGTAGAGGGCAAAAAATATGGATGGAATATCTCAAGCCTTATGTGGATGAATTCATTACGGATGTCTATGGCACAGCTGTAGCAGTTATCAATCCCGAGGCGAAATATAAAGTTGTTATAGAAGGACACTCTGATGAAATATCATGGTATGTAAATTACATCACCGACAATGGATTGATTTATGTCATTAGAAATGGGGGGAGTGATCACCAAATTGCACCATCTAAATGGGTTAACATTCATACCAAGAAAGGTATTGTGGAAGGGGTTTTTGGATGGCCAGCGATCCATACTCGTAAAAATGGAAAAGAAGAAGTACCTAAACTTGATAATATTTTCATTGACATCGGTGCAAAAGACAAAAAAGAAGTTGAAAAAATGGGAGTACATGTAGGTTGTGTCATTACCTATCCCGATACTTTTAAGGTATTGAATAAAGACAAGTTTCTTTGTCGTGCAATAGACAATAGAGCGGGAGGATTTATGATTGCTCAAGTGGCTCGTTTATTAAAAGAGAATAAAGTAAAACTTCCCTTTGGCTTATACATTACCAATTCGGTACAAGAAGAAGTAGGTTTGCGGGGTGCAGAAATGATTACCCAGACAATCAAACCCAATGTCGCCATAGTCACTGACGTTTGTCATGACACCTCTACCCCAATGATCAATCAAAAGGTAGAAGGTCAAACGGAAATTGGAAAAGGACCCGTCATTTCTTATGCTCCTGCAATACAAAACCTGTTGAGAGAACGCATTATTGAAACAGCAGAAGCGAAAAAGATTCCCTTCCAGCGAAACGCTTCCTCCCGCGTCACAGGTACAGATACTGACGCCTTTGCGTATAGTAATGGCGGAGTTGCTTCTGCCCTAATATCACTCCCTTTGCGCTATATGCACACTACAGTAGAAATGGTTCATCGAGATGATGTCGAAAACGTAATCAAATTAATTTACGAAACCGTTCAAATGATAAAAGAGGGAGAGACTTTTAGTTATTTTGACTAATTAATTTACCAAGGGAGTTCTGAGCCTATTTCAGAATCCCAAAAAATACCGCTTTTAAAATCACTTTCCATAAAGCTTAAGACATTCACTGCTGACTGTTCTGGGCTTAACCTCCCGTGCAATAATGCCGTTTCTGAAATTTCGGTTTTTACATAGCCCGGATGCACTGCTGCTACTTTTATGGAAGGTAAACGATTGGCTAAAATTTTGGTGTACATATTGAGAGCACTCTTAGACACTCTATATCCCACAGAATCAAAGGCAATACATTTTTCTATGGAGCCCATTTTTGAGGAAATCATCAAAACACTTCCGCTATCAGAAATCCTCTCCAAGAGCGGTTCGGTAAATAAAACCACTCCTTTTACATTGACCTCGAAAGTTGAATTAAAAGAAACTGCGTCAGGAATCAATTGATCTAAATCTGGACCCATTCCTGCATTATTAATAACACTGTCTATCTGGTCAAATCGATCAAATATTTCCTTGTGCGATTCTTCTATACTTTCAATGCGCGTAATATCTAAAGCAAGAGGGTGAAAGTTTTCATGCTGAATGGAATCAATGACCCCGCTCCTACTGGTGCCAATGACAGTATACCCTCTAGCTAGTAATGTTTTAGCTAAAGCCAAACCAATGCCTCTACTGGCTCCCGTAAGTAAAACTGTTTGATTCAATTTTTAAAGTTATTACATCTCTAAAGTACAATTATTGATTCAGTATCCCAAAAAACTTAACCTAAACGAGTTGCTGCTATAGTTTAAAGGTAGGACTCCAAAATTACAGTACTTCACAGAAGAAATTTCAAATGGTCCTCAAGATCGACTTATTAATTCTTTTAACCACTCCTGGACCTTCATAAACAAAGCCGGTATAAAGCTGAACAAGTGAAGCTCCTGCTTCCAGTTTTTCCAGTGCATCTTCTGGGGCATGAATACCTCCCACTCCAATGATAGGGAAAGCTTTATTGCTTTTTTCGTGAAGAAAACGGATTACCGCTGTACTTCGGTCGGTGACTGGTTTACCGCTTAAGCCGCCCATTTCTTTTTTATTTGCTGATTGAAGTCCCTCTCTTGAAAGCGTTGTATTCGTAGCAATAACGCCATCAATTTTAACCGTAGTAATAATTGCTATAATATCCAACAATTGTTCTTCGGTCAAATCGGGAGCTATTTTGAGTAAAATAGGTTTGGGATTTGATTTTGATATATTTAAATCTTTAAGCGTTTGCAACAAGTGAGTTAAAGGTTCTTTGTCTTGAAGCGCTCTTAAATTTGGCGTATTAGGTGAACTCACATTCACCACAAAATAATCTACATGATGAAACAAAGCTTCAAAGCAATAAACATAATCAGCAACCGCATCTTCATTGGGGGTGATTTTATTTTTTCCAATATTCCCTCCAATAAGCACGCCTTTATTCATTTTTAAGCGTCCAATGGCTGCTTCAACACCTTCGTTGTTAAATCCCATGCGGTTAATTAAACCTTGGTCTTCAGGCAAGCGAAACAAACGCTTATTGGGATTCCCAGGCTGGGACTTGGGCGTGAGGGTACCTATTTCAATAAATCCAAATCCGAAATTAGAGAGCTCTTGGTACAATTTAGCATCTTTATCAAAACCTGCCGCTAAACCCACTGGATTGGGAAAAGTTAAGCCAAAAAGTTTTCGTTCTAAACGTTTGTCATTGACTTGATAAAGCCCTCGAATGAGACTACCCATGCCTGGAATTCTATGGATCGCTTTCAGTGTAGAAAAGACGGTATGATGAACCCATTCGGGGTCAAAAAGAAAAAGTAATGGTTTTATAAAAGCTCTATACATCCTATTTAAAAAAAAACATCCCGCATAAAGCGGGATGAAAAAGGCTTACTTTTTTGCAGGTGGCGCATTTAATTTTGAACTCATCTCCAAGGATATGGCTGAGCGTTCTATTTTCAGCTTTCCTGCTAGTGTTTCTATGACACAAGTATTGTCCTTATCATTAAGTTCCATGATTTTGGCATGTATTCCACTTTTGGTAATAATACGATCCCCCTTGCTCATAGAGTTCATAAAATTCTTTTCCTTTTTTTGTCTTCTTTGTTGTGGTAGTATGATGAAAAAGAAAAACACAACCAACATTAAGAGTAAAAAGGGAAGTTGTCCTGATAAGCCTTCTGGCATGATAATGAATTTTAAAATTAAATTTTATTGACGTGCTTTGGCTTGCGCCTCACGTTGTTTTTGTTTTACTGGGTCTGGAGTTACTTGAGATTTGATCCGTAACATTTCTCTACCTGATGCAGTATTTGCAGAAAGAGTAACTGATTTTTGTTGATTTCCAGGCTTGTTACTTGAATCAAAACTTACTGTAATTTCTCCTGATTCACCCGGTGCAATTGCAGTGTTTTTTGGGTACTGAGGAACAGTACATCCACAACTTCCTCTGGCATCAACAATAATTAAATCTTCGTTTCCTGTGTTTGTGAAATTAAAGACTGTCGTAACTTTATCACCTTCTTTTATGGATCCAAAATCATGAACCATTTTATCAAAAGTCATCACAGGTCCCCCTGTCGTAGTTTTTGCACTAGAAACAGGTGTAGCAGCAGTTGTTGTCGAATTAGTCACTTTTTTTGCTGCGCTGTCTTGACATGAAACCAAGGTAGTGGATACAATGGCTAAACAAACGATGAATATTTTTTTCATTTTTATTTTTTTTAGTTGAAAACAAAAGTAAGAAAAAAACTGATTAAAGCAATCCCCTACCAGTTTTGTTCAAACGGTTTTCTTTGTCAAAATCTTTAACTAATTTATCTAAAACTCCATTGACAAAGTTGTTGCTTTTTGGGGTAGAATAATCTTTCGCAATTTCTAAATATTCATTCAAAGTTACCTTGGAGGGTATCATTGGAAAATAAAGCAATTCAGCAATGGCAACTTTTAAAATTACATTATCAAGTTGTGCAATACGTTCTGCATCCCAGTTGGGTGTTTTTCCTAATAGTTCTTCTTGAAGCTTTTCATCGTTAGCGATTACTTTTTCCAATAACTTAATTCCAAAATCAGTGTCTTCTTGGTTTTCGCTCGGTCTTGGAAAGGTTAAACTTTGGGGAGAATCTACATCAATATGTTTTAACATCTTAAGTAGAAAAGTATTTACCATGGGAAGATCATCTGCCCAAGTCAAGCAATTGTCTTCTATATATTCATAAAGGTAATTTGAAGTCGCTACATGATTTTTAAATAGCTTCGCTGTACATTTCAAATCATCTTCAATGGATGGCTTTTCTAATGCAAGATAGGATTGAAATACTTGAGAACTTGAAAGGGTAACAAACAAATCTTTTAAAAATTTAAATTCTAAATCCCACTTAATAAGCTTTTTGTTATCTAATTGTTTGGCCAAAACCTCATGCTCTTTTAAAAAAACCAACACTCGGTTTTGAGTGAATTTTTGAAGGGTTAAAAACTGGGTTTCGTTCTGAATTTTATTTTTTTGAATAATCAATAACTGTTCCTCAGCATAGGCGTGAAGTGACTTTAAAAGCCCCAATAGAAGAAGATATAAGTTAAAGGTTTGCTCCACACTCTCCTTAAAAAAAACAACTTCTTGTTCCAACTTATTTTGTTGTCCAAGGTTGAAGG
>JAURBX010000164.1 GCA_030828745.1 Flavobacteriaceae bacterium | reverse complement strand
TGGCTATGAAGATCTAATTTTATCTTCAGAGACTTTAACACTTCCTCACCCAAGATTGGAATTGAGAAATTTTGTTTTATATCCTTTAGAAGAGATTGCCAAAACATGGTTGCACCCCCTTTTACAAAAAACCAGTTCTGAATTAAAACAACAGACCATTGATTCGGCTATTTGTAAACCCTTTCCCTTTTCATTTTGGTCTCCTCCTATTTTTGAACATTACCCCTACATGGTAATTGAGGGGAATATCGGTGTGGGAAAATCAACCCTAGCCAAAAAAATGGGAGAGCAATATCAAGCAGCGCTTCTTTTAGAAGCATTTGTTGATAATCCTTATTTAGCGCCTTTTTATCAAGATCCCAAAAAATATGCTTTGCCGGTTGAAACCTTTTTTTTAAAAGATAGGGTCGATCGAGCGGCGGAATTTTGGAAGAACAAGCCCAACAGAGTGGTTTCGGATTATTTTTTAAATAAATCTCTTGTTTTTGCGGCTCAGAATTTAAAAGCAGATGATTTTAAAGTCTATCAAGAAGCTTTTTTAAGAGTTGTTAGCTCACAAAAACAGCCCTCTCTTTTGGTTTATCTTTATGCGGATGTTTCTCATTTACTGAAACAAATTAAGAAACGTGGGCGAAGCTATGAGCAAGATATTCAGGAAGAGTATTTGATGAAAATTGGGCAAGGATATGACCATTTAATTCAAACGGATTTTCCTTTTCCTATCCTAAGTTTGGCCGTAGATGATTTGAATTTTGAATCGGATGAAGTTGCTTTTCAAAGAATTCTCAGAAAAATTTATAAAACTACATTTTTGTAAAATAATCCCAAACCACTATCCCAGTAGCCACGCTAATATTCAATGAGTGTTTTGTTCCAAACTGTGGAATTTCCAGGGCTTGCCCACAGGCATTCACCACATCTTGAGACACACCACGAACTTCATTACCTAAAATAAAAGCATGTTTGATGTTTTTTTCAGGTGAAAAGTCGTCTAGAAAAATAGCTTTTTCAGTTTGCTCTATTGCCCAAACAGAGGTCTCTTCTTTTAAAAGTTTTTGAACAATCTCAAGGGTATTCTCAACATATTCCCACGCTACATTATCAGTAGCTCCCAAAGCAGTTTTGTGAATGTCCTTGTGAGGGGGAGTAGCCGTTATTCCACAGAGATAGATTTTTTCAATCAAAAAGGCATCTGCGGTTCGGAATACGGATCCAATATTGTTGAGGCTTCTAATATTATCTAAAATCAGAATTAAGGGTGTTTTCTCAGCAAGCTTAAAATCAGCTACTGTTTTCCGAATTAGTTCTTCATTCTTTAATTTGCGCATAACTTTTGACAAAAAACAAAAATACAACCTCTTACATTTATAAAGCTATTTGCATCTTTGTTTTTCTAGAAAACAATAATTTTTTAAATACTTTCGTAAAAACGTTCCATTTTGGCTAAAGCAGCAAAAGAAACCCCTTTAATGAAACAATACAACCGGATAAAGGCAAAATATCCGGATGCCTTATTGTTGTTTCGTGTGGGAGATTTTTATGAAACCTTTGGCGCCGATGCAGTAAAAGCTGCAGGAATTTTAGGAATTATTTTAACAAAAAGAGGGGCGGGGAGTACCAGTGAAACAGAATTGGCCGGATTTCCTCATCATTCGTTAAATACCTATTTGCCAAAATTGGTAAAAGCGGGGTGTCGAGTGGCCATTTGTGATCAATTGGAAGACCCTAAAATGACCAAAACAATTGTCAAAAGGGGGGTTACCGAGTTGATTACCCCCGGTGTATCTCTGCATGATGATGTCTTAGATCAGAAGCAGCACAATTATTTGGCGGCCGTGTTTTTTAATAAAAAATGGGGAGTCTCCTTTTTAGATATTTCTACTGGAGATTTTTGGGTAGCTGAGGGGACAGTTGAACAAATCGAACAATTATTACAAAGTTTTGCACCCAGTGAAATTTTAGTTCCTAAGCCCAAAAAGAAATTATTTCTAGAGCAATATGGTTTACAATACCATTGTTTTTATATGGAGGATTGGGCGTTTGAATTGGGGACAGCTCGTGAAAAACTAACGACTCATTTTCAAACGAACTCTTTAGAAGGATTTGGTGTTCAAAAATATACAGTTGGAATCAGTGCAGCGGGAGCAATATTGCATTATCTCTCAGATGCGCAACACAGAAAATTACAACACATCACTCGTATTTTACCCATTGCCCAAGAGGGTTATGTCTGGTTGGATCGTTTTACTCAACGTAATTTAGAGCTTTTTCAGTCTACTCACCCTGAAGGCATTCCTTTAATTTCCATTTTGGATCACACCCAAACGGCTATGGGGGGACGCTTGTTGCGAAGGTGGTTGGCCTTTCCATTAAAAGAACAGCAGCAAATTGAATCTCGTCATGAAATCGTTCAGGCTTTTATTGAGCAGGAAGAAATTTCACAATACACTCAGCAAGCCTTATCCAATATTATTGACATCGAAAGGGTAATGGCTAAAATCGCTACCGAAAAAATTAGTCCCCGAGCCTTGTATCAATTACAAGATTCTTTGAGTGAAGTGGAAGGTTTAAAAAAGCAACTTGAAAAAGGTTCCAACCCCACAATCAAAGCACAGTTAAAAACACTTTCTTCTTGTGCGTCTGTCATTGCTTTAATTCAAGATACGATTCATCCTGAAGCTCCTGTTTTGGTTTCCAAGGGTAAGGTCATCGCCGAGGGATTCTCCTCCGATTTAGATACCTTAAGAGGTCTGAGGGACCAGTCTCAATCTCATTTGGATGCTATGTTGGAAAGAGAAACGGAGCGCTCACAAATCCCTTCCTTAAAAATAGCCTTTAACAATGTGTTTGGCTATTATATTGAAGTACGTAATACCCATAAGGACAAAGTTCCCAGTGATTGGATTCGTAAGCAAACATTGGTCAATGCTGAACGGTATATTACTGAAGAGCTCAAAACTTTTGAAACTGAAATTCTTCAAGCCGGAGATCGTATTTTGGCTCTGGAGCAGCAGTTGTAT
>JAURBX010000021.1 GCA_030828745.1 Flavobacteriaceae bacterium | reverse complement strand
ATATTTACGTTATGCAGATTCCGTATGGGCTCAACGAAGGATAAACAACATTAATCAACATTTCATCACTGCCTTTTTGGGTATTAAACTTAAAAATAAAACAGAATATTCTCCCTACATCAATGCGCATGAACTTAAGAATCAAGACCCTTGGGAAGGATTTTTGCCAAGAACTTCTGTAGGCTTGGAATTACTTCATGAAAAAGCCAACTCATTTTGATTGAATCTTAAAAAAATGAACCCATAATGTTATTATGGTCATAGTCTACTTTAGAAAAGAATCTGACATGAAGTGGATGGTAAGGTTAACTGAGACAAAAAAAACATGGTGGAGTTAGCTTTGAAAGTTAATACTCTTCTGCGCCAACCTTTGTTTTTAGCTGAAATTTACCTGTATTGCTATTTCTTCTTCTCTCCAGTTGCTGTGCCTTGTGAAATGTTTTGCGATTGTATCGTTTA
The DNA here is from genome assembly GCA_030828745.1 of Flavobacteriaceae bacterium. Lineage (GTDB taxonomy): Bacteria > Bacteroidota > Bacteroidia > Flavobacteriales > Flavobacteriaceae > MS024-2A. Next base: position 19,983 of record JAURBX010000021.1, on the reverse strand, counting down.
CCATCGATATAAACCGAAGATATTCCCTCAGGAAATTCAAAAAAAAGAATACGTTTTGACATTCAAAAAATAAAAATAGGATAAATTAGATATAAAAAATATTTAATATGAAATTTACAGTTTAAGTTTCTGTACTGAATCATCTTAAAGTTACAATTTAGACTTTAAATATATTGATTTTCAGATCCTCTCATCCGCCACCATCTGTGAAGTTTTGGCCCAACAAAAAACATTGCAGTAGCAAGCGCATAGCCAGCTATCATATCAATAAAATAATGATACCTGAGATACAGTGTTGAAGCAAATAGCGAAAGAGCAAAAGGCAAAAACACCCATCCAAAAAAGCGATTGTGTTTGAAGGCAAATAAAAGAATTAAAAAAATAATCCCATTGTGTAAACTTGGAAAGCAATCTCGGCGTGTAAACGCAGAAATTTGATAATCCATTAAAAAAGAAATTTGATCCGTAATGAAACTACCTGTTAAGGATGTCTCAAATAGATGTGCCAAAGTAAATTTTGGTCCTACTGCCGGAAATATTAAATATCCGATATAACCAATATAAAAAGTAAGAATTATGGAAACGGTTGTTTCACGAAAGGCAATCATATCTCCTTTAGCATACAAAATAAAAGGAAACAAGAGAACATAGATCAAAAACATGCCGTATGAAAAATACATAAAGTCGGTTAAATTTGGAGAAATAAACGGTTCCAAATATAAGGCAGGTTGTGTCCCTAAAATGAATTCATCCCAAGCAATTAGAAGGGCATCTACATCATTAGGATTGACTAAATGCACCATGTCATGCATATTTGTGTAGATAGAAATACAAAAAGCAAAAGGTAAAGTTTCTCTTAAAAAGTTGAGAAGATGTGAAATCCAACGGCCAATTTTTGTCTCTTTAAGGACTTTTAAATCTTTCAATTTAATGATACCTAAAAAAACAATAAAAACCAGTGCTGTAATGAGGAAACGATCAATATTGGAGGCCCTAAATCCCTCTTTATCATGAAAAAGAAATAAAAAAACAAGCATGGGCAATAAAAGCACCAAAGCCATAAACTCTTCCAAACGCAACTTAAAAATAAATTTTACGAATTTATTTTTCATTTTAATTGAATTAATGCTGCAAAGTAAATGATAAATTTAATGCACTATGAATTAATTAAAATTAGATTCTTTCCATAAACAAGTGATTATAAAAAACAGTATCTCTATTTTCATGAATATTTATCGAGGTATTTATACTTTAAAATAATAAATTGTGATTCTTTATAACAAACCATGAGTAAACCGAAATATTCCTTTATCAAAAACACTAAATATGCCTTGGCAGGATTAAAAGACATGATTCAAACTGAAAAATCCTTCAGAATAGAATTAATCCTGTTTGTCATTTTAAACTGTATTGTTTTTATTTTTCCCTTTAAGTTCATCTACAAAGCTATTCTCTCTTTATCTCTGTTCCTTCCATTATTTTCAGAAATCATCAATAGTGCTATTGAAAGAGTCGTTGATTTGTATACTTCAGAATATCACGAGCTTGCAAAAAGAGCTAAAGATGTGGGAGCATTTTTAGTTTTTTTAAGCTTTTTAGTCACTGTAATTATTTGGATTGTTGTGATTTCAATTAATTTAAATGCTTTTAATTGAAAACTAAAAAATCCCCAAACTCAAATCTTAGGGCTTAAAAAACTCTTCCTCAGAAATTTGAATGTAATTCTGTAATTGAGTTGGGTCGAAGAAGAAGTTGAAGGTGTGTTTTTCGCCAAAATTAATCACCGTACGATCTTTATCTTCATAATAAAAATCTTTAGATTTAAATTGAACATATAAACGAGTTATGGGAAGATCCTCAAAAGTGAATTCATCCATGTTTCGGATGTACACATGACGTAAATATTTCTTTTTTTGGTCACGAACCAAGACAATAATATCATGATCTACCTCATTAATCATTTTCAAAGAGGCATTTGACACTTCATTATAGACATCGGGTGGGAATTTGCTTGCAAAAGTCTTGTCGCCGGTTTTTCCACGTTGTGAGAAAGTTAGCGAAGAAATCAAAAAAAAGCAGAAGATAAGGGTGTTTTTCATTTTAAGGATTTTAGAGTAATAAAACTAAAGTAAATCTATAAATATATTGTACAAAAATCAAGCCAAATAATATTCAAAAAAACTATTGCTTCTCCAGAGAATAAAATGCTTTTTTAGAAAAATACATCAAAAGTAGAGCTGCACCAATAAAAAATAAAAAAGCCTGGTTTAAGTTAAAGAGATGAGCAATATATCCAATCAAGGGTGGTGCAATTAAAACTCCTAAAGTAGAATAAGTTCCTATGATTGAAATGGCCATTCCAGGAGCATATTTTTTGGACTGTCCTGCTAATAAAAATGCCATGGGAAAAATAGAAGCAACACCAAAACCAGCAATAAAAAACCCAAATAAGGCACTGTAATAAAAAGGAAATAAAATTAATATTCCGACCCCTAAAACAACAACACTTGCACTGAGTATGAATAGTTTAGGCATTCCAATTTTCATAATGATCCGATCGGTAAAAAAACGGGAAATTGTCATTGAAATCATAAAAACCAAATAACTCAATGTGAATAATTCAGCTCCAACAACTTCTTGAAAGTAAACACTGCTCCAATCGTAAATCCCCCCTTCACATACTGCGGCACAAAACACAACCAAACCTGTGTACAAAATGAAATTATCAGGTTTTCCCAGTTGAAGTTTATTTCCAGTGGATTCTTTGTCATTTCGCAGTAGATAAAAATAGGTAATCATGCTAATGAAAAATGAAATAAAAGCAACAAATCCCAAATGATTAGCCATACTTAAATTTTGATTTATGGCTACTGTCGCGAAAACCAAACCAGAAAGTCCTCCCAAACTCCAGAGGCCATGAAATTTTCCATTGATTTTTTTAGTGTATAATTTTTGCAATTGAATGGCCTGGGTATTCATCGAAATATTAATTGCTCTTAGCCCTAGAGCAAAAAAAGTAACTGAAATTATCAAGAATTCTAATTGTGAAGAAATTCCAATTCCTAGAAGAGCAGCCGAAAAGAGAAAGAATCCAAAAAACAAGAGGTATCGACTGTCAAACTTAGAGACTAACCAAGCAGAAATCGGTAAACCAACAAGAGAACTAATCGGTAAAATAAAAAGAAAGCTTCCTAACTCCGCTTCGTTCATATTAAATGAAGACTTAATAGATGGAATCCGTGATGCCCAAGTTGAAAAACTAAAGCCACATAAAAAGAAGAAAATTCCCAGTGCAATTCTGTGGTGACTTTTTGTGATCATTCTGAATAATTTGATTTCCAAATATCCGAGCAATTTTAACAATCAAAAAGATTTTCTACAAAAATTTATTTAAAAAATTATATCTTGGCAAGACTTTGCATTAAACTGAAATGAAATGAAAAAAAAGAAACAAGATTCGAGAAGAGAATTTATTAAAAAAGGAGTTTTAGCTTCTTCCATAATGATTGTTCCCAGACATGTTTTGGGGGGTCCCGGCTATATTTCTCCTAGTGACCAACTAAATTTAGCAGCAATTGGTTCTGGTGGTAAAGGAGCAAGCGATATCAGTAATGCCTCTGTTCAAGGGAGAGAGCGCGTAGTTGCTCTTTGTGATGTAGATTTCTCAGGAACAGCATCGAAGACTGCTAAAAAATTCCCTAAGGCAAAAAAATATGCTGATTATCGTGTCATGTTAGACAAGGAAAAAGATATTGATGCGGTAACCATTTCAACACCTGACCACGTTCATGGACCTGCAGCGGCTTTTGCAATGCAAAGAGGAAAACATGTATATGTACAAAAACCCATGACTCACAATATCAAAGAAGCTCGTTTGTTGACTGAAATGGCTAGAGAGCAAAAAGTAGTGACTCAAATGGGGAATCAAGGAGGTTCGAACCCCTTACTCAATATGGTTCAAAATTGGATCGATACGGATGCTGTTGGTGCTATTTCTGAGGTAAAAATATGGACGAATCGCCCGGTATGGCCTCAAGGAGTTCCAATGCCACAGCCAAATCCAAGCATAAAACCCGATGCTTTAAATTGGGATTTATGGTTAGGTCCTGCAGAAGAAAAACCCTACACCCCTAACATGCACCCCTTCAGTTGGAGAGGATGGTGGGATTACGGTACAGGTGCACTTGGCGATGTTGGATGTCATTTAATTGACATTCCCTTCCGAACACTTGGTTTAAAATATCCTACCTCAGCTGAATGTAGCGTAGGAAGTGTGTATTCACAAATGTGGACTGCTGATTACCTTCCTGAGGGATGTCCTCCTTCTTCGTTGATTAGTATTAATTTTGATGCTACAGAAAAAAGTAAATCACCAATCTTAATGAGTTGGAGTGATGGAGGAATTCGTCCTCCACATCCAGACATCATCCCTGCTAATAGTGACATTGGAGGTGCTGATAGTGCCAATGGTGTTTTAATGATTGGAGAAAAAGGAATCATTACAACCAACATCAATGACAGTTCACCCTTAATGCCTAAATTATTTTTGAATGATGGGACAACAGATTTTGGTCCTGAAATAGAAAAAATGACGGAACCAGAATACGGTCATCAACGCAAGTGGGTAGACGCATGTAAAGCTGGGTTTAACAGTAACGAACATCGAGGTTTAACTTCTTCATTTGACTATGCTGGACCTATGACTGAGACCGTTTTAATGGGTAATTTAGCCATACGAAGTTTTATGCTTCGTGAAGAAAAAGCGAAGGGTAGAATGGATTATTATGCTCGTAAAAAACTTCTTTGGGATGGTGAAAACATGAAGATCACTAATCTAGAAGCAGCAAATCAATTTGTTACTCGCGAATATAGAGAAGGCTTTACTTTATAAATTACACCTTTTTTAACCCTAAAGTCCTGCACTTAAAGCAGGACTTTTTTTTGTCATCTTAAGCGGGATTCATTAAAATAAGTAATAAAAGAATTGAGAACCACTTAATTTAGACTACTTTTGCAGCCAGAATACTATTTATGACAACTTTCAAGTCCCTAGGACTCAGTACGGAACTACTAAAAGCCGTAGAAAAACTAGGATTCGAATCTCCGACGGAGGTTCAAGACAAAGTAATTCCTATATTACTAGATCAAAATACGGACCTAGTAGCTTTAGCTCAAACTGGAACTGGTAAAACAGCTGCGTTTGGATTCCCTATGCTACAACGAATTGATCCTAAACAAAAAATGACCCAAGGCTTGATTCTAGCCCCAACGCGTGAGTTGTGCTTACAAATCACAAATGAGATGGGCATCTATGGTCAAGCATTAAAAAACGTTAACATTGTTGCCATTTATGGAGGTGCAAATATCCAAGAGCAGGCTAATAAAATAAGAAGAGGTGCACAAATTGTTGTCGCAACTCCTGGACGTTTGAAAGATATGATTGGAAGGCGATTGGTTGACATCAGCGCAATTCAATACTGTGTTTTAGATGAAGCGGATGAAATGTTAAACATGGGCTTTTATGAGGACATAAAAGATATTTTGACGCATACCCCTAAAACGAAAAGTTCATGGTTATTTTCAGCAACAATGCCTCCCGAGGTAAATACAATTGCTAAAAAATTCATGAAAAAGCCTATTGAAATTACAGTAGGCACCAAAAACTCAAGTGCCAAAAATATTGATCATCAATATTTCACAGTAGCTGCTAGAGAGCGATACAATGCACTTAGGGCAGTAGTGAGTATGAATACAGGTCTCTTTGGAGTTGTCTTTTGTCGTACTAAAATAGAGACCCAAAAAGTAGCTGAAAAACTAATTCAAGATGGTTATAAAGCCGCAGCAATTCATGGAGATTTAAGTCAAAATCAACGTGATATTGTCATGCAGTCTTTTCGCAAAAAAAGAATTCAATTACTCATCGCAACCGATGTGGCAGCTCGAGGAATTGATGTAGATGACCTTACACACGTAATCAACTACCAACTTCCTGATGAAATTGAAACCTATACCCACCGGAGTGGAAGAACGGGTAGAGCAGGGAAAAAAGGGACTTCAATCATTTTTGTTACCAAATCTGATCGAAGAAAAATAAAGTTGATTGAAAATAAATTGCAAACCAAGTTAACGGAATTGCAAATGCCTTCCCCAGAAGAAGTCTTGACTTCCAAAATAACACATTGGACGGAACAAGTCAAAAACATCCCGATTAAAAGTGATTTACACAATCACTTACCTCAAGCGATCAATGCTTTTGAAGAAATTTCTAAGGAAACATTAATTGAAATGATGTTATCAAAAGAATTTAAATCCTTCGATTTACACCCTAAAGCATTAGATTTTGGCCGAAACGATCGCTCTGAACTTTCTTCTGACAGACGCTCAGACAGGAAGATAAATGCTCCTCAAGATAAAGACAGATTCTTTATCAACGTAGGTGCTAGAGATCAATACGAGTGGACGACACTCAAAGACTTCTTACGTTCTTTCTTGAAGCTAGGTTCTGACGATGTGTTTCAAGTTGAGGTCATGAAGAATTTTTCTTTTTTCTCTACACATAAAGACCATCGTGATCTTGTTCTTAAATCTTTTGACAATCTTATTATGGATGATCGTAAAGTCAATGTAGAACTTACCAAAAAAGGAAAGACTTTTTCTCCCAAGAAAAACTTTAAGAAGAAAAAGTCTAAGTTTAAATAGCCCAGAATTTTTAAAAATAATTTTAAAATTTTGGTAAACTATATCCATTGTGATAAGTATTCGTTAAATATTGTTTATTTATCGCAGGATCAGTAAACTGACTTGCGTTTGCATCCCAAATTAATTTTTTTCCTGAACGGTATGAAACATTACCCATTTGAGCAACGGTAGCTACATGAGCTCCTTGTTGGACAGAACAGTTCACTGATAAAGGCGTATTGGATCGAATCGCCTCGATAAAATTTTGGGCATGTTTGTCCAAACCATTGTCGCTAGGTTTCACCAAGGGTTTTGCTACTTTATTCTTGCTTTGTCTTTCTTCAATGACTTCCCATCCACCACGATTCAATATTAAAGTTGCATTATTTCCAACGAAGGCTATCCCGTGATCCCGGCCATAAGATCCATTGTCAATTCCCATAGCAGAATCCCAGACAAGATTAAAACCATCGAATTCGTACAATGTAGTTAATGTATCTGGAGTTTCTTCTGCCAAATCAGGATAGGCAAATTTACCCCCAAGACCCACTATAGATTTAGGAAGTGAAGCTTGCATTCCCAAAAGCGCATAGTCCAACAAGTGAACTCCCCAATCGGTCATTAAGCCCCCAGCATAATCCCAAAACCAACGAAAATGAAAATGAAAACGACTGGAATTAAAAGGGAGAATCGGTGCAGGACCCAACCAACTTTTATAATCCACCCCTTTGGGAGGTGCACTATTTGCTACAATAGGGTCTGGTCTCATCCAGCCTTGATAGCACCAAACCTTAACTGTACGTATCGGTCCTAAAACTCCAGTTTGTATATAATTTACAGCATCTTGAAAGTGTTGCTGACTCCTTTGCCATTGTCCTACTTGAACCACATTTCCATAACGTTCTTGTGCACCCACCATGGATCGGCATTCGCCTATCGAGTTACCAATTGGTTTTTCTACATAAATGTGTTTTCCAGCTTCTGATGCATGTATCATCATTAACGCATGCCAATGATCTGGAGTACCTATCACGATGGCATCGATATCTTTCTGCTCCAATAATTTTCTGTAATCAGAATATATTTTAACGGAAATATCTTTTGCATCAAGCTCTTTTTTTCGTTTGTCTAAAACATTTTGATCTACATCACAAATAGCAACTAACTCAACATTAGGAACTTTGAGCAGTGCTTTGGTGTCCGCCCAACCCATTCCATTTACACCAATCGCACCGAATCGAACACGATCGTTTGCCCCAATAATTGAAGATCTATCCAGTAGAGAAGCATAGGTTGGGTAACTCATTCCTGCGCCTGCAACTAGCACAGATCGTTTAATAAAATCTTTACGTTTAATAGGAGAAAATTTAAATTCCTATGCAAAGTAATAAAAAAACAGCTACGCCGTAAAGACTTTAAGAAAACATTAAAGATTGGATGATCTTCACTATTTTTTATATATTCGATAAAAAATTGGATCAAATGGAGACGGTAATGACATATTTTGAAACGATCCCTTCTTTACATCGAAGCATCATATTAGTTGGGGGACTAACCCTATTCTGGATACTTGAAGGTCATCTTCCTTTAATGAGATTTGACTATAACAAATGGAAACACGCACTTCCTAATCTCTTTTTCACTGGGACTACAATCGTCATCAATTTTCTTCTTGCTTTTCTGCTTTTGTCGACCTCTGATTGGACGCTCGCAAGTGAATTTGGTCTCTTATATTGGCTGCCAGAAATGCCACTTTGGCTTGAAGTAACTGTTGGTCTTATGCTTTTAGATTTAATTGGAGCCTATCTAGCTCACTGGACGGAACATAAAGTAAAGCCTTTGTGGATGATTCATTTGGTCCATCACAGTGATCATAAAGTAGATACAACAACTGCCAACCGTCATCACCCTTTGGAAAGTTTTATTCGCTTTGGTTTTACACTTTTTGGTGTTTTTATTTTAGGTGCAAATATGGGAGTTGTGATGCTCTATCAATCACTATCGCTTGTTTTAACTCAGTTTAATCATGCGAATATCATGCTTCCCAAAAAATTAGATTTATTTCTGAGTTATTTTATTGTGTCCCCCGATATGCATAAAACACATCACCATTATCGCTTACCCTATACCGATGCTAATTTTGGAAATATTTTCTCTCTTTGGGATCGTTTGTTTGGCACCTACTTGCCCTTCGAACGCGAAAAATTAGTCTATGGGGTGGATGTATTCTTTGACGAAGAAGCTAATGGAAAAATTAGAACACTCTTAAAACAACCCTTTCAGCCCTATTCAAAGCCTACCCTGGCTCCCGATACGGAAATCTAAGCAAGTACTTTGAGTAAATCGGATAAGGAATGTGAAGTTTGAGTGCCCAGCTTCATGTCTTTTAAAATGAACGTGTTCGCTTTAACTTCTTCTTCTCCAATTAACACTACTTTCTGAATCCCTTTTTGATTGGCATAGCCCAATTGCTTCTTGAGTTTTGCTTCTGTAGGATAGATTTCGCATACAATATTCTGCTGTCTTAATTTAGCAACGCTTGAGTATGCTATTGAGGCCGCATTGGAACCAAAATTCACAAACAACACTTGTGAAGTAGGTAGCAATTCGTCTGGAAAAAGGTGAAGTTCTTCCATGACTAAATAGATTCGTTCAAAACCAAAAGAAACACCAATTCCACTCATAGTATTCAAACCAAAGGTTGCCGTTAAATCGTCATAACGACCGCCTCCCCCAATAGATCCCATCTTAACGCTCTCAGGAGCACTAACCTCTACAATCATCCCTGTATAATAATGCAATCCACGAGCAAGGGTCAAATCGAAATTAAGATTAACTGTATGTAATGCAGAAGGGTTTAATTGCTTAAAAATAAATTCCAATTCCTCAATTCCCTTTAAACCCTCAGGTTGATCCGATAATATTGATTTTAAAACCTCCAGTTGTTTAGCCGCACTCCCTTTAAGTGAAAGAAGTTCTTCCAATAAGTCAAGTGCATTAGGAGTAAACTCTTTTGAAGATAGCTCCTTAAAAACGCCTTCTTTACCAATTTTATCCAACTTATCTAAGGCGATTGTGAAATCTACTAGCCGTTCTTCAGCTCCCAATTTACCTGCAATCCCAGCTAGTATTTTTCTGTGATTAATTTTTAAAGTTACTCCCTCTATTTTCAGATCACTAAAGGCTCGATCATATAACGCTAAAACCTCTACTTCTTGCCATAAAGAACGTTCTCCCACAATATCAGCATCACACTGGTAAAACTCTTGAAAGCGTCCGTGTTGAGGACGATCGGCTCGCCAAACAGGTTGAATCTGATATCTTCTGAAAGGAAAGGTTAATTCATTTTGGTGTTGTGCAACATAGCGGGCAAAAGGAACCGTCAAATCATAACGTAATGCCTTATCTGACAATGAGCGCGAAAATTTTTGATACGCACCGGATGCTAATGCTTCAGTATCCGCTTTTTTGACTTTTTCGCCAGAATTTAAAATTTTAAAAACCAATCGATCCCCTTCCTCTCCATAAACTCCTGTCAATGTTTCTAGACGTTCAAAGGATGGAGTTTCTATAGGTTGAAAGCTAAAATATTCAAAAGCATTTTGCAGGATTCCTCTGATATAGTTACGTTTAGCAATTTCAATTGCTGAAAAATCACGAGTACCTTTGGGTGTTGCGGGTTTAATTGCCATAATGGTTAATCTACCGCAAATATCTTCTATTTTCTCGAATCTGAAAAATAACTTTTCAGCTCCTTAAAATAGTTTCCTTCTGAAAGAACTGCCCCTTTCCTTAAATAAGAATAAATAAACTCATTTCGCGAGGGACTATAGGACTTAGTGGCTTCAAATAGTGTAACGGTTTTGGAATGTAAGTTGTTGAGCATCCACTCAAAACTCTCTGTTGTTCTTAAATCACAATTTGCATCTATTACTTTTATCACCAAAGCTTCTACTTGATCTAGACGTGTGTTAAATAAAAACAACTGATCTTTAGTCGCAAACTCTACATAAGAACATTGGGTTAGAATTTTTTCCCAAACCAAATCACTAAAGCCGTCTAAAAGAAAATTAACCGTATCAGGTTCTGTTTCTTTTATTTCATCCCACTTTTCTTTATCAATACTATTGCTAGCTAGAAAAAGGATAAACTCATGATGCATTTCAATAAACTGTGGTTCAGTGAGCCTGTGGTATTTCATTTTTGTTTAAAAGGAATAAAAAAACCCACATAAATGTGGGTTTAAATTTCGTTAAGCTTTCGCTTCAGGTACCACCTCAAACGGAAACTCAAAACTTACTTCTCGATGCAATCGAATGGTAGCTTCATATTTACCAAGACGCTTAATCGTTTTTCCTGGTAGTGTAATAAACTTCTTGTCTATTTCATCACCTTTCGAGCTGATTGCAGAAGCTAAGTCAGCATTAGAAATCGATCCGAAAAGTTTGTCTCCACTTCCCACTTTAGAAGCTAATTTGATTTCGAGTGCTTTAATTTTTTCAGCACGAGCGTTCGCTTCGTCAACAATTGCTTTTTCTTTAAAAGCACGTTGCTTGAGGTTTTCAGCTAATACTTTGCGAGCTGATACCGTAGCCATTACTGCTACCCCTTGAGGGATTAAATAATTTCTACCATATCCGTTCTTAACACTCACTATTTCATCTTTAAACCCAAGATTTTGAACGTCTTCTTTTAATATTAATTCCATGATGAGTGTTTTTTATTTTAACATATCGGCAACATAAGGCATTAATGCCAAATGACGCGCTCTTTTTACAGCCACTGAAACTTTACGTTGGTACTTCAAAGAGGTTCCTGTCAATCTTCGTGGTAAAATTTTGCCTTGCTCGTTAACAAACTTGATCAAAAAGTCTGGATCTTTATAATCCACATATTTGATACCCGTTCTTTTGAAACGACAATACTTTTTTTGTGTTGAGGTGTCGATATTTAACGGGGTTAAATACCGGATTTCACCTTCTTTTTTTCCTGAATTTTGTTCTTCTATTTTAGACATTGCTTATGCTTTTGCTTTGTTCTTTTTTCTTCTTTTTTCTGCCCATGCCAGTGAATGCTTGTCGAGTTTTACCGTCAAGTAGCGCATAATACGCTCGTCACGGCGAAATTCCACCTCCATAGCCGCTACGGCTTCGCTTGGTGCTGCAAATTCAAAAAGATGATAGAAGCCACTTTTCTTATTCTCGATCGGATAAGCAAGTTTCTTAAGACCCCAATTTTCCTGACTCGTCATAGAACCTTGATTGGTCTTAATAAAATCTACAAACTTTTGAACTGCTTCCTCAATCTGAGTTTCAGAGAGAACGGGATTTAAAATGAAAACAGTTTCGTATTGATTCATAATCTTTATTTTGGTTGGCAAAAATAGATTAATCTAAACAGTATACCAAATAAAGATCGCTTTAAAATGAAGTTTTTTTAATTATCTTTGTGTCACTAAATCTTTTAATGATGCCTCTTAACTATATCCTCGTCGACCCGAATCCCATTAAACGACTCCACCTTACACAAGTTCTTAAGAAAATTAAAAACTTAAACTTGGTTGATGAATTCTCAAATGCCGTTGAAGCTCAAAATTTCCTTGATTACAATTCTGTAGATCTTATTTTTCTTTCAGCTCAACTTCCTGTCTATTCAGGGTTTGATTTCATTGAAAAATTAAAAGATCCCACAGAAATAGTTCTCATGACAGAAGAAGCAGAAGATGCACTTCGTGCATTTGATTTAAATCTAGCCGATTGTATCTCTCCTCCTTTTTCACTAGAGCGTATTGCCCAATCCGTTAGTCGCATCGAACAAAAGATCAAGGTTAATCAAAGTATCTTAAATAAAGTAGATGAATTCATCGAAATTAAACACAATCTTAAAACAGAGAAAATCGCCATAGATCATATTCAATGGATTGAAGCTGTGGGAGATTATGTTAAAATAATAACCAGCAAAAAAAAATTCATGGTACTCTCTACAATGAAAAACTTTTTAAATAGATTACCTGAAGAGCAGTTTTTAAGAATTCATAAATCCTATATAATCAATCTCAAAAAAGTCATTAATTATTCTGCCTCTTCTGTAAATATCGAAAATAAAGACTTTCCCTTAAGCCGCACTCAAAAAAAACATTTTCGCCTCACGGTAAGTAAATTTCAATAGGGGTCTACATCAAAATTAATTCGTGTGCTTTTGAAAGCAGCAATAGCTTGAAAACTTTGATGTGTTCTTTCAAGGATTTTTTTAACCTTTCTAGAGGACAAATCATGATCAATTTTAACGACAAGCTGCTTATGGTACAGATTTCTTACCCTTGCAACAGAAGGGAAAACTGGACCTAATACAGTTCCCTTGTAGGATTGCCTCAGTACATTAACAAACCAATCTGAAGCCATATTGACCGTATCAAACTGCCTACTCTTAAAAGTAATACGTATCATCCTGAAATAAGGCGGATACTTGTACTCATGTCGCTCTTTTCGTTGGGCATGATAAAGCGCTTCAAAGTCATGATCTAAGACCTGTTTTAGTGTGAGATGATCTGGCTGGTAGGTTTGAATTAAAACATTTCCTTTCTCCTCCGAACGCCCCGCTCTTCCGGCTACCTGACACAACATTTGATAGCTTCGTTCGTGTGCTCTAAAATCCGGAAAGTTTAAAACATGGTCTGCATTGATAACTCCCACTAATAAAACATTTTTGAAGTCTAGTCCCTTAACAACCATCTGAGTCCCAACTAAAATCTGAATTCGCTCTTGAACAAAGGCTTCAATAATTGTATCAAAACCCCATTTTCCACGGGTACTATCCCAATCCATTCTACCCACAGCAACCTCTGGAAAAAGAGTCTTAATCTGCTCTTCAATTTGCTGAGTCCCTACTCCTTTGGTTGTCAAAGTTGACATTCCACAAGCATGACATTGCGTTGGCATTGGAATATGATATCCACAATAGTGACAGCGAAGCTGTTGTTGTGTTTGATGGTAGGTTAAAGAAACATCACATTGGGTGCACTGAGGGGAATGCCCACAACTTGTGCATTCGGATATGGGAGCGTAACCTCTTCTGTTTTGAAATAAAATAACTTGCTTTCCTAAAGATAATGTATGTCGAATTGCATCTATCAACTGGGAGGAAAACATGCCCGTCATCAATTTCTTTCTGTGGGTTTCTTTTAAATTAATCAATTCAATATTTGGAAGTGAAACCCCACCATAACGCTCGGTCAATTTAACCCAACCATACTTGTTATTTCTGACGTTTTCAGCAGTTTCTAGCGAGGGAGTGGCTGAACCTAACAATACTTTTGAATGCATTGTATTTGCTAGATATATAGCGCTATCCCGAGCTTGATAACGTGGTGCGGGATCAAATTGTTTGTAAGACGTTTCATGTTCTTCATCTATCAAAACTAATCCCAGATGATCAAAAGGGAGGAGAACCGCTGAGCGAGCACCCACAATGACTCTTGCCTCGGGTGAAGCATTGAGTACTTTTTGCCAAACCTCGGTACGTTCATGGATAGAAAATTTAGAATGATACACGGTAACTTGACTTCCAAATCGTGCAGCCAGTCTGTTTACAATCTGTGAGGTCAACGAAATTTCAGGCAATAAATACAACACCTGATTTCCCTTTGTAAGTTCAGCCTCAATTAATTTAATATACACCTCTGTTTTCCCAGAAGAGGTAACCCCCTCAAACAAAACCACATTCTTATCCTCAAATTGAGTATTGATTTGGTCAAGCGCAAGCTGTTGGGCTTCTGATAGGGTTTTTAACCCGGATTCATCTTGCTCCTGCTTAATCAATAAACGATGCTCTTCCTGATAGTGCTCTTCCAAAACTCCCTTGTCAATAAGTGCTTTTAGCTGACTACTACTGGAACCTGATTTTGTTTTTAAACTGGAAACTTTTTGAAGTCCTTGGTAGCCCGCAGGGTCAGAAAAAATAGACATGATTACAGCAAGTTGTTTTGGTGCTTTTTGCAAACTTTCAAAGAGTATCTTCAAATTTTCTTCTACTTGATACGCTGCGGTCAATCGAACGTACCGAACTTTTTTAGGCTTGAATTTCTCTTCTAAGTGCTGATGAATCATCGCTACATTGTGCTCCAACATTCCTAACACCAATGGCATTACCTGTTTTCGATCTGTTATCTTACTGATATCCTCCAGTGTGAGGGTTTGTTTTTGCAATGCTTCATATACTAAATATTGACTATCTGAAAGGGCGTTCAATTGTGCTTCAGTAGCTTCACATTTAACCAAAATTGTTTTGCTCTCAATTAATAATGCGGCTGGGAGGCAAGCTCTCATAATCTCCCCTTGAGTACACATATAATAAGATGCCATCCACTCCCAAAACTTCAACTGATTTGTTGTGACGGTTGGAACTTCATCCAAGATCATTGCAATAGTTTTAGGCTCATAGGTTTGAGGGCCGACATCGTGAACTTTGGTCACTAAAGCGGTGTAAATTTTTTGTTTTCCAAAGGGAACAGCAACCCGAAAACCAACAGCTATGGATTCGGCTTGTTCTTTAGTGATTTTATAGGTGTAAGGTTTGGGCAAAGCCAAAGGGAGCAATACATCTACATAAAAAGAAATAACTTCTAAATCTTCAATCTCCATCAACACTTAACTTTGGTTCCCTTTTGAATCGGGTTAATGTGGCATTCAATTCAAATCCCAACAGGAGAATATTAGAATTCATCCATATATATAATAGAAAGATCAATAAAGCCCCAATGGACCCATACAATTGATTGTAGGTGGAAAATTTTTCAATATAAATTCCAAAGCCGTAGGTGGTTAGAAAGAATAAAAGCGTTGTCATCAAAGCCCCTGGAGAAAAAAAACGAATTTTTCGCCCTTCTATAGTACCAAAATAATAAAGAATACTTACTGTTAAATAAGCAAAGAGTCCAAAAAAACTAATTTGACTTATCCTGGTTAAACGAATTTCTGAGGGAACAAGTGATTCTAAATTATTAAGGATATAAAATTCAAAATAGAAAAAAATAATGACCGCAAATAATGAAAGAAATGCCAACACAACACTTACACCCACAGATAATAAATATTGCCTAAAAAAGTTTCTCGAAAACTCAACGTGGTAAGAAACCTCAAAACTACCAAAAATAGCAGAAACCCCGTTGGCAGATAAGAAAATGGACAATAAAAAAACAGAAGATAAAAGCCCTCCTCTGGGTTTGCTTCTGATGTCCTCAAAAATGCCTGTGAAAAAAGTCTGTGTTTCAGTAGGCAAGAATAATTCAATATAATTTAAAAAGGTTTGATCAAAGTTTTCAATGTGAATGAATGGGATCATATCCACAAATGGAATCAAATTGATTATAAAGAGTAAAAAAGGAAACAACGCCATAAAAAAACTAAATGAAATACTCCCAGCACGCGAGGATAAGGTCCCTTTAACAATCCCAATAACATACATCTCAATAAGATCATAGATTGAAAATCCATAGAAACCTGGAGGTTTAACAGCTTTTGTAAAACTGATAATTGATTTAATTACAGGAAGTTGTGCGATTTTTGACATGAAGTCAGCTTTTTCTCTTTTACAAAGATAATCGGCTTAATCATATAGGGATATAAATCAATTAAAAATCCAAAGGCTTTGTACCTTTGTCTAATGGAGATCATATTATTGTGTGTTGGAAAAACAGATCGTACTTTTTGGGCTGATGCCGCGGAAGAGTATGTAAAGAGACTTAAACATTACGCTAAGTTTTCCATTCAATATGTCGCGGATCCAAAGGCTCAAAAGAAAACACATGCATTAGAAATTAAAAATGAAGAAGCAAAAAATATTTTACAAAAAATTAAACCCGCAGATTTCGTCTACCTACTCGATGAAAAAGGAAAATCATTTACGTCAAACAGTTTCTCAAAAAAGATAGAGCAACATATGATTTCGAGTACACATAGAATTGTATTTGTTATCGGTGGCGCTTACGGATTTTCTGAAATCCTTTATCAACAATTCCCAAATAAAATACGTCTCTCTGAAATGACTTTTTCACATCAAATGATCCGATTGTTTTTTTGCGAACAATTGTATCGAGCTTTTACGATTATCAATAATCATCCATACCACAATAACTAATCATTTCTTTTTATTTTAAAAAAACACCATGAAGCTAATTTTCGCAACCCATAATCAACATAAAGTAGAAGAATTAAAAAAACTTGTTCCCACTTCAATCTCCATTTTAAGTTTAACAGACATCAATTGTCACGAAGATATCGAAGAAACAGGGGCTACCTTAGAGGAAAATGCAGAGATCAAGGCAAATTTTATTAAATATAAATACGGTTTAAATTGTTTTGCTGATGATTCAGGATTAGAAATTGAAAGTCTGAATGGTGCACCCGGAGTGTATTCTGCGCGCTATGGAGGTGAGGGAAAAAATAGTGAGGATAACATCCAAAAAGTTTGGAAGGAACTAAAGGGGAAATCTAATACGAAAGCGCAATTTCGAACGGTGATCGCATCCTCTTTTGGAAATAAAATCAAGCTTTTTGAAGGCATTGTAAAGGGAAACTTAATTTTTGATAAACGCGGAAAAGGTGGTTTTGGCTATGATCCTATCTTTATTCCAGAAGGGTTTGCTAAGACTTTTGCAGAGCTGGGAGATGTTGTTAAAAACAGGATCAGTCATCGCGCCATTGCCACTCAACATTTTCTGAAAGAACTCAATCAGCTAAAAAAATCATAATTAAACCTTGGTGCTAAAATACTTTCCATGAATTTTAGCTAATTTTATACCATGAGGAAGATTTGGGTAACTCTTTTGTTAATAATATTTTATACTGGTTTGGCGCAAGATAGTTTTAGTGCCCGTGTACAAAATGAGACCACAGGTTTAGCGATGCCTAGTGTACACATTCTTAACCTCACCCAAGTAATTGGAACCATTACGAATCAAAGAGGAGTTTTTGAAATTCCAGCAAAAGCCAATGACACGCTTTACTTCTCCTACCTCGGATACAAACCTCTGAAAATTGCAGTTACCAATGATATGATCAAATTTGGAAATGCTAATTTCAAAATGACAGAACTTGCCTTTGCTCTGGAGGAAATTGTAGTTCGCCCTTATCAACTCACTGGATATTTAGATATTGATGTTCGAAATGCTCCCATCAATACAGCGCGTCGTTACAGTATTTCAGGCTTACCCAATCGAGGCTATGAGGCAGGATCAAGAAATCCAAGTGCCATTTCAAAAGCGGTAGGAAATCTTTTTAATCCAGCAGACTTACTAAATAATCTTTTCGGAAAAAACCCAGCTCAGATGCGAAAACTCAAAAAAATGCGTCAAGATGATGAAATCAAAAATCTTTTAGCCTCAAAATTTGATCGTCAAGTGTTAATGCAACTTCTGGGATTGAAGAGAATTGATATTGACGATATTTTAAGAAACTGTAATTACTCGGACACCTTTATAAAAGAAGCCAATGACCTTCAAATTCTCGAAGGAATTAGCAAATGCTATGAAGAATACAGAGTATTGCAACTCTAACAAATGTCTTCCCCACTTACCGCTTTCATAAAACCATTATCAGCCTCAAGAGAAAATCGCCTTAAAGGTCTGAGGTTAGTTGAAGAGCATCCAGAATATGTAAATGAACTTTTTGAGTTAGCACATAATTCAGAAGCCAAAAGAGAACATATTTATGCTTCTTGGATTTGGGAATTTTATATCCTAAATGACTTTTCTAGATATCCTCCTTTTTTTGATTCCTCACTTCATTGTTTAATGAAGATTGAAAATTCAAGCATGAGAAGGTCTCACAGCAAAATATTATGGCACTTTTTAAACAATAAGACATCAAGCAGTACACTTACCAAAGCTCAAAAAGAATGGATTATTTCAATTTGTTTGTGCTGGATTATAACAGAAACTAAAACCGCACCTCTTAGTTTTTGTATTCGAGTGTTATTATTTTTTAGATCTGAATTTCCTGAGATTCATTCACATTTGGAAGACCTACTTTTGCATTCAAGAAGAACCTTCCCTAAGGGAGTTTATCCTATCATTCGAAGTGTTTTTAAGAATTAATTTTAAAGCCTCTTATTTTCAACGTATCTTTGTGCTTCTAATATTCACGTCATGTTGCTTACCGCATTAAACGCCATTTCACCAATTGATGGTCGGTACCGTTCAAAAACAAAATCGCTTTCTGCCTATTTCTCTGAAGAGGCATTAATTAAATATCGAGTTCAAATTGAAATTGAGTATTTCATTGGACTTTGTGAATTGCCGCTTCCTCAGTTGGCTGATTTTAATCCTTCCCTTTTTGAAGAATTAAGAAGCATCTATTTGCATTTTACTTCCGACGACGCCCTGCAGATAAAAGAGATTGAAAACACAACCAATCATGATGTCAAAGCCGTTGAATATTTCATTAAAAAAGAGTTTGATAAATTAGAGCTTCAAGATTTTAAAGAGTTTATTCATTTTGGGCTTACTTCTCAAGACATTAATAATACGGCAATACCTCTATCCGTCAAAAACGCAATCAATGAGATTTACATTCCTCAATTGGATCAATTAATTGAATCTCTTGAGGAAAAAGTTGTGGAATACAAAGACATTCCATTACTGGCGAGAACACATGGCCAACCTGCCTCCCCTACTCGTTTAGGAAAAGAATTTAATGTTTTTGTACAACGCTTGAAAATTCAAAGAGCGATGCTTATTGAAATTCCTAACGGAGCAAAATTTTCTGGTGCAACAGGAAATTTCAATGCGCACAAAGTCGCTTATCCCGAAATTGACTGGAAAGCCTTTGGAACGCACTTTGTAGAATCTACTTTGGGTTTAAATTATTCTTTTCCAACCACTCAAATTGAGCATTATGATTCTTTTGCTGCCTTGTGTGATAATATGAAAAGAATCAATACAATCTTAATTGATTTAAATAGAGACCTTTGGCAATATATCTCCATGGATTATTTCAAACAGCAAATCAAAGAAGGAGAAGTAGGTTCTTCAGCCATGCCTCACAAAGTGAATCCAATTGATTTTGAAAATTCAGAAGGAAATTTAGGGATTGCAAATGCTATTTTTGAATTTCTATCTGCTAAACTTCCTGTTTCAAGATTGCAACGGGATTTAACTGACAGCACTGTATTACGTAATATCGGAGTTCCTTTTGGTCATACCATTATCGGATTACAATCGACACTTAAAGGAATAGAAAAACTATTGGTAAATACGACCAAAATTGAGGATGATCTGAATGCAAATTGGGCTGTTGTTGCTGAAGCTGT
>JAURBX010000047.1 GCA_030828745.1 Flavobacteriaceae bacterium | reverse complement strand
GAGGCGAAGAAAAAAGGTATTGAAGGTATTTCTGCAATGAAAAAAGCAGACTTAATTGCGGCATTATCTAAATAACAAATCCAAAAACCATTATCATGGCACATAAAAAAGGAGTAGGTAGTTCAAAAAACGGTAGAGAGTCACACTCGAAACGTTTAGGAGTTAAAATTTTTGGAGGTCAAGCAGCACGTGCAGGAAACATTATTATCCGTCAGCGTGGTACTGCTCATAATCCAGGTGAAAATGTCTATCTTGGAAAAGACCATACCCTTCACGCTCAAGTGGATGGATTGGTAAAATTTACTAAAAAGAGAGACAACAAATCATATGTTTCTATTGAGCCTTTTGAGGCATAGAAAAAACAGATTTAAATTTCATTAAAAACCCGCAGTTTACACTGCGGGTTTTTTTATGGCTGCAACAGAGCGCCATAGACATTTTCTCTCAACGCATCTCCATATTCATTTGAATAAGGCAACATTTGAGTCATCCAAATTGCAACAAGATTTTGTTCGGGATGAATGAAAAAATGCGTTCTAAAATAGCCTCCCCAAGAAAGTTGCCCTTGGTTCGGAAAACCCTCAGCGATCGGATCTAAAATCACTTCAAATCCCAATCCAAACCCTTTTCCAGGCGCTTCAAATATACCATTAGTTTGGTCTTGAACTATTATTTCAAGGGTCTCTGGTTTTAAAACCTGACGGTTATTTAAAGTGCCTTTCCCTAATATCATTTGGCAAAAACGGAAATAGTCTTGTACTGTAGAAAAAAGACCATGTGTTCCACCATAAACGGTATTTCCTGTGGTTGGAACTTGTTCAGTAGAGGATACTAATTGACCTGTTTCATCATGAAGATGCACAGACATTACACGATGATGTTCAGCATCAGGCACATTATATGCTGTATCATACATTTCAAGAGGATCAAAAAGTTCAGTTTTTAAATAGTCTGGGATGCTTTGTTTAGAAACGCGCTGAACAATAAGTGCCAAGAGATCAGGACTTGCACTGTAATACCATTGCTTTCCGGGTTGACCAATCAGTGGAGCAGCTAACAATGCTTGAACTCTACTTTCTATAGTAGTGTGGGGATTTGCAGACATTTGAAGCGGTGGACCATAGAGGGAAGCATACAATTCCATTTCCATTTTGTTTGCCCCTAACCCATGAGAAAACCCAGCAGTATGTGACAATAAACGGCGTATTGTAATGGGTTCTTCCACCGACACCTTTGCTCCTTGCATCCCTGTTTCAGGATCAAGAATGACTTGGAGACCTGTTGCTTCAGGAATATAGTGTTCAATTGTATCTTCTAAAGAGAGCAATCCTTTTTCTACCAGTTGCATGATCGCTACACTGATAATGGGTTTAGTCATGGATTGTAGGTAATAAATACTATTTTTTGCCAATGGCTTTTTATCATTTAGATTAGCATATCCCTGAACATCATGCATAACAATGGTATTATTTTTAGCAATCAACACTTCTGCTCCTGCAATTTTTCCAGAGTCAATTTCATCGGCAATAAAGGTTTGGAATGCCGTAATTTTTTCAGAATCAAACCCTTGAGATTCGAGCGTGACTTCCGATTTACATGAGCTTAGTAATAAAAGAGGTACAATTAATAATAAACAAGAAAATTTGCACATGGTTAAAACATTTAGTAATAACCAAAATACAAAAAAAAAGCCGGAAAAGTTTCGGCTTTAAATACATTAAAAAATTGTGTTTAGTACCTGTAGTAATCGGGCTTGTAAGGGCCTTTTACCGTAACACCGATATAAGAGGCTTGTTCTTCAGAAAGCGATTCCAACTCTACCCCTAAATGACTTAAGTGAAGGGCAGCTACTTTCTCATCCAAGTGTTTAGGTAACATATAAACATCATTTTCATATTTGTCAGCGTGTAACCATAGTTCCAGTTGAGCAAGTGTTTGGTTGGTGAAAGAGTTACTCATTACAAAACTAGGATGACCGGTAGCACAACCTAAATTTACCAAGCGTCCTTCTGCCAAAACAATGATTTGTTTATTATCCTCAAGGGTGTATAAATCTACTTGTGGTTTGATTTCGGATTTGGATGTACCATAGTTGTCATTTAACCACGCCATATCGATTTCGTTATCAAAATGTCCAATGTTACATACAATAGCCTTGTCTTTCAGTGCAAGAAAAGATTCTTTTTTAAGAATATCTTTATTTCCAGTAGCAGTGCAAATGATATCTGCATTTCCAATCACACTAGCCAACTTTTTAACTTCAAATCCATCCATGGCCGCTTGAAGGGCGCAAATGGGATCAATTTCGGTTACGGTAACAATGGCTCCAGCGCCTTTAAAAGAAGCAGCAGTTCCTTTTCCTACGTCTCCATAGCCACAAACCACTACACGTTTTCCAGCAAGCATGACATCTGTTGCACGACGAATCGCATCGACTGCACTTTCTTTACAGCCGTATTTGTTGTCAAATTTAGATTTGGTTACGGAATCATTGACATTGATTGCGGGCATAGGAAGGGTTCCATTTTTTACACGTTCATATAAGCGGTGTACTCCCGTTGTCGTTTCTTCAGAAAGTCCTTTGATGCCGGCTACCATTTCTGGAAAACGATCCAAGACCATATTGGTTAAATCTCCCCCATCATCTAATATCATATTAAGAGGTGCTTTATCATCCCCAAAATATAAGGTCTGTTCGATACACCAATCAAATTCTTCTTCGTTCATTCCTTTCCAGGCATAAACGGGAATTCCAGCAGCGGCAATGGCAGCAGCAGCATGATCTTGAGTTGAAAAAATATTACAAGAACTCCAAGTAACATCTGCTCCCAAAGCAACAAGGGTTTCAATTAGAACTGCTGTCTGAATGGTCATGTGGAGACAGCCTGCAATGCGCGCTCCTTTAAGGGGTTGAGCAGGGCCATATTCTTCACGTAAAGCCATTAAGCCAGGCATTTCTTTTTCGGCTAATAAAATTTCTTTTCTTCCCCATGCTGCAAGTGAAATGTCTTTTACTTTATAAGACAAGGGGGATATAGTATTCGATTCCATAATTGTACCTTTGTTATTTTAGAACGCAAAAGTACAACCTTTCTAAGCAAAATCAAATGCCAATAAGCCACAGAGAGAATATTGAGAATTTGCTTCATCTTGGAGTTTGGGAAATCACCGAAACTGAGTTAGAGTTAAGAAAGGGCTTAGCTTTATCATCCAAAGCACTTACTCGACTTTCTCAGCGCAAAAGTGAAGTTCATCGTAAGGGCTATTTAGCAATTCGACAACTATTGAAATTTTTTGAAATCGAGCCTCAAATACATCAATATGATTTGCAAGGTGCCCCTTATTTAACCGATGGAAGACACCTTTCGATTTCGCATACTAAAAATGTTGCAGCAATAGCCTTATCTTCATCTCCAGTGGGAGTGGATTTAGAGCATTATCAAGAGAAAATAAAGAAAATTGCCCCTCGCTTTTTACATGAAAAAGAAACGGTAGAAGGGGCTAAGCAATTTGATATTCAGTACCTCACTCAAATTTGGACAGCCAAAGAAGCGCTCTATAAAGCCCATAGAATAGCGGGCATTCACTTTAACAAGCAGTTACTAATTGAGCCTTTTGAAGCCACTTCAAAAGAGGGAAAAGGACGAATCTTTCACAATGAAAAAACGTGGGAATACGAACTGGTTTTTCGTTATTTTCACGATTATTGTTTAACTGTAGCAAGGCCAAAAATAAAATAATGAAACTCTCAGCAGAACTTACTTTAACTCCTTTAAAACAGGATTATATTCCAACGATCAAAACCTTTATTAAATCGATCCGCAATTCTAAATTCACGGTTTTAGAAAATCCATTAAGTACACAGATATACGGGGATTATGACCAACTTATGGCGTTTTTAATACCGCAAATTAAAACTGTTTTTGAAAATGAAGAGGCGGTTATTTTACAATTGAAATTAGTTAAAGGAGACCGAAGTCAGTATGAACCCGATTTTTGAGTTTTTAATAACCCCTTATGAAAACTATTCTCTTTTGCATATCACTTTAGAGAGTGTTGCGGTAATTTTGGGTTTAGTTAGCGTTTGGTTTGCAAAACAGGACAATATTTTGGTTTACCCAAGTGGTATGATTTCTACGGGAATTTTTGTCTATTTATTACTGCAAGCTGGACTGATAGGAGATTTTATGATCAATGCCTATTACTTTATTATGAGTATTTATGGATGGTATTTTTGGACCCGTAGGGAAGAAGGAGTGATTGCACATCCCATTGCAAGAATGAAAAGCAAGGAAAAGCGCTGGGGGTTTATGTTGTTTTGGGTTCTACTTCTATTGGTTGGAGGGATTTATCTTTTATTTGATCAGTGGAATGATTGGACTGCACCGCTGGATACCTTTACCACGGCATTATTTTTTGTTGGAATGTGGTTAATGGCAAGAAAGAAAATTGAACATTGGATTTTTTGGATCGTTGGGGATATCATTTCTATTCCCCTTTATTTGTATAAGGAATTAGGCCTTACAAGCTTACAGTATCTTATCTTTACAATTATTGCAATTTTTGGTTATATCCAATGGAAAAGAATCTTAAACAGCAGCAAAGCGATTGCTTAAGAATTGTACTCTTTGGCCCAGAGTCTACAGGCAAAACCACAATGGCGAAAGCATTGGCAAACCACTTTAATTGCCATTGGGTACCAGAATTTGCTAGAACCTATTTACAAGAAAAATGGGATAAGAGTCAAGAAGTGTGCACACTAGATGATTTATTAATGATTGCAGAAGGACAACTTACTCTTGAAAATAAAGCCTTGTCCCAGGCGGAGCGTTTTCTTTTTTGTGACACCAACGTTTTAGTGACTCGCGCTTGGTCAGAAACACATTTTGAAGGATATTGTAGTCCCCAATTAATGACATGGGCTAGGGAATTTAAGTACGATTATTATTTTTTAACCCATATAGATGTTCCATGGGAAGCCGATGATCTCCGGGATCGACCTGAGGCGAGAACCTTAATGTTTTCTCATTTTGAAAACCTTTTAATAGAGAAGCAAGTACCCTATACACACCTAAAAGGATCACATGAGAACAGAATGAAGCTAGCCATCAAGACCCTTGAACAACTAAATACTCAAACCAGAAAATGATGACAACAGAAGATCAAAAAAAATTACAAATTGAAGGCCGTTCGGTTGAATTAGTTCAGCGCCAGTGGGATTATTTACAGCGAGGCACTCCTTTACTCTCAGGAATTTCTCCAGCAACTACAGATAATCAAGGGATTACAAAACTGAGTTTGGAAGGAGAAGAACAGGCATTAGCTTTTTTCAATAATCAAGATGGAGCCCTTCGTTGGATAAAGTTTATTCCTGCATCAGGGGCAGCAAGTCGGATGTTTAGTCCTTTTTTTGAATATAGAAATGCAAGAAAGAATCCAAGCTTTATGCTGGATTCTTATCTGGATTCTGAACAAGGGAAGGCATTGAAGCCCCTTTATGAAAATTTAAAAAAATTACCTTTTTATAGTTCTGTTCAAGCTCAAATTTCAATGGAGGAATTTCCAGAAGCAACCACACCTGAGGGTTTTTTTGATGCTTTCGTTGAGGTTCTTTTATTCGATGAGGGTCTCCAATATCCTCAAATACCCAAAGCATTAATCCCGTTTTTTGTTAATGAAATTGGGCAAGAATTAACCCCTTTTTATGCTCAACTACAGGAAGCTATCGAAGTGATGGATAAAAAAGGAGCGGTTCATTTACATTTTACCATTTCAAAAGAGCACAGAGCGATGTTTAATGAAGCGGAAGCACAATTTAGAGCGTCACAAACCCCCGAAATAAATGAATTTTTGAAAGTAGAGTATTCATTTCAAAACCGATTAACAGACACGCCTTTTATAAATGAAAATAACCGTTGGGTTAGAAATAAAGAGGGCGGAATTGATTTTAGAAAAGGGGGTCACGGAGCCCTTTTAGAAAATTTAAATCTTTTAGATGCAGATTGTGTTTGGATTAAAAATATTGACAATACTTTGATCGGAGCGCAGAATGATTCAAGTAAGCGTTGGCAACAAATTTTGGCAGGGAAACTTCTGCGTATACAAGAAAGCCTATTCAAGCATCTTCATTATTTGGAAGCTCAAAAAGAGCAATCAGTATTAGACCCTATCGTAAGTTTTATACGAGAATATTTTGATTCACAATATACCCTAAGTACAGAAAGTAAGCTGGATCACCAAGCTGTTTATGACTATCTCAATCGACCGATAAGAATTTGTGGAATGATCCCTAACAAGGGCGCCAAAGGAGGAGGCCCATTTTGGAAAACGGAAGCCCGAGGTAAAACCTTACAAATCATAGAAGGGGTAGAGTTAGACGCCTCTAAGACCGAACATAAGGAGGCAATTGAAGGAAGCACACATTTTAATCCCGTGATGCTGGTTTGTGGAATTACTAATTTCAAAGGAGAAAAATTTTCATTATTTGATTTTAGGGATGAACAACGCTTTATGGTCAGTGACAAAACATTAGAGAATTATAAAATCAAAATTCTTGAATGGCCAGGACTCTGGAATGGGGGAATGGCGCAATGGAATTCCTTGTTTGTTGAGCTCCCCTCAGAGACTTTTCATCCAGTAAAAACAGTTGCTGATTTAATTTAATAAAATATTTTTTTTACATAAATTTGCATCCAATCTCAAAGGGGTGCCGCAAGGCTGAGATCATACCCATTGAACCTGGGCAGGTAATGCTGCCAAGGGAATATACATTTTAGTTTAACTTTTTTAACCGAGAATAATTACTCCTTTTATTTGAATAAAATCTATTCGAATGAAAACATTACAATTAAGTTTTTTACTGTTAGTGAGTTCAATTGGACTCCATGCCCAAGTACAATCAAAAGTCAATTTAAAACGTCAAGATTCACTTTCTACAATTACTTTAGAGGAAGTTCAATTGACAGGAATCCGAGCAAAAGAGAACACGCCTGTAACCTTTACAAACGTTACTCAAAAAGATATTGCTTCAAGAAACTTAGGGCAGGATATCCCTATTTTATTAAACTATTTGCCGGCGGTGGTTACCACGAGTGACGCAGGTGCTGGAATTGGATACACGGGAATCCGTGTACGCGGAAGTGATGCCACTAGAGTGAATGTGACATTAAACGGAATCCCTTATAATGATGCTGAATCACAAGGGACTTTTTGGGTTAATCTACCCGATTTTGCTTCTTCTGTTGAGCAAATTCAATTACAGCGGGGGGTCGGAACTTCAACCAATGGTGCTGCTGCCTTTGGAGCAAGCTTAAACGTGGAAACCGCTGGAGTACAGCCAAAGGCATTTACTTCATTGTCGAGTAGTTTAGGGAGCTTTAATACACTTAAAAACACATTTCAATTTTCTACCGGAATGTTAAATGATCATTTTTCTTTTTCTGGGCGATTGTCAAAAATTAATTCTGAGGGTTATATCGACCGGGCAGCTTCTAATTTGGATGCCTACTTTTTTCAGGCCGCTTTTCAAGATGAGAACACTTTAATCAAAACACTTTTTTTTGGAGGACATGAGATTACATACCAGTCTTGGTATGGAGTGGACGCTCAAACCTTAGCCTCCAACCGAACCTATAACCCAGCTGGAGAAATTTACGATAACAATGGAAATCGTTCTGGTTTTTATGAGAATCAAGTCGACGATTATACTCAAGATCATTATCAATTGCATTGGGACGAAAAAATCAATTCTTTTTGGAGTGCATCTCTTGGGTTAAATTACACCTATGGGCGAGGTTTTTACGAGGAATATAATGATCTCTGGTACGATCAAAACATAAGTTTTGGAGGGAACACATCTTTTAATTACCTACAACTTAAACCAATTAATCTTGGAGAAACAACCCTTGAGAATACAGAAAACACAAGTCAAAAGTGGTTGGATAATGATTATTACGTAATGACCTTAGGCCTGAATTATCAAACAGTTCAAACAACAATAAATTTTGGAGGACTTTACAGTCGCTATATAGGAGACCATTTTGGAAATTTACTTTGGGGACAAATACTTGGAGATACTCAACCCAAGCATCGTTTTTATGAAAATCAAGGCATCAAAACAGAGGCTAGTTTTTTTGTTAAAGCCACACAAAAGTTGACTTCACAATTGACTGGTTTTCTGGACCTTCAAGTCCGTGGAATAGACTATTCAGTGGACGGAACCGTTTCGGGACCTCAAGATTTTAAAGTGGAAGATCAGTTTACTTTTTTTAATCCTAAAGCGGGACTTACCTATCGTTTGTCTCAAAAGCAAAACCTGTATTTTTCCTATGCAAAAGCACAGCGCGAACCCAACCGGACCGATTATGAAAATGGTAACCCTAAACCCGAAAAATTAAATGACTTTGAATTCGGATGGAGAATGAAGAACGAAAAAACACAAGTCCAGGCAAATTTATATTGGATGGAATATCAAGATCAGTTGGTATTGACAGGGGCTTTGGATGAAGTAGGTGCACCTATTCGACAAAATGTGGGAGAAAGCCGACGTGTTGGGCTTGAGGTAGATGCAACAATTCAGCTGGCAACGCAGTGGTTGTGGAAGCCAAACCTGGCGTTGAGTAGTAATCAAAATTTAGATTTTTATTTTAAAAGAGATGGAATCCTTCAAAACTTAGGAAAAACGCAATTGGCTTTTTCCCCCAATGTTGTGGCAGGTAATGCACTTGTTTTTGCGCCCTCTACGGGTTTTCAAATAGGAGTATTATCTAAATATGTAGGAAAGCAATACATGGGTAATATTGATTCGGAAAACTCCACTTTGGTAGCTTATTTTGTCTCTGATATAAATGCAGTGTTTATTTGGCAACCCAATAAGTGGGTTAAAGAAATTCAGTGGTCAACGACCGTAAACAATATTTTCAATCTAAAATATGAATCAAACGGGTATTTTTATACTTATGACGATGATTTTTCCAATCCGGGACAAACCGTAACAATTGAAGGCGCAGGGTATTATCCGCAAGCGGGGATACATTTTTTAAGCGGACTGACATTTACTTTTTGAAACGATAGGCCACAGAAAGACGGAAAATAAATTTTCCAAAGTCACTTTCTGAAGTTGTATTGACGAGTTGCTGTCCGATTAAAATTAACTTGAGTTGGGCGTTGTACTCCAACCCCAACTCAATTCCGTATCCGTAGGCAAGAGAGGGCAGTTCGTTATTAAAAAAAAGAGCTCTGCTCTCCTCCGTTGATTGATGCAATTGGACATTAGGATAGCTCCAAAAATAAAGACTACTATTCTGTAAAGGATCTTCCGCAAGTAAATGTTGATAGATCCATCCTACGCGACTGTAATTATCGAAAAAAGTACTATTTCTGAAATTCGGAAGGGGTTGCCCTTCAACCCATTTTGTTCCAATAGATACCCCAATTTTAGAACTTGAATGCTCTTTTTTTGATAGGGGGAAGCTGGTAAAAAAGTTTCCGTTTGCGGTTCCTCCGATAGGATTCATGACGAATTCAAAAGTATTTAAGGCATCTGTTCTATTTCCTTTCCAAAGAGTTTGAGTGCTGTATACTGTAAAAGAAATATGAGTCCCTTTTTTTCCATCGTAGCGTAATTTAAAAACCTCTGCACTTAGATTAAAATGTTGCAAACTACTGATGCCAATAATCCCTTGTCGGATAAAATGAATTCGTAAACTGGATTCTTCTCTTTTGCCTTTGCTGTAATCTAATTCCAATAATTGAGCCGAACTTAGACTACAGAGTAGTAAAAATCCTACAAGCCAATTGTAATTGTTTTTAAAAATAAGGTTCCATTGAATACTCTTCATCTAATTGAAATATTAATTACTGACCCTTAAAATACCATTATAATTTTGAACTTGATAAAAAAGTAATCCTTGAGGGGGGCTCAGATTTTCACTTGGATTAAGCAGTTGCCCAGTGGCTAAACTGTATTGAAAAGCTTCACAACTACAGTTGACCAAGACACCTTCTACAGCAAGCTTAGAACAGGTCTTAGGGGCATGATTGGGACAGGTGGCTTCCCATGCCAAGAAAGAAGAGCCGTTTAGGTTAAAAACCAAAACACCATTTATTCCCACATTTTCTATTAAATAACTTCCCCCTACAAAATTCAATTCGTTGTATAATGGGAGACTAAGATTGATTTCTCTTTGAAAACGAACATCAGCCAAATATGGATTTCGTTGTAGTTCTGATTTCCCACAGCCTAAAAAGAGCATCAAGCCTAATATTATTCCAAATCTCAAACGGAAAATTGTTGTAATGACTTCTCGCAATTGTTTATATTTGTTATGAATCCACCAATGGGAGGATTTTTTGTTTATTATAGAAAACGTAGAAAACATGAGTAAAGTATCTTATTATACAGAAGAAGGCTTAAAAAAACTACGCGCTGAGTTAAATCACTTAAAGGATATTGAACGTCCCAAGGCTTCTCAGGCAATTGCTGAGGCTAGAGATAAAGGAGATTTAAGTGAAAATGCAGAATATGATGCAGCAAAAGAGGCGCAAGGCATGTTGGAAATGCATATTGCTAAAATGGAAAATATTTTGGCTAATGCTCGTATCATTAATGAATCTGAATTGGATACCTCTAAAGTTTTAGTTCTTTCTACGGTTGAAGTTAAAAACAAAGCCAATGATGCGACGATGAAATATACTCTGGTTGCGCAAAGTGAAGCAGATTTGAAGACCGGTAAAATTTCTGTAGACTCTCCCATAGGGAAAGGTCTACTGGGTAAAAAAGTAGGAGAGGTTGCCATCATTTCTGTTCCTAATGGTAATATCGAATTGGAAGTTATTTCCATTGCACGTTCCTAATGGATACCCTTTTTTCTAAAATTATTTCAGGAGAAATCTCAAGCTATAAAGTGGCGGAAGACGACTATTGTTTTGCCTTTTTGGATATTCGACCCAATACAAAAGGACATGTGTTGTGTGTGCCAAAAGTGGCGATAGACAAAGTCTTCGATCTTTCTGAGACGACCTATCTTCAACTGATGTCTTTTTCAAGAAACGTTGCCTTAGCAATTAGGAAAGCAATTGACTGTAAGCGTGTTGGGATGACTGTTATAGGTCTTGAAGTACCCCATGCACACGTTCATTTAATTCCTTTGAAAAGTATGGAAGATGCTACCTTTCAAAAACAGGTACAATTGACTTCCGATGAAATGGAAGAGACAGCAAAAGCCATCGCGGGATATTTTAATTTATCTCAGTCGCTTTAAAGGGTTTTATTTAATACAATTTTAAATTGAGTTCCTTTACCTAAGGCCGTTTTCACTACACTTATTTTCCCTCCATGGAAATCAACTACAATCCGTTTTGCCAAAGAAAGCCCTAGTCCCCATCCTCTCGACTTAGTGGTAAACCCTGGATCAAAAATTTTAGAAGCAATCTCTTTTGGCATGCCTGTTCCTGTATCTGAAATAAGAATTTCAACAGAGTGATCTAATTCATTAACGCTAAGACTTAAGGTGCCTTTCCCTTTCATAGCATCAATTCCATTTTTAATCAAATTTTCTAATGTCCAACTAATTAATTGAGCATTAAAAGGAATTATAATACCCTCTTTGGGGAGATCTAAAGTAAAATGTACATGCTCTGAACTTCTTTTTTGAAGATAATTTACCGTATTAGAAATAGTTTCAATAAGATCCCAAGGAGTAAGTTCGGGGGTTGAGCCTACTTTAGAAAACCGGTCTGTAATCATTTTGAGGCGATCAATATCTTTCTCTATTTCCAATAAGGGCTCTGCGTTTTTGTGTTTCTCTTTCAATAATGTAATCCAACCCATCATGGAGGTCAAGGGTGTTCCAATTTGATGCGCAGTTTCTTTGGACATAGCTGCCCACAATCGGTTTTGCTCTGCAATTTTTGCTGTTTTGAAGACAAAGTATAATACAGCACCAAATAGAAAGATAATCAACAATAGAGCGAGGGGATAATACTGTAATTTTTTTAAAACTTGTGAGTCTCCATAATACAGTTTTTGATTAATCATTAAGGCACCTGTTTCGTCTTTGTATTGAATTAAAATAGGATCATTTTCCTTTTTTATTCGGTCTAGAATTTTATATAAGGCGGTGGAGTCTTGCTTTTTTTCATCCCAGTTTACATTTCTTATTTCTAAAATTCTATCCTTTGCATCAACCTGAATCATGGGATTGATTCCCGAGCGCTGAAGGACTTCAAAAGTGAGATTACTAAAACTTTGATTTTGGATGTATTCTTCTTGAGCCATCGCCCAAAGTTCCATCTTGGCTCTTTGTTCTTTACTCAGGTTTTGGAACAACAGGTTCGTATTCCATAAAATCAAGGCAACAATGATGAATG
>JAURBX010000130.1 GCA_030828745.1 Flavobacteriaceae bacterium | reverse complement strand
TGTCCCGCACTGTTGGCGTTACGTATACGTGTTAAAAAATCTGCAATAGGATCTGTGAACATAGTCTTTTATCTATAAGTTTACCAACTGGCTTTAGTTACTCCAGGAATCAAGCCTTTGTTTGCCATTTCACGGAAAGTTACACGTGAAAGTCCAAACTGTCTCATATACCCTTTTGGTCTACCGGTTAATTTACAACGGTTGTGCATACGGATTGGAGAAGCATTACGTGGCAACTTTTGAAGTGCATCATAATCTCCAGCTTCCTTGAGAGCTTTACGCTTTTCAGCATATTTGGCAACGGTCTTGGCACGTTTAACCTCACGTGCTTTCATTGATTCTTTAGCCATATTAATTCTTTTTAAAAGGGATTCCTAATTCGGTTAATAATGATTTTGATTCTTGATCAGTATTTGCGGTGGTCACAAAAGTGATGTCCATTCCATTAATTCGATTGACTTTGTCGATATCGATCTCTGGAAAAATGATTTGTTCTGTAACACCCAAAGTGTAATTACCACGACCATCAAAACCTGTTGCTTTTACTCCTTGAAAATCTCTTACTCGAGGTAAAGCAGTTGTTACTAAACGGTCTAAAAACTCATACATGCGTTCTCCGCGAAGGGTTACTTTGGCTCCAATGGGCATTCCTTTTCTCAACTTGAAACTAGCAACGTCTTTTTTAGATAAGGTAGAAACAGCTTTTTGACCTGTAATCATGGTTAGTTCGTCCATAGCATGATCAATCAATTTCTTATCAGAAACTGCAGCACCTACCCCACGGCTAAGTACTATTTTTTCAAGCTTAGGTACCTGCATTACACTTTTGTAACTAAAGGTTTCCTTTAAGCTGCTAACGATACGATCGTTATATTCTTGTTTTAATCTTGGTGTATAGCTCATAATTAAATGACTTCATCTGTTTTTTTGGCAACACGTACTTTCGTTCCATCTTCTACTTTATAACCTACACGAGTGGTTTTACCCTCAGATGTAAGCAATGAAAGGTTTGAAATATGAATCGGTGCTTCCTTTTCTGTTATTCCCCCTTGAGGATTTTGTGCATTGGGCTTGTTGTGCTTTTTAATCAAATTCACACCTTCCACAATGGCTCTATTTTTTTCACGAGAAATACTCACTACAGTTCCCTCAGATCCTTTTTCAGAACCTGCGATTACACGTACCGTATCTCCTTTTTTTATTTTGATTTTAGTTGCCATATCTTTTTTATTACAACACTTCAGGTGCCAATGAAACGATCTTCATAAATTGTTTGTCACGCAGCTCTCTTGCCACAGGTCCGAATACACGGGTTCCACGCATTTCACCTGTTGGGTTGAGTAACACGCATGCATTTTCATCAAAACGGATATAGGAACCATCTTGACGTCTAATTTCCTTTTTAGTACGCACGACAACAGCAGTGGATACTTGACCTTTTTTTACGGTTCCAGAAGGAGATGCATCTTTAACGGTCACAACAATTTTGTCTCCGATAGAAGCATATCGTCTTTTTGTTCCTCCCAATACTCGAATGGTAAGGACTTCTTTTGCGCCAGTATTGTCGGCTACTTTAAGTCTAGATTCTTGTTGTACCATCTTATTTCGCTCTTTCTATTATTTCAACCATTCTCCAGCATTTTGATTTGCTTAAAGGTCGTGTTTCCATTATTTTAACTGTATCTCCGATGTTACAATCATTTTTCTCATCGTGAGCTACGTATTTTTTTGTCTTCAAAACGAATTTACCATACATCGGGTGTTTTACTCTTTTGACCTCGGCAACTACGATGGATTTTTCCATTTTGTTACTGGTCACAACCCCAATTCGTTCTTTTCTTAAATTTCTTGTTTCCATGTGCTTATGCTTCTTGGTTGCTCAGGGCAGTTTTTAGTCGAGCTATTACACGACGTGCTGTTTGAATTTGTAATGGATTTTCTAAAGGAGAAATCGCATGCGTCATTTTTAATTCCGCAAGTTGCTTTTGAAATTCAGTCAATTTATCTTGAATATCTTCTTTAGAAAGTTTTATAATTTCAGTTTGTTTCATAGTTACTGTAAATTAAGCTTCGAAATCACGAGCTACAATGAATTTAGTTTTAACAGGAAGCTTTTGAGCCGCTAATCGAAGTGCTTCTTTAGCAATGTCGTGAGGGACTCCTCCAACTTCAAACATGATACGTCCTGCTTTGGTTACTGCTACGAAATATTCTGGTGCACCTTTCCCTTTACCCATACGTACCTCAAGAGGTTTTTTAGTAATGGGCTTGTCTGGAAATATTTTAATCCATAGTTGACCTTCTCTTTTCATATAACGTGTTGCTGCAATACGAGCTGCCTCTATTTGACGTGATGTAATGAAAACAGAGTCCAAGGCTTTGATCCCGAACATACCATTGGAAAGTTGGTGTCCTCTTTGTGAAAGTCCTTTCATACGGCCTTTCTGTGCTTTCCGAAATTTTGTCTTTTTTGGTTGTAACATGATTTCTTAACCTATTATATTATTTACGACGTTGGCGATTGTTTCCTTTTCCGGAATTCGAACCTCCTTGTCCTGTTTTTTTAGACATTCCTACTAATGGAGAAAGTTCACGTTTTCCATAAACTTCACCTTTCATGATCCATACTTTGATCCCTAACCTTCCATAAGTAGTGTGTGCTTCTACTAAGGCATAGTCAATATCTGCACGGAAAGTGGATAATGGAATACGACCTTCTTTGTACGATTCAGCACGAGCCATTTCAGCTCCATTCAATCGACCTGAAATTTGGATTTTTATTCCTTCAGCATTCATACGAATTGCTGCAGCAATTGCCATCTTGATTGCACGTCTGTAAGAAATACGACTTTCAATTTGACGGGCTATACTTGCTCCCACCAATTGAGCATCTAACTCAGGACGTTTGATTTCAAAAATATTAATTTGAACTTCTTTCCCAGTAATTTTACGTAATTCTTCTTTAAGCTTATCTACTTCTTGTCCTGCTTTTCCAATGATAATCCCTGGTCGAGCAGTGGTGATTGTAATCGTAATAATTTTGAGCGTACGTTCAATAATGACATTGGAAACGCTTGCTTTGGAAAGACGTGCATGAATGTATTTGCGGATCTTGTCATCCTCAGCGATTTTGTCGCCGTAATTTCTACCTCCATACCAGTTAGAATCCCATCCTCTGATGATACCTAAACGATTTCCAATAGGGTTAGTTTTTTGTCCCATATTATGCTTCTATAGTGTTAGATCCCAATACAACTGTGACGTGATTGGAACGTTTTCTGATTCGGTGAGCTCTTCCTTGTGGAGCTGGTCTTAAGCGCTTCAACATACTTCCTCCATCCACACGGATTTCAGAAACAAAAAGATTAGCTTTTTCAATATCTTCACTTTCGTTTTTAGATTGCCAGTTAGCAATTGCAGAAAGTAATAATTTTTCTAAACGACGAGAAGCTTCTTTTGGGCTGAACTTTAATATAGCTAATGCCTTGTCAATGGACTCCCCTCTAACTTGATCAGCGACTAAACGCATTTTTCTAGGTGAAGTAGGACAGTTGTTTAGCTTGGCAAAAGCAAGAGATTTCTTTGCTTCTTTAAGCGCTTGAGCGGATTGTCTTTTACGATTTCCCATGAGTACTTTATTTTTTGCCTTTGTTTTTAGCGCCTGAGTGTCCACGGAAGTTACGTGTCAACGAAAATTCGCCTAATTTATGACCTACCATGTTCTCTGTTACATAAACAGGAACAAATGTTTTGCCGTTATGAACACCGATCGTCTGACCAACAAAATCTGGAGTAATTAAAGAGGCACGAGACCAAGTTTTAATTACTGATTTTTTATTTTCTTCTACGTTTTTCATCACTTTCTTTTCAAGACTGTGATGAACATAAGGTCCTTTTTTTAATGAACGAGCCATATCCTATTATTTTTTTCTACGTTCAATAATGAACTTATTACTTGACTTAGTTTTTGATCGCGTACGATATCCTTTTGCAGGAATTCCATTTCGTGATCTTGGATGACCTCCAGATGCACGACCTTCTCCTCCACCCATGGGGTGATCTACAGGGTTCATGGCTACTGGTCGTGTACGTGGTCTTCTTCCTAACCAACGTGAACGTCCTGCTTTACCAGAAACTAACAATTGGTGATCTGAGTTAGAAACCGCACCAATAACAGCAGTACAGTTTACTAAGATCATACGTGTTTCTCCTGAAGGCAATTTTACTGTTGCAAATTTTCCTTCACGCGCCATTAGCTGGGCAAAAGCACCTGCACTACGTGCAATGGAAGCTCCTTTTCCTGGACTTAACTCAATACATGAGATTATCGTACCTAATGGTATTTTGGATAAATAAAGTGCATTTCCTATTTCAGGAGCAGCATTTTCACCAGACATAACCGTCTGACCCACATGGAGACCATTTTGAGCAATGATGTATCGCTTTTCACCATCGGTGTATTCTACTAAAGCAATAAAGGCAGAACGGTTAGGATCGTATTCAATTGTTTTAACTTCAGCGGCAACATCAAATTTGTTACGTTTGAAATCAATGATACGGTAACGTTTCTTGTGACCACCACCAATATGACGAGCAGTCATTTTACCTTTGTTATTTCTTCCCCCAGATCTTTTCTTGGGAGCCAATAAACTCTTTTCGGGCTTATCAGTAGTAATTGCGTCAAATCCATTTACTACTCTAAAACGCTGCGCAGGAGTTATCGGTTTTAATTTTCTTACTGACATCTGACGCTATTATAAATTACTATAAAAATCTATGGCATCTCCTTCAGCTACGTGTACAATTGCTTTCTTCGTAGCGTTGGTTTTACCTTTCTGTATTCCTGTTTTGGTATAACGCATTTTGCGTTGGGGTCCATAATTCATGGTATGCACCTTTTCTACCGACACTCCATAGGCAGCTTCAACAGCTTTCTTGATCTCAACCTTGTTGGATTTTGGGTGTACTAAAAAAGTATAGCGGTTATGGAGCTCACTCCCTAACGTAGCTTTTTCGGTGATGATGGGTTTTATAATTATACTCATGATTATTTATTCAAAAGTGATTCAAGTCCTGCAATTGCACCTTCAGAAAAGATCAAACTACTTGCGTTTGAAATATTGTAAGTGTTTAATTCTGAGTTGATTACAACTTT
>JAURBX010000160.1 GCA_030828745.1 Flavobacteriaceae bacterium | reverse complement strand
TCAGCTTCCTCTTGAGAAACTAAAATCCGTTTGGTAATACGAAAGATTTTATCTCGTATTTCATGGATTTGATCTAAAAATTGTTGGTCGGCAATCAATTGCACATTCTTTGCTTATTTTCTAAAGACGAATTTACTTTCCTTTTTGTTACATAAATACTAAAAAAGATGCTTTTATCACACGATTTCTATAAATTTGGATGCTTACTTATTTAACAATCATCCATGAAACAGTATATCTATAGACATCAAATTATACATTTCTCACTAATTGTACTAATTTCAATCTCATTCTTAAGTTGTAAGAAAGAGGCTTTGGATGGAGAATCCACAAGTGTCGAATCCAATCTAGATACAGATGATACAGCAATTAGTCTTGAAGGAGATCTTCAAATCAGTGATTTTGTCTGGCAAGGTTTGAATCAATGGTATTATTGGCAAGAAGAGGTAGAAGCGCTAGCAGACTCCAAACTAACGGATACAAAAACCTATGCACAATATATCAATGACAACCCTGACCCTGATGTGTTTTTTGAATCTTTAAAACACCCAGATGATCGTTTTAGCTGGATTCAAGATGATTATTTAGAATTGGAGAATTCTCTACAAGGAATTTACGCTACCAATGGAGTTGAATTTGGACTGACGTATGCTTGCCAAGATTGCGAGGAAGTAGTCGGTTATGTGAAATATATTTTAGTGGGTTCGGATGCAGATGGGAAAAACATTCAACGAGGAGATTTTTTTACAGGAGTAAATAATACGACACTAACGGTAAACAATTATCGTTCCTTGTTATTTGGTGAAGATTTGACCTACACTCTAAATATGGCTGAAGTTCAAGATGGAGCACTTCAAGAAAATGGAATCGTGGTGGAACTTACCAAAGTTGAAAATTTTGAAACCAATCCGATTCAGATTTCCAAAACAATTAATACTGCTGCTGGAAAAGTAGGTTACCTCATGTACAATCAATTTGTTGCCAATAAGAGTAATGATTTGAATCAAGTATTTGCTGAATTCAAAAGTGAAGGAATACTCGACTTCGTCCTGGATCTTCGATACAACGGAGGAGGATCAGTTAGAAACTGCATTGAACTTTCCAGTATGATTACAGGTCAATTTACAGATGATGTTTTTGTCGTTCAAGAATGGAACAAGAAACTAAATACATACTTAGAGGAAAGATACGGTAGTGAAACCCTGATCGATCGGTTTACCGATGTTCTTTCGGATAATGAAAAGATTAATTCCCTTGGTCTAAACAAAATCTACATTTTAACCACCGGAGATTCAGCCTCTGCAAGTGAATTATTAATCAATGGATTAAGCCCCTATATAGATGTTATTCAAATTGGAGAACAAACGGTTGGGAAAAATGTAGGTTCGATAACTTTGTATGACTATCTTGATAATAGTGAAGAACAAACAAGAAATCCAGATCATCGTTATGCCATGCAACCCATTGTTTTAAAATATGCAAATAAAGACGGTTTTGCGGATTATAACAATGGCCTAACGCCCTCTGAAGAAATAGAAGAAGATATTAGAAATTACGGAACTCTTGGCGAAATTGACGAGCCTTATTTAGCTATGGCTTTGAGTTTAATATCAGGAACTGGAAAGTCAACACCAGCCAAAGCAGAATGGAATAAATCCCTTTTATTTAGTGATCCGTTTATCTCAAAAAAACAGAGAATGTTTCTGGATCAAGACCTTCCCTTCTTACCTAAGGCAAACGAAAAGTAAATCCTCCAACCACATTTCGTCCACGCGTTGCATAACTTTCGATTTCTATATAGTTTGCATTCAACAAATTAGTGGCATGAATAAAGAAACGTAAGGGGGATTTTTTTAATTGATAGTGTACGGACAAATTAAGAAGTTGATATCCTTCTAATAAGGTTTCATTATCAAGTCCAAAACGTTCTCCAATAGCTTGAAGACTTAAATTTGACTGCCATTGTGACGAAAAACTATAGGTAATTTGCGTTTGTGATGAAAATTTGGGAAGATACCGTAAATCACCATTCTCAGTTTGAGTAAATGTTAATTGCTGATTGACTTTTAACTTTCCAGTAATCGATCCAGAGATTTGTGTCTCAACACCATTGTACCGTGCATTTTCATTCGCGTTTTCGTAGCGGTAAGTGGATAGATCATAAATTAAAGATGGACTTTCGATACGTTGAAAATAAGTAGAGGAGAATTCCCAATTAGAGCTGTTAAACACAAAACCAAACTCTAAAGACTGATTTTCCTCTGGCTCAAGTTCACTATTCCCTGAATAAGGATCGTAGAGTTGATATAGGCTTGGTGCAATATAAGCCGTACTTAATGCTGCTAAAATTTTAAATGAATTCGTTGAAGTTTTAATTAATTGATAGGAAGGGTTAATACTGTAAGTAAAATTAGATCCATAAGTACTGTGGCTATTCAATCGTCCCCCTAAATTAATTCTCGAACGATCAGAAAGGACGGCAACTACATTGGCAAAAGTATCGGTTTGTGAAGTCGGTTGGCTTCCTTCATAAGTAGCATAATTGTTTTGGAACAATGCTCCTACAACAGTATAAAATCGGGTGCCAAATGCATATTTATTAAACAATTCAAGTTGAGTATTTTCTGCTTCTGTTTGGAATGGATAATCGCTTTTAAAATCACGTTCAACCTTTTGATAACCAAATATAAGTGATGCACCTCCATTATTATAATCAAAATTTGGATTGAAATGAAAACGATCCATGGTGGTAATTAATTGAAAGTCTGCATCCTCAATGGGAAAATTATTGTCGTAATCTGAATCAATATGTGAACGATCAAAACCAGCATTAAAATTGAATTTACTATGACTCTTAAAATTAAAAGAGGCACCAAAATTAGTGTGAGAAAAAGGATCAACTTCAGGACCCACGACAGCACTCATTCCATTAGTGTAATGATTTGAAAAATAAGCATTGGCTTTGACATTTTCTCCTCCCTGACTGATTTGAATTGCATTCTTAAAGAGATTAAAACCCCGTTTGGAGTCTTGATCACTATCTGAACCTAAACTACTTTGTAGGTTAAGATTAAAACCTGGAGCTGCTTTTTTAGTCTGTATAG
>JAURBX010000069.1 GCA_030828745.1 Flavobacteriaceae bacterium | reverse complement strand
CCTATAGAATCGGGTAGATTCAATGCTAAAGCAATACTGAGCCCACCCCTGAGACCACCCCACGTGATAATAAGTGCTGTATTTTTTTCAAACTTCTTTTTAATTGAAAGAATTGAAATGGGAACAAAGACTCCAATACCTCTGGAAATTACAACCAATACGATCACCAATAAAATGACAATGATATATGAAATATCAAAGTTTTGAAGAATGGGGATAATTTCTAAGCCAATTAAAATGAATAATATAGCATTTAGTGTTTCATCCAAGAGATGCCAAAATTTATAGACATAATCTCCCATAGCCTTTTGAACCCCATCTTTCTCCTTGTCTGTATCAATATTTTGATTTAAAAAGAGTCCCATGACCACCACCCCTAATACCGCAGAAAAATGAAATAAATGTGAGATTACAGGTACTAAAAGAACAAGTGAAAGCGTGATTAAAACCTCCAATTCTACATGGGTATTTTCTATGTATTTCACCAATTTTAAGCCTAAAAAGCCCATAACCCCTCCCAAAACGATTCCACCAATTACTTCTTGAGCAAAAAGGGATCCGATACTTTGTAGTGTTACATTGTCAATGCCTTCGATTTTTATACTCAGTAAGGTTAGAAAAATAACGACACCGATTCCGTCATTAAATAAAGATTCTCCTGCAATTCGAGTTTCTGTTATTTTAGAAAGATTCATTTTTTTCACCATGGCCAACACTGCAATGGGATCTGTGGGGGCAATTAATGCTCCAAATAAGAGACAATCCACATAGCTAAGTCCCAAGTCGCTTAGGCCAAACAAGGGCTGTTGAACCAACCAAAAAACACCAGTTCCTACGGCAAAGGTTGAAAAGAGAACTCCAAAGCTAGCAAGGACAAGGATGGTAAGTCGATCTTTTAATAATTCGTGTAAGTCCACACTGATGGCTCCCGCAAACAAAAGGAAAGGGAGCATAACATCAATTAACAAAACACTAAAATCAAACTCCTTGGTAAGTTGGGTCATAAAATTTAAAAAGTCAGGAGAAATCAAACCCGAGATCATGATGATTAATGATAGTACAATTGCCAATACCATCAAACCGATAGTTTGAGGAAGTTTGAGAATACGCAGGTTAATTATCGAAAAAACGGAAGCTAGTGAGAGTAAAAGTGCAGTGAGTTCTAGTAAATTCATTATGGTTATTTTTTATTAAAGCTAAGGAATTATTTTTTTTGATAGAGTTTTGTTAAATACTTTCCTATTAAATCAAACTCCAAATTGACTCTACTACCTGGAGCTAATTTGTGAAAATTAGTATGTTCATAGGTATAGGGAATGATGGCTACCGAAAAACGATCTTCTTTAGAATCTACAACAGTAAGGCTAACTCCGTTGACAGTAATAGAGCCTTTTTCGATGGTAATGTTTCCTTTATCAGGCTGATAGACAAATGTATAGGTCCAACTTCCTTCTTGATTTGAAGCGGTTATACATTCTGCAGTTTGGTCTACATGCCCTTGCACCATATGTCCATCCAATCGATCTCCTAATTTCATAGCACGCTCAAGATTAATTAAATCACCCTCCCGCAGAGCGCCTAAATTGGTTTTAACTAGCGTTTCGTCGATGGCCGTAACGGTGTAAGAAGTTGAATCACAAGCGACCACAGTCAGACAAACCCCATTGTGTGCAACACTTTGATCAATTTTTAAATCGGAAGCTAACTCACTTTTCAAAGTAATGTGTAAATTACTATCTTCTTTTTCAAGCTTTGTTACCTTTCCAAAAGCTTCAATAATTCCTGTAAACATGCGTTTTTATTTAATTACATTTGCTTCAAAAATAAGTATAAAAACTAGGAATGAGCGCAATCCCAAAAATTAGAGTCGGTATTTCTGTTGGGGATCCCAATGGTATAGGGTTTGAAATTATTTTAAAAACTTTTGAGGATAAGCGTATTTTTGACTTTTTCACCCCTATTGTTTTTGCACATGCTAATAATTGTATTGAAGAACGAAAAAAATTAGGCCTTTCAACAAGTGTTTTTAGACTTAAAAACTTAAAAAATCCAAACAAGGGGCAGTTAAATGTAGTTGATGTTTGGAGTACTCCTTTTCCTATTGCCTATGGAAAAGAACAAGTAGAAGCTGGGGCGCACGCTATTTCTTCCCTAGAAGCAGCAACCCTTGCACTCAAAAACGGAGCGGTAGATGTCCTGGTGACAGCACCAATTCATAAAAAAAGCATTCAATCGGAATCATTCAAGTTTCCGGGACATACCGATTATTTAAACCAACAATTAGAGGGTGAGAGTTTGATGTTTATGATCACAGACAGCCTTAAAGTTGCATTAATGAGTGATCATATCCCACTGAAGGACGTTGTAGGTTTTTTGAATGAAGAAAAAATTAATATAAAAATAGCTTCACTTGAAAAGAGTTTAATTCAAGATTTTGGAATTCAACGTCCAAAAATTGCAGTTTTGGGAATTAACCCACATACTGGAGATAATGGTGTGATTGGAGAGGAAGACGATACACTTTTGAGTCCGTTAATAAAAAAATGGGCTCAAAAAGGGAGTTTAGTTTTTGGCCCCTATCCTGCGGATGGATTTTTTGGTAACCAAAGCTATACCAAATTTGATGCAGTATTGGCAACCTATCATGACCAAGGCTTAATTCCTTTTAA
Source organism: Flavobacteriaceae bacterium (assembly GCA_030828745.1). Classification (GTDB taxonomy): domain Bacteria; phylum Bacteroidota; class Bacteroidia; order Flavobacteriales; family Flavobacteriaceae; genus MS024-2A. Next base: position 6,683 of record JAURBX010000069.1, on the reverse strand, counting down.
AACCTTATCCTTTGGTCAAGGAGTCAATTTCACAGCGGGCTTGAACCATGTAAGAACCTCTCCAGATCACGGTACGGCTTTTGATTTGGCAGGAAAAGGGGAAGCGGATTCAAGTTCTTTTACTGCGGCAGTGTATTGCGCCCGCGCAATCTTTCTTCAGCGGGAAGAGACAAAAGAGTAAAAAACAGTTAGTTTTTATTTTTAAAAAGACTTACAAAAAGGCTTCCTAATAAAGAATGAATCAGACTTGAAACTGCGGCTGGAATGGCTACCATGGGGTTTGTGAAATTTTCTCGAGCGAGAACAACCCCTAAGCCTGAATTTTGCATTCCTACCTCTATGGAAATGGTTTTGGCGACACTCCAATTTTTAAATAAACCGAGACTAATCAAAAAGCCCAAAACAAATCCTGTCAAATGAAGACAAATTAATGCTAAAATCAAATTTACACCTGAATCTAAAATGATTTCTTTACCCTGACCGATGATGCTTGCTACAATTAGCGTGATGAGTAAAACTGCTAAAGCAGGCGCAAAAGGTAAAATTTTAGCAGTTTGTTTTGGGAGATATCGATTTAAAATGACACCCAATAAAATAGGAAGTAAAACTACTTTTAAAGTAGAATATAAAAGACCTGTAGCATTTACATTAACATAATTTCCAGAGAGTTGACTTGTCAGCAAAGGTGTGATTAAAATGGCTGCCAAAGTAGAAATAGCCGTCATACAAACAGAAAGCGCTACGTTGGATTTTGCCAGATAGGCAATCACATTTGAGGCAGTACCTCCAGGGCAACAAGAAACTAAAATTAGTCCAACCGCAAAAAAAGGGGGTAATTTAAAAACTTTTCCCAAGCCCCATCCTAAACTGGGCATGACAATAAATTGTAATCCAACTCCAACGAGTACCCATTTGGGATGTCTTACTATTTGCTTAAAGTCAGCGGGTTGAAGTGTCAATCCCATACCCAGCATAATGCCTCCTAAGCCCAGTGTAATCATGCTTCCTTGAAACCAAGTAAATAGTGGTGGATGAAGAAGTGCACCGAATGAAAACATGACTACAATCCAGGGAAAAGTAGCTGTAATTTTTTGAGAGTATGAGTTCAATTTGACAATTTCAAATCAAGATATCTCTTTTTTTAATCTTAACCACAATTAACTAATGGCTTTCCGAATCATTTTAAAAAGAAAATATTAAAAAGAGATAAATTATAATCCCTGTAATTTTAACGTGTTACGTTAATTTTTTTTATAAATTTGCCGCTCAATTGGAGGACAATGGAAGTGTTGAAAGAATTTATCATCCCGTTTGTGGGGTTGAAAGACGGAAAACACAGCTTTTCTTTTCCAATAGACAATATGTTCTTTGCGCATTTTGAGTATACCGATTTTGATCAAGCACAACTTGAAACTAAACTTGTTTTGGATAAAAAGCCAACTTTTTTAGAATTAAGTTTCGACGTTCAAGGAAAAGTAACCCTTCCTTGTGACGTTTCAACAGAATTATTTGACCTTCCTATCGATTCCCAATTTAATTTATTAGTTAAATTCGGATCGAATACAGAAAGCAACTCAGATGAGATAATCATCTTGCCAGAAGGAAGCTATCAAATTAACGTCGCCCAATATATTTATGAACTCATTATTTTGGCGATTCCCTTGAAACGGATTCATCCAGGAATTGAAGACGGTACTTTACAAAGTGATATTGTAAAAAAACTCAGAGAGCTAGAACCTAAAGAAGAAAATTCAAACGGAGGTGAAGACCCGCGTTGGAATAAATTAAAAGATCTCTTGTAAGAGCGATCACGTAAAACAAATATTATGGCACATCCTAAACGGAAAATTTCCAAAACAAGAAGAGACAAAAGACGTACGCACTATAAAGCGGCCGACCAACAAATCGCAACTTGTAAAACCACTGGTGAAGCACATCTTTATCACCGTGCGCACTGGCATGAAGGGAAATTGTACTACCGAGGAAAGGTCCTTGTTGATGCGGCAGCTGCGGCTGAAGCATAAGAAATAAATCATAATGAACAGCTCTCCGTTTAGGAGGGCTTTTTTTATTACAATTGTTTTGATTGCATCAAAAAACGACTATCTTCACTTCGTATTAATGTATTTTTCTACTGAAAACTTATAATGAATCAAGGGAGTAATCAAGTGTTAAAAGCTGCCATTACTGCAGTGGGAGGATATGTTCCCGATACAATTTTATCTAATCAAGATTTAGAAAAAATGGTCGATACGAACGATGAATGGATAACTTCACGTACAGGAATAAAAGAACGTCGTATTCTAAAAGATCCTGAAAAAGCAACTTCCTATCTTGCCATACAAGCTGCCAACGATCTAATTTCAAAAAAGAATCTTGATCCAAGTACCCTTGATTTAGTTTTGGTAGCAACGATTACACCCGATATGCATGTAGCAGCAACTGCAGCTTATGTGGCTTCAAGTATTGGGGCAACAAATGCTTTTGCCTATGACTTAAATGCGGCGTGTTCGGGATTTTTATATGGAATGAGTTCGGCAGCAGCATACATTAGTTCTGGGCGTTATAAAAAAATATTACTCATTGGAGCAGATAAAATGTCTTCGATTGTAGATTATACGGATCGAACTACCTGTATTATTTTTGGTGACGGGGGGGGTGCTGTTTTATTCGAGCCAAGCCCCAATGAATTCGGGTGGGAAGATGAATATTTTAGAAGCAACGGAAGCGAAAGAATGGCATTACGGATTCTCTCGGGAGGATCTTTACATCCTACAACACAAGACACTTTGGATCAGGGTTGGCACAACATTTACCAAGAAGGAAAAGTTGTCTTCAAGTATGCTGTGTCTGAAATGGCGCATGTTGCAGAGCAAATTATGAAGCGCAACAATTTAGAAGAGGGTAAGATAGATTATCTTATTCCACACCAAGCAAATAAAAGAATCATTGATGCTACATCCAATCGTTTGGATTTATCTAACGACAAGGTACTCATGAATATTGACCGATACGGCAATACCACTGCGGCTACTTTGCCGCTTTTATTATACGATTACGAATCAAAATTTAAAAAAGGAGACAAGCTCGTTTTCGCTGCATTTGGCGGTGGATTCACTTGGGGTGCGGCGCACCTCACATGGGCCTATTAAAAATCAATTGAAAAATAGATATGGATATTAAAGACATTCAAAACTTAATCAAATTTGTTGCTAAATCAGGAGCACAAGAAGTGAAACTAGAGATGGAAGACATTAAAATCACCATCAAAACGGGTTCAGATCAACCTCTTGTGGAAACAACGGGTATGGTTCAACAAATTCAAACCGTTCCTGCACCCGTTCAACTTCAGTCAGCACCAGCTGCTGCGGTCCCTGAAGCTGTAGCTCCCGTTGCAGAAAAAGCGGAGGATCATTTTATTACCATCAAATCTCCAATTATTGGAACGTTTTATCGTAAAGCAGCACCAGACAAGCCTAATTTTGTTGAGGTCGGGAATACTATTTCAGAAGGGGATGTTTTGTGCGTAATTGAAGCCATGAAACTTTTCAATGAAATTGAATCAGAAGTAAGCGGAACCCTTGTTAAAATTTTAGTGGATGACGCTTCTCCTGTAGAATTTGATCAGCCACTATTTGTGATAAACCCTTCTTAAACCTCTCTTATGTTTAATAAAATATTAATTGCCAATCGTGGAGAGATTGCCATGCGTATCATTCGCACATGCAAAGAAATGGGTGTTAAAACGGTTGCTGTTTATTCTAAGGCAGATGCCGATAGCTTACATGTTCGTTTTGCAGATGAGGCAGTTTGTATAGGGCCTGCTCCAAGTAGCGAATCTTACTTAAAGATTCCTAATATTATTGCTGCAGCTGAAATTACCAATGCAGACGCCATTCATCCAGGATATGGTTTTTTGTCTGAAAACGCTAAATTTTCAAAAATTTGTGAAGAACACGAGATAAAATTTATTGGTGCCTCTGCATCCATGATCGATCAAATGGGTGATAAAGCTTCTGCCAAAGCAACAATGAAAGCTGCAGGAGTACCTACCATCCCCGGTTCTGAAGGACTTTTAGAATCATTGGAGGAAGCCGGAACCATCGCTAAAGAATTTGGCTATCCTGTCATGCTTAAAGCGACTGCGGGTGGAGGTGGAAAAGGAATGCGTGCAGTTTGGAAAGAAGATGAGCTTCAAAAAGCATGGGAGAGTGCGCGTCAAGAAGCCAAAGCGGCTTTTGGAAATGACGGTATGTACATGGAAAAACTGATCGAAGAACCCCGTCATATTGAAATTCAAATTGTAGGAGATTCATCGGGGAAAGCCTGTCATTTATCAGAGCGTGATTGTTCTATACAAAGGCGTCACCAAAAGTTAACCGAGGAGACACCTTCTCCGTTTATGACGGATGCTTTAAGAAAGAAAATGGGTGAAGCCGCTGTGAAAGCAGCCGAGTATATAAAATACGAAGGAGCGGGGACCATTGAATTTTTGGTGGACAAACACCGAAATTTCTATTTTATGGAAATGAATACACGGATTCAAGTAGAACACCCCATAACTGAACAGGTCATTGATTTTGATTTGATTTGTGAGCAAATTAAAGTTGCTGCAGGTGAAAAAATATCAGGGAAACATTATTTACCCAAACTCCATTCTATTGAATGTCGTATTAATGCTGAAGACCCTGAAAATGGTTTTAGACCCAGTCCTGGATTGATTTCAAATCTCCACCTTCCTGGAGGGCATGGAGTGCGAATTGATACACATGTGTACAGTGGGTATGTGATTCCCCCTCATTACGACTCTATGATTGCCAAGCTCATTACTACTGCGCAAACCAGAGAGGGCGCAATTAGTAAGATGAAGCGTGCCTTAGAAGAGTTTATTGTTGAAGGAATTAAAACAACCATCCCTTTCCACTTACAACTAATGAGTGATCCAGCCTATGTGAAGGGAGAGTATACGACAAAGTTTATGGAAGACTTTTCAATGGAGGATTAGGAATATTTAGATTTTTATTCATTGTTCAGAGTGTATTGCCAGTAACCGACATCAATCCAATCATTAAATTTATATCCCACTTGTTTTAATTGCCCTACTTTTTGGAAGCCCAAGCATTCATGGAAGTTAACACTTTCGTTATTGGGCAATGAAATTCCTGCAAGTACACTATGAAAGTTCTTATTTTTTAGACTTTGAAATAGATAGGAATAGAGTGTTTTACCGATGCCTTTTTTCTGGTGGGAGGCCCTGACATAGACACTACATTCCAGGGTAAATCGATAGGCGGATCGGGGCTTCCAAGGGACTGAACAGCAATACCCCATGATTGTATTATTTTCTTCAAAAACGAACCAGGGTAATTTAGGATGAGTAAGTATTCGACGCCTCATCGTTTGTTCATCAACGGGATTTTCTTCAAAAGTAATCCGTGTATTTAAAATGTAGTGATTATAAATTGCTGCTATCGATTTTGCATCGCTTGCTATGGCAGTCCGAATCATTTTACTTTATTTATCCTTTAGGTTTTTTGGTCAGGGTTTCAGGTAAAACCTTGAATCCCATATTAGAAAGTGTAAAGCCAAAAATATCGGCATATTGTTCAATTGTTTTAGAGACAGGGGTTCCTGCGCCATGACCTGCATTGGTTTCAATACGAATGAGTACTGGATTTTCTCCCTGTTGTTTGTCTTGCAGTTCGGCTGCAAATTTGAATGAATGTGCTGGAACCACTCGATCATCATGATCTCCTGTGGTAATGAGGGTGGCGGGATAACGCGTTGCGCTCCTGACATTGTGTACAGGAGAATAGCCTTGTAAATAAGCAAACATTTCTGGAGAATCCTCTGATGTTCCATAATCATAAGACCAACCGGCACCCGAGGTAAATTTATGATAGCGCAGCATATCTAAAACCCCAACGGCAGGTAGGGCTACTTTGGCTAGTTCCGGTCGTTGTGTCATTGTAGCTCCCACCAAAAGCCCTCCGTTTGATCCTCCTCGGATGGCTAAATATTCAGGATTGGTTATCTTTTCTGAAATGAGGAACTCGGCTGCAGCGATAAAATCATCAAAGACATTTTGTTTTCTCAGTTGCGTTCCTGCTTGATGCCATTTTTTACCATATTCACCACCCCCTCTTAAATTGGGAACAGCGTATACGCCTCCTTGTTCCATCCACACCGCATTGGTGATACTAAAAGAGGGTTGAAGACTAATGTTAAATCCTCCGTAGCCATAGAGAATGGTTGGATTTTTACCATTGTACTCTATTCCTTTTTTATGGGTGATAATGATGGGAACTTTAGTCCCATCGTTGGAAGTATAAAAAACTTGGGTTGAGGTATAATCATCTGGATTAAAATCAATGTTGGGAGACCAATATTTTTTAGACATTTGAGTTTTGGGGTCATAAGAATAAATTACTCCAGGGGAATGATAATTGGTAAAGCTGTAGTACAAAATATCGACTTCTTTTTTACCATTGAATCCTCCTGCAGTTCCAATGCCAGGGAGTTCGATTTCTCCCCTATTATTTCCTTGGGTATCGTATTGATATACCTTAGTAATGACGTCAATCATATATTTTGCAAAAAAGAAGCCCCCTCCACTGCTAGGGGACAATACATGCTCAGTTTCAGGAATAAAATCTTTCCAATACTTTTCTTGTGGATGATTT
>JAURBX010000048.1 GCA_030828745.1 Flavobacteriaceae bacterium | reverse complement strand
TTGGCTAGATCATACTTTGTCTCGTCTAGATAGGGAGTCAGCATTCCTGTTTTAGGCTTGCGGGTTGGGGCGTTATCCTTTGGGAAACTTTTATCAATCAGTATATTTTCAAAAACAACTCCTTCCTGTTCAAAGCTTTTTAAAAGGTGGTTGTGCACGGGCCAAAAACTGTCCTCAGGAAATTGATTCGTTCCCAAACCATCTTGATTGGTCACCATGACTAGCGTATAGGATAACTCTTTTGCAATTTTCCCTAAATAGGTAAATACTTGAGGATAAAAGATCAATTTATCAAAAGCATCTAGCTGATAGTCGTTGGGCTCTAAAGCTAAAGTTCCGTCTCGATCAATGAATAAAACTTTTTTCATAATTAGTTTTCTAATGTACTTAACACTTCGATTAATGTATTGTTTTCCTCAGGTGTTCCTACTGAAATCCTGAGGGTGTTTTCACATCCCACATTCTTGGAGGAGTTACGTACCACAATTCCTTTAGGGATCAATTGCTTGTAGCGGTGTGAGCTGTCATCTACTCGGATAAGTAAAAAATTAGCATCCGAAGGAAAACATGTTTCAACCCAAGGCAAATTTTGTAATACTGCTTCTAGACGCAAACGTTCTTTTAAAATAACAGCCACCTGTGCTTGAACAATATTTTGTTCTTTTAATTTTTGTATTGCAACGTCAAGCGTTAGTGAATTGATATTGTAAGGAGCTTTAATGCGGTTTAAAAACGAAATCAACTTTTTGTCCGCAAACGCCATTCCTAATCTTGCTCCTGCCATTCCTTGTGCTTTAGAAAAGGTTTGACATACTATTAAATTGGAGTGTTTATTGAGCCACGGAACAACAGAAGGAGCTTCAGCAAACTCGACATAAGCTTCATCAATAATGACCAAGCCCTTGAAGTTTTCAACAAGTGTTTTAAGATCATTGGAATCAAAGCTATTTCCCGTGGGATTGTTGGGGTTTGGAATGAAAAGAAGTTTTGTCTTTTGATCTGCTGCCTGAAGTATTGCTTTAACATCCAATTGAAATGCTGAGATCAATGGAACTTCTCTCACTCCAACTCCGTGTAGAGCTGCTGCCACTTTATACATTCCAAAAGTGGGAGGAACAATCATAATCTGATCTTCACCGGGCTCACAGCATCCTTGGATGATTTGAGAAATAAATTCATCACTTCCATTACTGAGGTAAAGCTGCTCTATTTCTACATTTTTCCAGGCTGCAATGGCTTTTTTTAGTTTTGTTTGCAACGGATCAGGATAGCGATTTACTGAAGTTTCAAAAGGGTTTTCATTAGCGTCTAACAAAATCATTTTGCGCCCCTCATTGACAAACTCTTGCCGCGCCGATTGATAAGGCATTAATTTCAACAAAGACTTACGTAGCATTCGATTGATATCAATTTTCATCAGACAATTTATTTAAACGGATTCGTACTGCATTTTTATGCGCCTCAAGGCCTTCCGCGGCAGCCATTAATTCTATAGTATTCCCCAAGGATAATATCCCTTCTTTAGTGATTTTTTGAAAGGTAATCGCCTTTAGAAAACTATCTAAATTCACTCCGCTATATTGTTTGGCGTAACCGTTGGTGGGTAGGGTGTGATTGGTGCCCGAAGCATAATCTCCGGCGCTTTCAGGAGTGTAATTTCCAATAAATACAGATCCTGCATTCTGAATCCTTGAGACATAAAGGGCCTCATTTTTCATGCAAATAATATAATGTTCGGGACCATAGGCATTGATAAAACCAATGGCGTCCTCATCATTTGAAAAGCAGATCATCTTAGAATTTGCCAGGGCTTTTTCAGCAATAGCTTTTCTTGGCAAATGCTCCAATTGTTCTTTTACCGCTCGAGTGACTTTGTCTAACAACTCAAGAGCCGTTGTCACAAAAATCACCTGACTGTCAGGGCCGTGCTCAGCTTGAGAAAGCAAATCTGCAGCAATGAAATCGGGGTCTGCTGACGCATCGGCAACCACCAATAATTCGCTGGGGCCTGCCGGCATATCAATACTTACATTCAAACGAGTAGCCCATTGCTTGGCAACGGTCACGTATTGATTTCCGGGACCAAAAATTTTGTACACCTGAGGAATAGATTCCGTTCCATGGGTCATGGCAGCAATGGCCTGTATCCCTCCGACTGCAAAAAGTTGTGTAAGTCCACAAAGTGCTGCTGTATAGCGGATCACTGCTGGAATATCACCATTTTCGTCCGGTGGAGTACAAAGGACTATTTCTTTACATCCCGCTATTTGGGCAGGAATCGCCAACATTAAAAGAGTAGAAAACAAAGGCGCAGACCCTCCAGGAATATACAAACCGACTTTCTCAATAGGTCGTTTTTCTTGCCAGCATTGAACACCTTTCATCGTTTCAACAAAAACTCGGTCTGTTTGCTGTGCCGTGTGAAAACGTTCGATATTCGTTTTGGCCTGTTGAATGGCTGCTTTCAACGTCTCTGGGACTTCTTTTTCTGATTGTTTAAGTGACTCTGCAGCAACTACAAATTCCGTGCGATTTACTTTATCAAATTGCTGGGTAAACTTGCGTACCGCAGCATCTCCTTGACTTTTCACTGCCTCAAAAACTTCTGCCACTAGGGGCTCGAGAGAGTTGTATGAAGCCGTAGGACGAGCCAATAGCGAATCCCAAGTTGAAAAAGGAGGGTTAATACTTTGTTCCATTACAATACCATTTTTTCGATGGGACAAACCAATATATCTTCCGCTCCATTCGCTTTGAGGGCGTCTATTACTTCCCAAAAATCACCAGCATTGATCACCGAATGCAAAGAACTCCATCCTGACCGAGCGAGGGGTAAAACGGTTGGACTTTTTAAAACAGGGAGTATAGAACTGATGGCGTCGATTTTATCATTGGGCACGTTCATCAAAATGTATTTTGATTTCTTAGCCCTGAGCACTGCCTGAATTCTGAATTGAAGGGTTTCAATTAAGGCTTGTTTTTCCTCGTTTAAATTCGGTGCTTGCACCAATACTGCTTCTGAAGTATCTATTTCAATTACCTCTCGTAAGTTATTCTTAAACAGGGTACTACCACTTGATACAATATCACAAATAGCATCCGCCAAACCAATGTTAGGTGCAATCTCAACAGAGCCGTTGATGATGTGCAAATTGGCATTGATTTGATTTTCTTTTAAAAAGGATTTTACGGTATTGGGGTAAGACGTTGCAATTTGCTTTCCTTCCAAATCTTTAATTCCTGAGAATGGACTTCCTTTTGGAACAGCGATTGAAACGCGACATTTGGAAAAACCTAGTTTTTCAATAACCTCTAAATCGTTTCCTTTTTCAACCAATAAATTCTCTCCCAAAATGGCAAGATCCACAACTCCATCGCGCATATACTGGGGAATATCTCCATTGCGAAGAAAAAACACTTCCATTGGAAAGTTGCGTGCTGCAGCTTTTAATTGATCTTTTCCATTATCGATTGAAATTCCACAGTCTTTAAGTAAGCGAAGAGAATCTTCGTTAAGTCGACCTGATTTTTGAATGGCTATTCGTATCATTTTTTAATATTTATGTTTGAACTCCACAAATCTTTTAAATAAAAAAACCCGCTTGAAATTCAAACGGGTTTCTATATCATGTACATCCTACATCATTAGCACTCGTTTGAGTCTATTTTATAATGATGATGATGTGTTTTCTTTAATTGCATGGGTGCAAATATATTATTTTTATTTAAATCAGCTTATTGATTCCCTAAAATAATAGGAAGCCCCCCTTTTCCACTTCCTATGACAATAACTTTAGAATTAGGAGATTCCGACAACTTAATAGTGGCTTCAATTCCTTTTTCTTGAAGAATTTTATCGGTCAAAGAAGCACTCAAGATACGGTTGGCTGTTGCTTTCCCTTCAGCATCAATCCGTTGACGTTCGGCTTCTTGTGTTGCTTTTTCAATTCTAAATTCATATTCCAAAGCCTCTTGCTCTTGATTCAACTTTCGCTCAATCGCTTCTCGAATTGCAATAGGAAGCGTAACATCTCTCACCAATACCGCATTTAATTGAACGTATTGCCCCTCAACCACTTTTTTGGTTTCCTCATAGATTTCATTTTGAATGGCATCTCGCTTAGTCGAATACAGTTGTTCTGGAGTATAACGACCCACCACACTTCGTGCTACTGCTCGAATCTGTGGAATGATGATGATATTTAAGTAATTTTCTCCTTTGGTTTTGTGAAGTAATCCCAGTTCTTCTATTTTCGGCTGATAAAGCACAGAGATGTCTAAGCTAATCTCCAGACCATTGGAAGAAAGTACTTGCATTTTACTTTCAAACACTTCTTGTTGTTTCACATTATAGATATACACCTTATTCCAAGGAGCAATAATATGAAATCCTTCCCCTAGTGGTGGTTCATCAGTAACGACTCCTCCCCCAAAGGTTTTAAATAAAACTCCTGCTTCTCCATAACCAATGTTTATAGAAGATTTAGAGATAAAAATAAGTAATACGACGACCAATAAAATAATGGGCAGTCCAATCTTGGGTAATTTTTGCATAATCCGTTTTTTTTTAAGTTAACATTCCTCCATCTACATGAAGCACTTGTCCAGTAATATAACTGGATAAATCAGAAGCCAAAAACACACAGACATTGGCTACATCTTCAGCTTGTCCTCCCCTTTTCAAGGGGATTCCTTCTCTCCATCCTTGGACGACTTCCTCAGAGAGCTTGGCTGTCATTTCTGTTTCTATAAAACCAGGAGCAATTACGTTGGATCGTATGTTTCGTGATCCTAACTCTAAAGCTACTGATTTGGAAAAACCTATTATACCTGCTTTTGAAGCGGCATAATTGGCTTGACCAGCATTTCCTTTCACTCCTACCACTGAACTCATGTGAATGAGTGCTCCATGGCGTTGTTTTAGGAAGGTGCGTTGAACGGCTTTGGTCATATTGAAAATTGATTTTAAATTCACTTCAATCACTTGATCAAAGTCTTGCTCGCTCATTCGCATTAAAAGATTATCCTTGGTGATTCCCGCATTATTAATTAAAATATCAAGACCTCCGAAATCTGAAAGCACGTCTTCTACCAATTGTTGCGCTTGATCAAAATTAGCTGCGTTACTTTGATACCCTTTCACTTGAACTTCAGCACTATTAAGTTCTTCAGCTAAACTATCGGCCGCTTCTTTATTGCTACTGTAAGTGAAAGCCACGTTACATCCCTGTTCTACGAAGGTTTTTGCAATGCCTCTTCCTATTCCTCTGCTCGCCCCGGTGATGATGGCTGTTTTTCCTTTGAGTAATTCCATGATCTTAAGCTAATACTTCTGCTACTTTTGCTCCAATTTGAGCCGGGGAATCCACCACGTGGATCCCACATTCGCGCATAATTCGTTTCTTGGCCTCAGCGGTATCTTCACTTCCCCCTACAATGGCACCAGCATGTCCCATGGTTCTACCTTTAGGTGCTGTTTCTCCTGCAATAAAACCGATTACTGGTTTTTTATTTCCAGTGGCCTTAATCCATTTTGCAGCATCTGCTTCTAATTGACCTCCTATTTCTCCAATCATGACGACACACTCGGTTTCAGGATCATTCATAAAGAGCTCTACTGCATCTTTGGTCGTGGTTCCAATAATGGGATCTCCTCCTATTCCAATGGCTGTAGAAATACCCAATCCTTGGGCGACTACTTGATCAGAAGCTTCATAGGTCAAAGTTCCTGATTTAGAAACGATTCCTACTATTCCTTTTTTAAATACAAAACCGGGCATAATTCCCACTTTTGCTTCCTCAGGAGTAATGACTCCAGGGCAATTGGGTCCAATTAAAGTAGCACCTTGACTTTTTACATATGCATACGCTTTTGTCATATCATTCACGGGAATTCCTTCCGTAATAGTAATGATCACTTTTATCCCTGCCTCTGCAGCTTCCATAATCGCATCCGAAGCAAAAGCTGGAGGAACGAATATAATGGAAGTGTCTGCACCGACTTCTTTCACAGCTTCAGCAACACTATTAAAAACAGGTTTGTCTAAATGCATTTGTCCTCCTTTACTAGGAGTCACCCCCCCAACAATGTTGGTTCCATACGCTATCATTTGGGTTGCATGAAAGGTTCCTTCACTCCCCGTAAAACCTTGTACAATTATCTTAGAATCTTTATTTACAAGTACACTCATATTTTGTTTTTATTTATTTCAATTTAGTATGATACTGTTATTCTTTCACTCTTTCTATATAGCTTCCTTTCTCCGTTTCCACTTTGATCTTGTCGCCTTCATTGATAAATAAAGGGACATTAATGGAGGCTCCCGTTTCAACGGTAGCAGGTTTGGTTGCGTTGGTTGCTGTATTTCCTTTGACTCCTGGCTCTGTATGAGTTACTTCCAAAATCACACTGGCTGGCATATCACAAGACAAAGGCATTCCATCTTCAGTATTGATAGAAATGGAAACCATCTCACCTTCTTTCATGAGTTCAGGGGCATCTAAAACAGATTTTTCAACTGCAATTTGATTGTAATCGTCTGTATTCATAAAGTTATACTGCTCCCCTTCGCTATATAAAAACTGATATTTATTGGTTTCAACACGAATATCTTCGATTTTATGCCCAGCAGAAAAGGTGTTATCCAATACTTTTCCTGAGGTAACACTTTTAAGTTTTGTCCGAACAAAGGCTGGACCTTTTCCTGGTTTTACGTGTAAAAATTCAATGATTTTATAAATATCATTGTTGTATTTAATACATAATCCTTTTCTAATATCTGATGTAGACGCCATAATCTTGAGTTTAATTTTCTATAAATAGCCTTTCATTATTCCTCGCTTGGAGTTGTTTACAAACTGTAAGATCTTATCTCGCTCTGGAGTAGCATTCATTTCTGCTTCAATGATTCGTACCGCTTGTGAAATATTATTTTTTTGCTGAAATAAGATGCGATATATCGTTTGAATTTCTTGAATTTTTTCTGATTCAAAACCTTTTCGCCTTAATCCAATTGAATTAACCCCCATATAAGACAGGGGTTCTCGCGCTGCTTTAACGAAGGGCGGCACATCTTTTCGAACCAAAGAACCCCCTGAAACAAAGGCAAAATCTCCTATGGTACAAAACTGATGAATAGCAGCTAAACCTGCCAAAATAACATGGTTTCCTACTTCAATATGCCCAGCAAGGGTACTATTATTAGAAAAAATACAAAAATCTCCCACACTACAATCATGCGCAATATGAGAATACGCCATGATTAGGCAGTTTTTTCCAATCTTAGTAATTCCTCGACTTGCTGTCCCTCTGTTGATGGTTACACATTCTCGTATGGTTGTATTGTCACCGATCACAGCTAGGGAATCTTCTCCGTCGAATTTCAAATCTTGCGGCACACCACTAATCACAGAACCTGGAAATATTTTACAATTTTTCCCTATTCTAGCTCCTGACATAATGGTAACATTTGATCCAATCCACGTTCCCTCACCAATTTCAACATTTTTATAGATTGTGCTAAAAGGCTCAACAATTACGTTGTCAGCAACTTTAGCATCGGAATGAATATAGGAAAGTGGTTGTATCATTTTAATTCTTCTTAAGATTCTCTTCTTGAAATTTGCGCCATCATGTCACCTTCACTCACTAATTGGTCGTTGACAAAAGCATGTGCTCTCATGTTACAAATACCACGCCGTATGGGAGTGATCAATTCTAATTTAAAAATCAAAGTGTCACCAGGATGGACAGGACGCTTGAATTTTACATTATCAATCTTCATGAAGAAGGTTAAATAATTTTCAGGATCGGGCACTGTATTCAACACCAAAACCCCACCCGCTTGAGCCATAGCCTCAATCTGCAAAACACCGGGCATGACTGGAGCTCCAGGAAAATGACCTTGAAAGAATGATTCGTTCATAGTCACATTTTTTAATGCTATGACATGACAATCAGACAATTCAAGAATTTTATCGACCAATAAAAAGGGAGGTCTATGAGGAAGCATGTCCATGATTTGATTAATATCCATCGCTGGAGTTTTATTCAAATCTACTATGGGAGCGTTTGATTTGCGGTTGTTACGAATCAACGAGGCAACTCGTTTAGCAAAGTCAGTATTAATTTTGTGTCCTGGTTTAGTTGCGATTATTTTTCCTTGGAATGGCATTCCAATCAAGGCCAAATCCCCCACAACATCCAAAAGTTTGTGACGCGCGGCTTCATTGGGATGGTGCAATGTTAAATTATCTAAGATGCCATTAGGAGTTACAGCAATGTCTTCTTTATTAAAAGCCGTCTTCAGTCGCTCCATGTTACTTTCAGCTAAAGGCTTGTCAACATAAACAATTGCGTTGTTTAGATCTCCTCCTTTGATCAGACCGTGTTCTAAAAGCATCTCTAATTCATGCAGAAAACTAAAGGTTCTTGAGGAGGCAATTTCGGTTACAAAGTCTTCTGTCTTGTGTAAAGTTGCATTTTGAGTCCCCAAGACCTTGGTTTCAAAATCAATCATAACGGTATAAGAAGAGACTTCTGCTGGGAGCAACATGATTTCACTCCCCGTTTCTTCATCAACATGATGTATGATATCGTTTACGACAAAAACTTCCTGAAGCAGCTCTTGTTCAGCTACACCTACTTTTTGTATTGCTTCAACAAATAGTTTGGAAGAACCATCCATAATAGGTAGCTCGGCTCCATTAATTTCTATGAAACAGTTGTTCACTGAACATCCCACCAGTGCGGCAAGTAGATGCTCTGTGGTTTGAACTTCAACACCTCCTTTATTGAGTGTTGTACTTCTTTCCGTTTTACTTACAAAGTTAGTTAAGGCAGGGATTTCTACTACGGGGTCTAAATCCACTCTTTGAAAGACAAATCCTGTATTTTCAGGGGCAGGTTTTAGGTTTAGTTCAATTTCTTGACCTGAATGCAGGCCAATTCCATTCAAACGAACCTCCTTAGCCAGGGTCTTTTGCGCTGCAGTTTGTTTTATCATGGGTTTATTAATTTTTCTAATTTTCTTAAGCGAGCTTCAATTTTGGGGAATTGCTTAAATAAAGCGTAGGATTTATAGTACGATCGATAATCCATCGCAGGAGTACCTTGAAAGTCTCCTGCATTTGGGATGCTTTTGGTAACACCGGTCTGTCCTTGCAATTGCACTCCATCACCGATGGTTAAATGCCCTGCAAATCCAACTTGACCTCCAATAACACATCGAGAACCGATTTTAGTTGATCCTGCAATTCCTGTTTGTGCTGCAATCACGGTATGTTCACCAATTTCTACGTTGTGTGCAATCTGTACCATATTATCCAGCTTGACTCCAGTTTTGATTAGGGTCTCTCCTAAAGTCGCACGGTCTACAGTCGAGTTTGCACCAATTTCAACATGGTCTTGGATCACGACTTTTCCTAATTGTGGTATTTTGAGGTATGCGCCTGATACTTGTGGTGCAAATCCAAATCCATCAGAACCAATAATTACCCCACTATGAAAAGTACAATTGGCTCCAATCTCAGATTGATTCAATATTGTAACATTCGGTTTTAAAGTTGTGTTCTTTCCTAATAGGACTTGATCTCCAACAAAACAGTTGGAATGAATTTGAGCCCCAGATTCTAAAATACAGTCTCCAAGAGTAACATTAGCTCCAACATAAACATCTTCTGCTAATTTTGCCAAAGGATGAATTACCGCACTTTCATGTATTCCGATTAAAGGTTTTTGTTTCTCTTTTGCTTCCTCCATCAAAAGTGTGGTAAATGCCACATAAGGATCGTCAACTCTAATTAGCGTACTGTCCACAGGAGATTCCAATACAAAGTCTTTTTGAATTAAAATTGCAGAAGCCTTTGTTTTGTATAAAAAAGGGGTGTATTTCTTATGAGCCAAAAAGCTTAATGAACCCGGTTGAGCCGTTTCAATTTTTGAAAGTTGATTGACCTTAAAATCAATCTCACCTTCAATTGAGCCTTTGAATTTTGTGGCTATCTCTTTAAGGGATAAATTCATGCTGCAAAAATAGGGATTTATGGGGAACTATTTGCTTTTGGGGTAACACAAATAATATTTATGAATGGGCTTGGAGAACTGTTCGAAATCTAAATAGTCTATGGATTTTGCAATTGAATTAATCTTGCCTGATCTTTCTTGAAGTAAAATTTGAGCTTGATCCGAAATATAAGTTTGGTTTGAAACGCTTCCTGTAAAAACAAAATTATCTAGTATAGTTGCCGATAAATTGGTGTGTTTTAAGCGCTTCTTTTTCTTTTCCAAGGCTTTCTCTTCAAAAGGAATCGACTGCAATTTAACCTTTGGCAAGTTTCTATTTATTAACTGTTTAGACAAGCTACTCAAAACTATATCTTCATGATGAACCCAACTTTTTAAAAGAGATAAAACATCTGAATCATCAAGAATAAGATACTTTGACAATATGCTTTCATTCAAGGGAGTATCCTTGTCAATCTTAAAAAAAGGATAAAGCACATGGGTATCCATTATGGTTTCATTTCCACTTTCAAGCAAAACTCTAAATCGGGTGAGTGTTTTAATAAGAATTAGCTCTGCGGCCAGACTAGTTTTATGAAGATATACCTGCCAATACATTAACCGTCTTGCCAGTAAAAATTTTTCAAGAGAATGAACTCCTTTACTTTCAAAGACCAGTCTTTCTTCTGCAACATTCATCATGGCAACAATTCGATCTGTATTGATATTTCCATCTGTCACCCCTGTGTAAAAACTATCTCTCTTGAGGTAATCTAGTCGATCCACATCCACTTGCCCCGAAACCAGTTGATGCATAAATTTTCTGGGATATTCATTTCTAAAAATTTGAAGCGCCAAATCTAACGCACCATCAAATTCTTTATTCAACATTTTAATAACTCGAATGGAAACTTCCTCATGATGCACTCCGGGTAAAAGGGCTTTTTCTGTAGCATGAGAAAAAGGACCATGTCCTATATCGTGTAATAAAATCGCAATCTGCATCGCTTCTTGTTCTTCCATACTAATCTTAATCCCCTTGCTTGTTAGCACTGTGATTGCATTTTGCATGATATGCATGGCTCCTATTGCGTGTTCAAAACGGGTATGATGTGCCCCTGGATAAACCAAACTGGACAAGCCCATTTGAGAAATTCGTCTAAGACGTTGGAAATAGGGGTGATTGATAAGTTGTAAGATCAATTCAGATTGAATGGCAATAAATCCATAAATTGGGTCGTTAAATAAAGGGTATTTGCTTCGCACGCTTCAATCGAATTTTTAACAAAGATAACAAATGGAACGTATCAAAATTTTATGGGTTGATGATGAGATTGAAATGCTCAAACCACACTTTCTTTTTTTGGATGATCGAGGATACACGACTACCCCTTGTACCAATGGACAAGATGCGCTTGATTTAATTGAAGTTCAGCATTACGATGTAATTTTATTGGACGAAAATATGCCCGGACTGAACGGCTTAGAAACTTTAGTCGGAATCAAAAACAGAAAACCGAACCTTCCAGTAATAATGATTACGAAAAACGAGGAAGAACAAATCATGGAGGATGCCATTGGATCTAAAATATCAGATTATCTAATAAAACCCGTAAATCCTCACCAAATATTACTATCACTCAAAAAAATATTAAATCAGAAAAACCTTGTTGCTGAAAAAACGACGCAAAGTTACCAACAAGAGTTTGGTAGAATTGCACAGTCATTAATGGATTTAGAATCGTTTGAAGATTGGATTGAGTATTTTAAAAAGCTAATGTATTGGGAACTTGAATTGGAGACACTTGAAGACAACAGTTTCTTTGATATTTTTGAAACGCAAAAGAAAGAAGCCAATGCTCAATTCGCAAAATTTATCAGGTCAAATTATCCTAACTGGATGCAAGGTGAAGTCGGTCCTACGCTATCACACAATGTATTTCAAAAACATGTTGTCCCTGAAATAAGAGAAAACCAACCTACGCTACTCGTTTTAATTGATAATCTTCGATATGATCAATGGAAAACCATCGTTCCTGAACTCAGGAGTAATTTCACAATTGAACAAGAGTAT